>JACSRM010000286.1 GCA_014879745.1 Burkholderiaceae bacterium | reverse complement strand
GGACGCACCCAGGTTACGGGGGGCAAGGCTCACCAGGTGAGCTTGGCTGAGGCAGGTTGCTAATCAGGTCGCCGGTTGACCTCGATGGCATCTGCACTCCCACATCGCTAAACTGGGTTCCCGCTCGCCCCCGCCGCAGGAGTCCGCGCATGAACCTGATCGAACCCATCCTCGCCGACGCCGCCGCCGTGGCCGCGATCCGGCGCGACATCCATGCCCACCCCGAGCTGTGCTTCCAGGAGCAGCGCACGTCGGACCTGATCGCCAAGGCGCTCACCGACTGGGGCATTCCGATCCACCGCGGCCTCGGCACGACCGGCGTCGTCGGCATCGTCAAGAGCGGCACGAGCGATCGCGCCGTCGGCCTGCGCGCCGATATCGACGCGCTGCCGATGAGCGAGCACAACCGTTTCGCGCATGCGAGCCGGCACGCCGGCAAGATGCACGCCTGCGGCCACGACGGCCACACCGCGATGCTGCTCGCGGCTGCGAAGTACCTCGCCAAGCACCGCAATTTCGACGGCACCGTCTACCTCGTGTTCCAGCCGGCGGAGGAAGGCGGCGGCGGCGCGCGCGAGATGATCAAGGACGGCCTCTTCAAGCTCTTTCCGATGGAGGCGATATTCGGTGCGCACAACTGGCCGGGCATGGAAGTCGGCAAGTTCGCGCTCAAGAGCGGGCCGGCGTTCGCGTCGAGCAACGAGTTCAAGATCACGATCCGCGGCAAGGGCGCGCACGCCGCGATGCCCAACCTCGGCATCGACCCGGTGCCCGTCGCCTGCCAGATGGTGCAGGCGTTCCAGACCATCGTCTCGCGCAACAAGCGGCCGATCGACGCCGGCGTGATCTCGGTGACGATGATCCACACCGGCGAGGCGACCAACGTGATCCCCGAGAGTTGCGAGATCCAGGGCACGGTGCGCACCTTCACGATCGAGGTGCTCGACCTGATCGAGAAGCGCATGCGCGAAGTCGCGCGCCACACCTGCGCCGCGTTCGACACCGAGTGCGAGTTCGAATTCGTTCGCAACTACCCGCCGACGATCAACCATCCGGCCGAGACGGCATTCGCGCGCAAGCTGCTGTCCGGCCTCGTCGGCGCCGAGAACGTCCTCGAGTTCGAGCCGACGATGGGCGCCGAGGACTTCAGCTACTACCTGCTCGAGAAGCCGGGCTGCTATTTCCTGATCGCCAACGGCGACGGCAGCCACCGCGACGGCGGCCACGGCATGGGGCCGTGCATGCTGCACAACCCGAGCTACGACTTCAACGACGAGCTGATCCCGCTCGGCGGCACGATGTGGGTGCGGCTCGCCGAGGCGTGGCTCGCGGCGCCGCGCCTCGCTTAAGAGGCCGGCGCCCATGTTCGATCGCAACGCGTTCTCCCAGACCTACGCCGAAGCGCGCGACAAGTTTCTTGGCGCCGCCGAGGCGGCCGGACTCGACGTGCAAAGCCACCTGCATCCGCTGCTCGGCCGCGACGGCGAGCGCCTGGCGATGGACGTCGCGCGCGACGGCCCGGCCGATGCGAGAAGCGTGCTCATCGTCAGCAGCGCCTGCCACGGCGTCGAGGGCTACTGTGGCTCGGGGGTGCAGATCACGCTGCTCGGCGACGCGGCGTTTCGCGCCGAGGCACGCGCGGCGGGCGTCGCGGTGCTGTACATCCACGCGCTCAACCCCTACGGCTTTTCGTGGTGGCGGCGCACGACGCACGAGAACGTGGACCTGAACCGCAACTTCCACGATTTCGGCCAGCCGCTGCCGGCGAATCCCGGCTACGAGGAACTGGCCGGCCTGCTCGTGCCGCACGACTGGCCGCCGTCGGACGCGGTGCGCGCCGGCATCGAGGCGTATGCCGCCAAGCACGGCATGGCGGCGCTGCAGGCCGCATATTCGGGCGGCCAGCACACCCACCCCGAAGGCCTGTTCTACGGCGGCGTGAATCCGACCTGGAGCAATGTCACGCTGCGCCACGTGCTGCGCGACGAGGGCGGCCGCGCGCGGCGCCTCGGCTGGATCGACCTGCACACCGGCCTCGGCCCGAGCGGCCACGGCGAGCGCATCTTCGCCTGTCGCGACGACGCCGCGGCGCTCGCGCGGGCGCGCGCCTGGTGGGGCGATGCGGTGACGTCGATCTACGACGGCACTTCGTCGTCGGCCAAGCTCACCGGGCTGATGTGGATGGCGGCCGAACAGGAGTGCCCACAGGCCGAGTACACCGGCATCGCGCTCGAATACGGCACCGTGCCGCTGATGGAAGTCTTCGACGCACTGCGCGCGGATCAGTGGCTCGAGAACCATCCCGAGACGAGCGAGGAGCAGCGCCTGGCCATCAAGCGCCAGATTAGGGATGCGTTCTACACCGACACCGACGAATGGAAGCGGCGCATCGTCGAACAGGGCATCGAAGCCTCGATGCAGGCCGTGCGCGGCCTGCGCGCCGCCTGAGATCCGCGCGCACCCAGACAGGGAGTCCACGATGTCGAACCGATTCGCGATTGCCCTCGTCCTCGGTCTGGCCGCATTCGGTACGCTGGCGGCCGATAGCCCGGAGCCCGCGGCGCGCCCAGCGAAACCCGCCGCGGCCGACCTGACAGCGGCGCGGGCGCTGATCGCCAGGCAGGACTGGAACGCCGCGATCGCCGAACTGCAGCGCGCGGCGCGCAGCGAGCCGAAGAATGCCGATATCCACAACCTGCTCGGCTACAGCTACCGCAACGCGGGGCAGCTCGACAAGGCGTTCGGCGAATACGAGATCGCACTCGGGATCGACCCCAGGCACAAGGGCGCGCACGAGTATGTCGGCATCGCCTACCTGGCCGCGAAGCAGCCAGACAAGGCGAAGGAACATCTCGCGGCGCTGAAGTCGATCTGCGGCGAGAACTGCGAGGAGTATCAGGATCTCGCGAAGGCCATCGCCGACTACAAGCCCTGACCGCCCAGGCTGCCTGCCGGCAGCGCGGCGGCACATTGCGCCGCATCGCGAAACCAGATCGCCTGCCAGCCGAGCGCGCGCGCGGTGTCGACGTTGTGGGCCACGTCGTCGACGAATACGAGCTCGTGCGGCGCGAGGCCGAAGCGCCGCGCCGCGGCGTGAAAGATCGCCGGCTGCGGCTTCATCAACTGCAGTTGCGACGAGAAGACGCCGTCCTCGAACCACGCCATGAAGGCGTGGCTGCAAAGCAGATGATCGGCGAACGGCGCGGGCATGTTGGACAGGTAGAACAGCCGGTGGCCGGCGGCCTTCAGGCGCCCGAGCAGCGCGACCGTTTCGGCGATCGGTTCGAGATGCGCCGGAACCGCCTGCACGAAGGCAAGCACCTCGGCCTCGGTCAGGCGCGTGCGGCGCGCGACGCGCCGCGCCAACGCACCCGCGCCGAGCTCACCGCGATCGAATCCAGCCCAGTCGCCGTGCGGCGCATAGCCCTGGAACAATTCGGCGGCGAGGCCGCGCGCGAGATCGTCGTTGCTGGCGCGCCGCGGCAGCGTTTCGCGCAGCAGCTCGAGCGGCTGCCAGCGAAAGACGACGCCGCCGAGATCGAAGACGATATTCATTGCGTGAGCCTACCTCGACACTGACGTTCCAAGAGCTCTCGTATGCCTCCCATCGCGTTGAAGTAAAATGCCCCGCTAAGAACGGCAACGGGTGGCTACCATCCAAGTGGGACTTATCCCCGCCACCCCGCGCCACCAAATGCACTCTTACGCGGTATTGGTTGACGGAGGGTTCATCCGTCGGCGCCTTGGCTCCCAAGCCGCACCGTTTGCGGCACAGGACTTCTCCGACTTCGCGAGCGCGCTACGTGCGCACCCGCACTTTGCCGAACACTCGCTGCATCGGATCTATTTCTACGACGCTGCCCCGCTTACGGGGCAGAAGAAGAGGCCGCTGCAAGGCGGAACCGAGGACTTCGGCCAAAATCCTGTCGTCGCCCAGAGCAAGGCGTTGCATGATGCGCTTGTTCGTCAGCCGAACGTAGCCCTGCGCTTGGGCGAACTGGCGTTCCGGGGCTGGAAGCTGCGGCAGCAAGCTCTGCCGCCTAGCGCTGCCAACACGACGATCTCCGCCGCTCACCTTGTGCCGGACATCCAGCAGAAGGGCGTCGACATGCGGATCGGCCTCGACATCGCGGCGCTCACGCTGAAGCGCTTCGTGTCGTCAATAGTCTTGGTCACGGCCGACAGCGACTTCGTGCCCGCGATGAAGTTCGCCAGGCGCGAAGGTGCGCGCCTGTACTTGGTACCGCTTGGTAACCCGATCAAAGACACGATGCTGGAGCACTCGGACGTAGTGGTTGAGTGCGTTACCGACCCGCACGGCGTGCCCATACGACCCGTCAGCCTCAAGTGACGCTACAGACTTCAAGCTGCGGCAATAGCAAACTCCCCGGGGCTGCGCCATCAGAGACTGCGGCCGAATCCGCCTGAGACGAGGAGTCCGCGATGATTGCACGCATCTTGACCGCCGCCCTGGCCCTCGCCTTGCTCGCCCTGCCCGCCGCCGCGCAGCAGAAGAAGCGGATCGAGAAGGCGGCCGATCTGCCGCGCTTTGCCTACAAGCTCGACGCGAGCCTGGAGCAGACGGTGCGCGACCCGGCGCAGTTCGCCACCTTCGCCAAGCAGTTCCGGCGCGATACCGAAAGCGTGCTCGCGGACTACGAGATCGAAGACAAAGCGACGCTGCGCCAGTTGATCGGCAGCCTGGCGCTGCTCGACTACCTCGAAGGAAAGCCCGAAGCCGCGCTCGCCGGGCTCGCCAAGGTCAAGGCGCTGCAGGAAAAGCCCGCCGACAAGCTGCTGTCGGGGATGCAACTCGGCGCGATCATCGCGGCGCAGAAGCAGACCGCCGGCCGGGACGCCGCGGCCTACGCCGACGATGTTGCCCGCCGGATCGCAAGCGCGCTCGAGGCGATGCCGTTTCCCGTCGTCGCCAACGACGTGCGTGAGCAGAAGGCCGGCACCGAGATCATGAGCGAGTCGCTCGCCCTCGGCTATCTGCGCGAGGTGCTGCAGCCGACGGTGGACAAGGCGGGCGGCGTGCTGTCGTCCGAGTTCGCGCCGGTGCTGGTCGGTGCACGCTACCGGCTCACGACCGTGCTGCCGCTCAAGCCCACGCTGGTCGCCGCCTATGCCGGCTATCTGGCGCGCCACACCGTCGTCAAGCCCGATATCTGGGCCGCGCGCGACGTCGAGCTGCCGGCCACCGGGCCGTATGCGCCGGTCGTCGTCGGCATCTGGGACAGCGGCACCGATACCTCGCTTTTCAAGGGTCGGGTGCTGCTCGACAAGGCGGGCCGGCCCGAAGTGATCGCCTTCGACAAATATTCCAACCCGGCGAGCGGCGAGCTGCAGCCGCTGCCCGATGCGGCGAAGGCAAGGCTGCCGGCGATGAAGGCGCACGCGAAGGGCTTCTCGGACCTGCAATCGAATATCGACAGCCCGCAGGCGGCCGAGGTCAAGCGCTATCTCTCGGCCCTCGCGCCCGACGAGTACAAGGCCGCGATCGAGGAGTTGCGGCTGGCCGGCAACTATATGCACGGCACGCACGTCGCCGGCATCGCGGTCGCCGGCAATCCGTATGCGCGCATCGTCGTCGCCCGCATGGAGTATGGCCACACGCTGAAGCCCGATCCCTGCCCGTCGATGGAGCTCGCGCAGCGCGACGCGAAAGCGATGCAGGCCTACGTCGACTTCCTGAAGGGCAACGGCGCGCGTGTCGTCAACATGAGCTGGGGCGGCGACGTGTCGAGCTACGAGAGCGACCTCGAACTGTGCGGCATCGGCAAGACGCCCGAGGAGCGCAAGGCGCTCGCGCGCACCTACTACGACATCTCGAGAAATGCCCTGACGAAAGCCTTCGCGAGCGCGCCGGAAATCCTGTTCGTCACCGCCGCCGGCAATTCGAACAGCGACGCGAGCTTCGACGAATCGGTGCCGGCGAGCATCGTGCTGCCCAATCTGCTGACCGTCGGCGCCGTCGACCAGGCCGGCGACGAGGCATCGTTCACGAGCTACGGACCGACGGTGAAGGTGCACGCCAACGGCTATCAGGTCGAAAGCACGATCCCGGGCGGCGAGCGCATCGCCGAATCCGGAACCTCGATGGCGGCGCCGCAGGTCACGGGGCTGGCGGCGAAGATGCTCGCGGTGAACCCGAAACTGCAGCCGGCCGATCTGATCCGCATCATCGTCGCGACGGCCGACAAGACGCCCGACGGGCGGCGGGTGCTGATAAACCCGAAGAAGGCGATCGCTGCTGCCACGCCTCGAACCTGAAGCGCGGCCGCTTCCGGCCTACGGCATCAGCAGCGGGCCGATGCCGTACAGGCGCGCCAGATCGACGAGGCGAGCGGGGGCGTGCAAGAGCGCGAAGCGCTTGCCGCGCGCCTGCGCGATGCGCTTGCATTCGAGCAGCACGGCGAGCGCCGAGGTGTCGAACCGCGCCAGCGCCGACGCGTCGAGCGTCAGTTCGGCGCCGGACTCCGCCGTTGCATCCTGCGCGAGCCGGGCGAGCGTCGCGCGCGCCTCGGCGATCGTCAGGGTGGCCGGCAGCGTCAGCATCGGGCCGTTCAGCCGTTGCCGGAGGCAGCCTTGTTCTTCTCGGCGAGCTTGGCGATCAGGCCGTCGATGCCGCCCGCGCTGATCTCCTGCGCGAAGGTATTGCGGTAGTTCTCGACCAGCCAGACGCCCATCACGTTGACGTCGTAGATCCGCCACTGGCCGGTCGATTTCTCGAGCCGGTAGTCGAGCTGGACCGGTTCGCTGCCGCCGCCGCGTATTTCGGTGCGCACGACGGCCTCGCCATCTTCGGGCTTGGCGCGCATCGGCTTGAGCTGCACCGTCTGGTCCTTCACCTTGCTGAGCGCGCCGGCATAGCTGCGCACCAGCAGCAGCTTGAACTCGTCCTGCAGGCGCTGCTGCTGCTCGGGCGTCGCCTGGCGCCAATTGCGGCCGACCGCCGAGGCGGTCATGCGCTTGAAGTTCACGCTCGGCATCACCTTCGCGTCGACGAGCGAGATGATGCGTGCCACGTCGCCAGCCTGAATCGCCTTGTCGGCCTTGACGGCATCGATGACATCGGTCGAGATGCGCATGACGAGCGCATCCGGCGCCTCCTGGGCAAGCGCGAAGGCGCCGGGCAGCAGCAGGCCGGCGATGGAAAGGAGTCTGCACAGTGATCGTCGAGAAAGCATGGATGAAGACCTGGATCTGGGCGAGGCGCGGCACGCCCGCGAATGACACCGCCTGAAGAGCGGGGCGATGCGGCCGGCGGAATCGGACGCCGACCGGTGGAAACCCCTATTTTGCCGCTTCCGGCGCCGACGCCGCGGATGCCGCCGGCGCCGGTGCCGAGGCAGCCGCTGCGGGCGCCGACGCCGCCGACGGCGCCGAGGCCGGTGCCGCTGGCGGCTCCGGCTCGGCTTCGTCCTGCGTCGGATCGTAGGGCGGCTCTTCGAGGCCGTCGCGGATCAGGCTGCCGCGGCGCTGCAGGTAGGCGTCGCGGATGAAGGCATAGCGGTCGAGCGCGATCTGGTCGATCAGGTTCGACGCGTCGAGCAACTGGGCGCGCGTGTTGACGACGCGCAGCGACCAGATCGCGATCGGCGTCGCGCCGTCGTTCAGCAGGTTCATCGGCGACGCCAGGTAGTCGAGCGGCAGCGCAATCGAGTCGCGCACGGTCGACGAGCCGATGAACGGCCAGACCAGATACGCACCGGGCTCGGCCCCCCAGACGCCGAGCGTCTGGCCGAAATCCTCCGGCTGACGGTCGATATCCATATCGGCCGCGACATCGATGATGCCGAGAATGCCGAAGGTCGAATTGACCGCGAACCGGAATGCGCTCTGCAGCGCGCGAAACGGCTTGCCCTGCAGCAGGCTGTTGACCGCCGACCACGGATCGAGCAGGTTGGCGTAGAAATTGTCGACGCCGCGGCGCACGACGGGCGGGAAGATCTCGGCGTATACGGTCGCGATCGGCTTCAGGATCGCCTTGTCCAGGTCGTCGTTGAAGTCGAAGACCTTGCGGTTCCATTCCTCGAAGGGGTCGGCCCTCTGCACCGGCGTCGCGTCCGGCGGCAGCGTCGCGCAGCCGCTACCGATCGCGACGAACAGTGCGACCAGCAGCAGCCTTGCGCCGCGTGCGAGGGCCATGGCGGTCACTTCGAGGCCGCGGAGCCGCCGGCAGCGGCGCCGACCGAGCCGGCCTCGGCGGCGCGGCTGTTGATGAACTGGCCGATCAGGTTTTCGAGGACGACCGCCGACTGCGTCTGGCGGATCGTATCGCCGTCGTGCAACATCTTCTCGTCGGCGCCGGGTTCGAGGCCGATGTATTGGTCACCGAGCAGGCCCGAGGTGAGGATCTTGGCCGAGGTATCGCGCGGAAATTCGAGGCCGCGTTCGACCTGCAGCTTGACGACGCCTTGATAGGTCTGCGGATCGAACGAGATCGATGCGATGCGCCCGATCGTCACCCCCGCGCTGCGCACCGGCGCGCGGACCTTGAGGCCGCCGATATTGTCGAAGCGCGCCTCGAGCGTATAGGTCTCGCCGGTGGCGAAGCTCGCCAGATTGGCCGCCTTCAGCGCCAGGAAGACGAGCCCGGCGATGCCGAGCAGAACGAAGAGGCCGACCAGAGTCTCGATGCTTTTCTTGCCCATCATGATTTCAGTTCGGGTTATCGGTCAGGGCGTCGAGAACATCAGCGCGGTGAGCACGAAATCCATCCCCAGCACGCAAAGCGACGAGATGACGACGGCGCGCGTCGTCGCATACGACACGCCCTCGGGCGTCGGCCGCGCCTCGTAGCCCTGGTAGAGGGCGACCGCGGTGCAGATGATGCCGAAGACGAAGCTCTTGACGATGCCGTTGCCGACGTCGCGCCAGACATCGACCTTCTCCTGCATGATGGACCAGAAATTGCCCGCGTCGAGCCCGATCAGCAGCACCGCGACGACATAGGCGCCGAGGATGCCGACGACGGAAAACAGGATCGCGAGGATCGGCATCGAGATCACGCCGGCCAGGAAGCGCGGCGCGAGCACCCGCCGCTTGGGATCGATCGCCATCAGCTCCATCGCCGAGAGCTGCTCGCCGGCCTTCATCAGGCCGATCTCGGCGGTCAGCGAGGTGCCGGCGCGGCCGGCGAACAGCAGCGCAGCGACGACCGGGCCGAGTTCGCGCACCAGCGCGAGATTGACGATCAGGCCGAGCGATTCGGTCGCGCCGTAGGTGACGAGCGCGTAGTACATCTGCAGCGCGAGCACGAAGCCGACCGCCAGGCCCGACGCCGCGATGATGACGATCGAGCGGTTGCCGATGACGTGGATCTGCACGACGACGAGGCCGAAGCGGCGCAGCGCGGCAGGCAGCGCGCGCAGCAGATCGACGAAGAAGAATGCGGCGTGGCCGAAGCCGCGCAGCACCTCGAGCGATCGCGAACCGAGCACGGCAAGCGCGTTCATGGCAGCGTCGCGGCGGCGAGGCCGAAATCCTGCTCCAGGCTCACCGCCGGATAGTGGAATCTGACCGGGCCGTCGGGTTCGCCGCGCACGAACTGGCGCACCTCGGGGTCGGTCGATCCCATCAGTTCCTCCGGCGTGCCCTGGGCGACGATGCGGCCCCGGGTCGCCATCAGCACGACGTGGTCGCTGATCGCCATGCACTCGGCAATATCGTGCGAGACGACGATCGAGGTAGCGCCCGTCGCGTCGTTCAGGGTGCGGATCAGCTTGGCCGCGACACCCATCGAGATCAGATCGAGCCCGGTGAAGGGCTCGTCGTACATGATCAATTCGGGGTCGAGCGCGATCGCGCGGGCGAGCGCGATGCGCCGCGCCATGCCGCCCGAGACCTCGGCAATGCGCAGATCCGCGGCGCCGCGCAGGCCGACCGCCTCGAGCTTCATCAGCACGATGTCGCGGATCATCGATTCGGAGAGCGGCGTTTGCTCGCGCAGCGGAAACGCGATATTGTCGAAGACCGAAAGATCGGTGAAGAGGGCGCCGAACTGGAACAGCATCCCGAGGCGCCGCCGCAAGCGGTACAGGCCTGCGCGATCGCTCACGTCGACGCGCTCGCCGTCGAATCGCACCTCGCCCCGATCCGCGCCGTGGACACCGCCGATCAGGCGCAGCAGCGTCGTCTTGCCGCAGCCCGACCCGCCGAGCAGGGTCGTGACCTTGCCGCGCGCGAACGAGAGCGTCACGTCGTCGAGGATCGTGCGGCTGGCGTCGTAGCCGAAGCGCACGTGGTCGATCTCGATCAGGTTGTCGGCTTCTCGCCGGTCGTCGGGTTTCACTCGGCAGCGCGCAAAGGCGTGGTTGGCAAACGGACCCGCGCAAAAGACGTGCGCTGCGCGCGTGCGGGGGTATGCAGATCGGTCGCTTCATTCTCGCATGCAGCCCGAAACGCGCCCGGGCGGCCGGGCGGCCGGCGATCGGGCGCAGCGCAGGCGAGCATCCACCGCAGCGGTGCGATCGGTGACGAAGATTGGGTTAAATTTGCGCTTGGCCGAAGCGGCTGGCAATGCACGGAAGGCCGACACAGGCCGTGTGCCGAGGAGAGACGGGAATGTCGAAGGAACGCTTGACGATCGGCAGCGACGGCAGGCCGCTGCCGATCCTGCCCCCCGAGCGCGATGCCCGCGTCTGGGCGCGCATGGCGCGCGTCATGGTCTATACCCCCGCCTTCCTGGCGATCCTGCTGCTGAAGGCGGGCGAGCCGACCGCGTTCGGCATCTCGATCGAGCTGCTGATGCTGGCGAGCGCGTCGGCCGTCGTCGGCGGGCTCTTCATCGGTTCGCAATCCGACGGCCGGGGCGCCGATATTGCCTCGCGCACCGGCATCTGGAGCGGTTCGCTGGTGATGGAACTGCTGTGCGCGGTGCCCATCCTGTGCGCGGTGCCGGCGCTGTTTCGCGAGATTGCCACCAGCACGATGCTCCATGGGCGCGCCCCGAATGCGATCGACGTGCCGCTCGGCGCCTCCGAGGTTCTGCCGGCGCTCGCCGTCGTCGCGTTCATGCTCTACCAGCTGTGCGGCTATGGCACGCTCAACTACGTCGTCACGCGGCCGCTCAACTGGGCCATCAACCTCGCGATCGCGGCGCTGATCTTCGCCGCCTACGGCGCCAACTGGCTCGGCGTCTATGCCGCGGAGCGGACCTTCGGCAGCATCCTGATGGTCGGCATGGTGGCGCTTGTCTGGTACGGCATCCTCGAGCTGCGCTCGATGCAGGCCGACTACGACGCGCGCCATCCGCCGAAGGACGCGTCCGCCAGACACCTGGCCTGAGCGCGCGCCCGGGAGATTCCGCACCGTGTGGTGGATCAGCTATCGCGGCGAAGGCGCGCACGGCCTCGACAATATCGGCGTCTTCCGCGACGACGGATCGGTCCACCGCGACCATCCGCTGCTGCTCGACCCCGCGCCCGATGCGCATCCGCTGCATATCGCGCGCGGCTTTGCGCTGATCGGCGACGATCTCTATATCGCCAGCGCCTGGCGCCGCGACAGCCATATCGCGCGCTACCGGCGGCACGGCAATTCGTTCCGCTTTGCCGACAATCTGGTCACGTCCGCGCAGGTTCCGGCACTCGTCCATCCGTTCGACGTCGATGTCGGCGACGACGGCCGCATCTATATCTCGTGCCAGGATACGAATACTGTGATCGCGCTGCGGCCGGAGAAGGGCCGCCCGGCGGCGGTCGCGTCGCATCTGCGCCGGACCTTTCCGGGCGGGCGCTTCCTGGCCGGCACGGTCGTCGCTTCCGCACACGGCAGGCTGCCCGATGCCGGCCGCACGCCCCTGCAGGACGTGCCGCCGCCGCAGGGGCTTGAAGTCGTGCTCGACGTGCATGGCCGGCCGCACCACTCGGTGCGCGGCATCATCGTGCATCGCGGGCTGCTCTACGTCGCCGACGAGGCGGGCGATGCGGTCAAGATCTTCGAAGTGCGCACCGGAAGGCTGATCGCGCGCATCCGCGGCAAGTGGCTGCACAAGCCGGTGCACCTGGTCCTGGCGTCGGAGACGCTCTATATCGGCGCCGCGGGCAGTGGCAGCATCCTGGCCTACCCGATCCCGGCCGAAGCGCCGGCGGGAAAGCTGAAGGCCGAAGTCATCGTCGGTGGCAGGCTCAACGCGCCGTCGGGCTTCGCGATCGGACCGGACGGCGACCTGTACGTGGCCGAGCGCTTCAAGCAGCGGATTCGCCGTTTCTCGATCGACGGCAGGAAGAAGGGAACCTTCATCGACGGGCTGCCCGATATTCCCGAGTTCCTGCTGCATGTGCCGGACCGGATCGAATGAACCTCCCGGCGGCGCCGGAATCGCGCGGCGGGCGACAAGTCCTCGAATGCGCCACGGGTTGTGGACAGGCGGCGCGCGACGCTATGCTTGGCGCCCGTTCAACGTCCTGGAGGCGTCGATGTCACCGCTGATCGCCATCGTGCCCCTGTTGTGGAGCGTCGCCGCCTTCGGTCAGACCGTGGAGCGCTACGCGGGCATGTGCGATGCCTCGGCAGCCTTGCCGCTGGATGGGCGCCACTTCGTCGTCGCAGGCGACGAGAAGAATACGCTGTTGATCTACGCGCATGATCGTCCGCAAGTGCTGGCAAAGGTGGCGCTGGACGATTTCCTGCGCAGCGATGGCGACGAGTCCGATCTCGAGGCCGGGACGCGGATCGGCGACCGCATCTACTGGATCGGCTCGATGAGCCGCGACGGCAGTGGCCGGCCGGCGCCGGCACGCGACCGCTTCTTCGCGACCGACATCGAAGCCGGCAGCACGCCGCCGAAGCTTCGCCCGGTCGGTGACGCGCCGGCCCGCTTGCGCGATGCGATCGTCGCGAGCGCGGCCGGGCGCGAATGGCAACTCGCGCAGGCCGCCGCCAAGGCGCCCGAGGCGCCCGGCGGACTGAACATCGAAGGCCTGACGCACACCGCCGACGGCGCGCTGCTGATCGGTTTTCGCAACCCGCTGCGTGCGGGCAAGGCGCTGGTGCTGCCGCTGCTGAACCCGGCCGATGTGGTCGCCGGCCAGGCGCCCCGCTTCGGCCCGGCGATCGGGCTCGATCTCGGCGGGCGCGGCGTGCGAGCGATGACGCGCACCGCCGACGGCTATCTGGTGGTCGGCGGTCCGATCGCCGACGACGGCAGCTTCGCCCTCTTCCACTGGCGTGGCGGCAGCGACGCGCCCCAGATGCTGGCACAGCCGGCGCTCGGCACGCTGCGCCCCGAGGCGCTATTCGGCTGGCCCGGTGGCAAGCAGTGGCAACTGATCAGCGACGACGGCGGTGTCGTCGAAGACGGCAAGCCCTGCAAGAAGCTCAAGACCCGCAAGGAGAGCTTTCGCAGCCTGACGTTCACGCGCTGACCAGCGCGATCCGCGAGGGGCGATCCGCGACGGGCGCTCAGCGAGGCAACGCGCTCGTGCCCATCAGGAACTCGTCGATCGCTCGCGCCGCCTGCCGCCCCTCCCGGATCGCCCAGACGACGAGCGATTGTCCGCGGCGCATGTCGCCGGCGGCGAAGACCTTGGCCGCATTCGTCGCATAGCCGCCTTCGGCTTCGGTATGCGCCTTCGCGTTGCCGCGCGGGTCGCGCTCGACGCCGAAGGCTTCGAGCGTCGCCGCCATCGGGCTCGTGAAGCCCATCGCGAGCAGCACGAGGTCGGCGGCGATCGTCTGCTCGCTGCCCGCCACCTCGACCATCTTCGTGCCCTGCCACTGCACGCGCACCGTCTTCAGCGCCTTGACCTTGCGCGCGTCGCGGCCGGTGCCGGCGACGAACTCCTTGGTCGCGATCGCGAATTCGCGCGCGCAGCCTTCCTCGTGGCTCGACGAGGTGCGCAGCTTGATCGGCCAGTACGGCCAGACGAGCGGCTTGTTCTCGCGCTCGGGCGGCATCAGCAGCAGCTCGAACTGCGTCACGCTCTTCGCGCCGTGGCGGTTGCTGGTGCCGACGCAGTCGCTGCCGGTGTCGCCGCCGCCGATCACGACGACGTGCTTGCCGTCGGCGCGGATCTGCGTGATGCCTTCCTTCTTCAGCTTGTCGCCGGCGTTGACCTTGTTTTGCTGCGGCAGGAACTCCATCGCGAAGTGGACGCCGTCCAGCTCGCGCCCCGGCACCGGCAGGTCGCGGCTTTGCTCGGCGCCGCCGGCGAGCAGCACGGCGTCGAAGTCGGCGAGCAACTGCTCGGCAGGGATCGACGTCTTCGCCCAGTTCGTGACGACGCTGCCCGCAGGCCAGCGGCCGACGACGACGCCGGTGCGAAACTCGACGCCCTCGGCGCGCATCTGATCGACGCGGCGGTCGATGTGGCGCTTTTCCAGCTTGAAGTCAGGGATGCCGTAGCGCAGCAGGCCGCCGATGCGGTCGTTCTTCTCGAACACCGTCACCGCATGGCCGGCGCGCGCGAGCTGCTGCGCGGCGGCCATCCCCGCCGGGCCGGAGCCGACGACGGCGACCGTCTTGCCGGTCTTCGTCCTCGCCGGCCGCGGCCCGACCCAGCCCTCGGCCCAGGCGCGGTCGATGATCGCGTGCTCGATGCTCTTGATGCCGACCGCGTCGCTGTTGATATTGAGCGTGCACGCCGCCTCGCACGGCGCGGGGCAGATGCGGCCGGTGAACTCGGGGAAGTTGTTCGTCGAGTTCAGCACCTCGAAGGCGCGCTTCCAGTCGTCGCGGTAGACGAGGTCGTTGAAGTCCGGAATGATGTTGTTGACCGGGCAGCCGTTGACGCAAAACGGCGTGCCGCAATCCATGCAGCGCGCGCCCTGGATGCGCGCCTCGTCGGTCTTCAAGCCGGTGACGAACTCGTTGAAGTTCTTCAGCCGCACCTGGACCGGCGCGTAGCCTTCCTCGATCCGGTCGTACTCCAGAAAGCCGGTGATCTTTCCCATCGTGTCGTGCTCCGTCGTGCCTTGCGTCCGCGATTCAACCCTTGCCGGCCGCATGCGCGGCCAGCTCGGGCACCTTGGCCTTCGCGATCGTCGTGTCCGCCTCGCGCGCGGCGTGCATCTCGGCCAGCGCGCGCTTGTATTCGTGCGGGAAGACCTTGACGAACTTGGCGCGGCTGTCGGCCCAGTGGTCGAGGATGTGCCGCGCGCGCAGCGACCCGGTCCAGCGGTGGTGCGCCTCGATCAGCCGCTTGAGCAGCACCTCGTCGGTCTGCGGCACGCCGTCGATGCGATGGCGAAGCAGGTCGCCGCCGCTCGCGAGCTGTTCGGCCGCCGGCAGCACGCGCTCCAATGCGACCATCGCCTGGTTGCAGCGCTTGGCGAAGCTCGCATCCTCGTCGTAGACGTAGGCGACGCCGCCGCTCATGCCGGCGGCGAAGTTGCGCCCGGTTGCGCCGAGGACGACGGCGGTGCCGCCCGTCATGTACTCGCAGCCGTGGTCGCCGGTGCCTTCGACGACCGCCGTCGCGCCCGACAGCCGCACCGCGAAGCGCTCGCCGGCGACGCCGCGCAGGAA
>JACSRM010000087.1 GCA_014879745.1 Burkholderiaceae bacterium | reverse complement strand
GTGGTGAGCAGGATCACCGCCGGGAACGCCGAGAAGTCGAGCGGCCTGACCATGTAGGCCGCCATCAGCATCACCATCAGCGCGGTCGCGATGTTGAAGGTGAAGAGCAGGTCGAGCGCGAACGCCGGCAGCGGCAGCACCATCATCGACAGCACGAGGATGATGAAGACCGGCGCCATCAGCGCCTTGATCGCGTTCGCGTTCGGCCCGAGCCAGCGCTGCAGGCCTTGCATCAGGAGGTTCATGCGGGTGCGCCTTCAGGGTGCAGGCCGTGGTGGGGGTCGAGTTCGGCCGGCACGGCTATCGCCGGCAGCTCGCCCGGCATCGGCGCCCTGCCCTGCATCGCGGCGCGCAGCTGGTAGACGTAGGCGAGCACCTGGGCGACGGCGGCAAAGAGCGCGGCCGGAATCTCGCGGTCGATCTCGGCGTGCGCATAGAGCGCCCGCGCGAGCACCGGCGCCTGCAGCACCGGCACCGCAGCACCCTTCGCGACATCGCGGATGCGCATCGCGAGCAGGTCGGCCCCCTTGGCGACGACGCGCGGCGCGCCCATGCTCGCCTCGTCGTACTTCAGCGCGACCGCATAGTGGGTCGGGTTCATCACGACGAGGTCGGCGCGCGGGACGGCGGCGATCATGCGGCGATTCGCCATCTCGCGCATCCGCGCCTTGACCTTGCCTTTGACCTCGACGTTGCCCTCCAGCTCCTTCAGCTCCTGCTTCGCCTCCTGGCGGCTCATCTTGAGGCGCGAGCGGTGCCGGTAGCGCTGCCACGGCACGTCGAACAAGGCGAAAGCGCCGAGCAGCAGCACGAGGAGCAGCAACCCGGTCGCAAGCGTCGCGCCGACATGCGGCAGCGCCGCCGGCAGCGGCAGGCCGAGCGCGGCGCCGAAGTCCGGCAAGTGCGAGCGCAGGTAGATCGCGCCGATGCCGACCAGCAGCACCGCGAGCGCGCTCGCCTTCACGGTATCGACGAGCTGCTGCTTCGACGCGATGCGCTTGATGCCGGCGAGCGGGTTCAGCTTGTCGAACTTCGGGGCGAGCGGCTTCAGGCTCCAGACCCAGCCGCCCGAGATCGCGCTGCCGGCGGCGGCGACGAGCGCGAGCAGCACGCCCAATGGGACGGCGACGAGCAGAAGCGCGGGCGCGAGGTCGGCCAGCCGCTCGGCCATCGCGGCCGGTTCGAGCACCGCGTGGACGTCGAAGCGCAGCGCGCGGCGCACCATCTGCTCGAGCAGATCGGCGAGCGTCGGCGCCATGACGACGAGCGCCGCGCCGCCCGCCGCGATCGCCGCGAAGTGCCCGAGATCGCGCGAGCGCGCGACCTGCCCGTCCTCGCGCGCCTTGTCCAGCTTGCGCTGCGAGGCGGGAAGGTTGCGGTCCTGTGCGTCCTGGTCGGCCATGGAAACGATGAAGCGCCCCGTACATGGGCGCTGTCATTGTTCCGGCCGGGGGCGCAAACCTGAGCCCGATAAGACGGGTTTTGCCGGGTCTGTTCCGCGCTGCGACTGGCGGCGCCATCGACGCCCATCGGTCACAAGCGGCGCCGGCCGACCCGCGGGCAACTACCGACTTCGCGCAAGCGTCAGTGCCGCAGAATCGTCAGCCGGCTCGGCATCAAGTGCAGGATTGACCGAGCCACCTACGTCAAGCTACTTGTGGCACGCCGACATGTGGGCAGATGTACGGTCAGCCGCATTGACCCGCAGGGGCGTGCGTACTCCGGCGTTCGGCCGCTGCAGGACTTGCCGTGGCTGGGGCCACTGTCGAACAATGGGGCGGACAACGCGATGAATACGGCGATCGCGCACGAGCAGTCGTTCTTCGAGGACGGCCAAGCTCCTGGGAGAATGGGCTTCTTCGGTGATTCGAAGCTCAAGACCGAAAGCGTGCGCGATGGCTATCGCGAACTGCCTGGGCGGTACAACGACTGCGTAGTGCGAACGGTTGTCCTTCCGCAATTTCCCAGCTCGAGCCGTTGAAATGTTCAAAGCATCCAGGTGGAAGCTGCCGGTTGCAGGCCTGTTGCTAGGCATGGCTTGTACGGCCGGAGTGGCGCTGTCCGCGCAGCGGTACTTGCTGCTTCAGGTCGTTGAAGATGCGCTCCAAACGCAGAAGGCGCTGGATGAATCCTTCATGGTGGCAGTCAATGCCGGCACTCTTGGCCCCAAGGCGTCTCAGAGCGGATTTGCGAGCACCGTCGCGATACATCTGGAACAAACGGCGGATATCCGTCGGGCCGTGTCTCAGTTGAACGCCAGCATTCAGACCAGCGAGATCCTGAGCGCGAGCCTTTGGACGGTGACACTGATAGGCGTTGGGCTCTCGGCGGTCAGAAGGAGAAAGACATCTGGTCCTTCGTTATAGGCAGAGCGAGCAGGGTGGATGGGAACTCCCGATTGCGGCCGCCGCCAACGCACGCTTCTCCGCTCTTGCAACAGCTGAAGTTCGTTCGTCGTCGGAATCGTATTGCCATCGCCAACGGCCGCGTGAACCGCGTCACGAGCTCGCTCACCGGCACCTGGGCGACACTGGCCGACAGCATGCTCTACCAGCCCGCGACCGATCGCCCCTTTGCGCGCCGCCTGGGCAACGGCCTCGAGCGCATGGTCACGCTCGACTATGACGGGCGCATCCACACGCTCACCAGTGCCGGCGTGCACGACGCGCTGCTGGACTACGACAGCACCGACACCCTCGATCTGCTCACCGACTACATCGTCCCGGCGCTCGGTGCGAGCTTCACCTACGACGCCACGGATCGCCTGAAGACCGTCTCCCGCAGCGGCGATGCGCAGAGCTTCGCCTGGGACAAGGTCGGCAACCGCACGAGCCACAGCCGCGCGGGGGCGAGCAATACCTATGCCTCTGCAGGCAACAGCAACCGGCTGGCCTCGATC
>JACSRM010000347.1 GCA_014879745.1 Burkholderiaceae bacterium | reverse complement strand
AGCGTGACGTAGCCCTCCCACTCGGGCTCGAACGGCGTCACGTTGACGATGATGCCGCAGCGCGCGTAGGTGCTCTTGCCGAGGCAGATCGTCAGCACGTTGCGCGGGATGCGGAAGTACTCGACGGTGCGCGCGAGCGCGAAGCTGTTGGGCGGGATGATGCAGCTCGCGCCGTGGAAGTCGACGAAACTCTTCTCGTCGAAGTCCTTCGGGTCGACGACCGTGCTGTGGATGTTGGTGAAGACCTTGAACTCGGGCGCGCAGCGGATGTCGTAGCCGTAGCTGCTCGTGCCGTAGCTGATGATGCGGCTGCCGTCCGCCGCCTGCCGGATCTGGCCGGGCTCGAACGGCTCGATCATGCCGGTCGTCTCGGCCATGCGGCGGATCCACTTGTCGCTCTTGATGCTCATCTTGCGTTCCCCGGGTTGGGGCGCATTCTAGGGGCCGCCTGCGGCTCCATCAGACCGGGTTGCGCGGCGGTTCGGGCTCGGCGTCGAAGCGGTCGAAGCCGCAGTAGCAGATGAAGTGGCGGTTCGTCGCGCGGCCGAAGAGCAGCATGCCGAGGCGCTTCGCGGTCTCGTAGCCCATCTGCGTCACGCCGCTGCGCGAGACGATGATCGGCACGCCCATCTGCGCCGACTTCATCACCATCTCGCTCGTCAACCGGCCGGTCGTGTAGAACGCCTTGTCGCCGCCTTCGACGCCGTGCAGCCACATCCAGCCGGCGATCGTGTCGATCGCGTTGTGGCGGCCGACATCCTCGACGAAGGTCAGCATCCCAGCCTGCCGAAAGAGCGCGCAGCCGTGCACCGAGCCCGCCGACTTGTACGTGCTCTCCTGCTGGCGCATCGCGGCGAGCAGCCCGTACAGCGCCGATTGGCTCAGGCGCGCGCCGGGGTCGGTCGCGGCTGGCAGCGCGCTCGCGTCGATCTCGCTCATCAGGTTGCCGAACACCGTACCCTGGCCGCAGCCGGTCGTCACGACGCGCTTGGCGGTGCGCGCTTCGAAGTCGGCGATGCCGCGGCGCGTCTTCACCGCCGCCGCCTGCACGTCCCAGTCGACGGTGATCGATTCGATGTCGTCTATCGAATCGACAAGGCGCTGGTTGCGCAGATAGCCGAGCGCGAGGAGTTCGGGCGCCGCGCCGAGCGTCATCAGCGTCACCAGCTCGCGCTTGTCGACGAAGATCGTCAGCGGACGCTCGGCCGGAATCGTGATGCTGCGCGCGGCGCCGAATTCGTCGCGCACCTCGATCGCCCGCGTCAGCGGCGCGCTCGCCTGGGTCAGGCGCGGGCGCTGCGCGGCGTGGGTTGGCATGCCGCCATTGTCGCGGCTTCGCGATGCCGGCCCCGGCAGCAGGGGCGCACTGCCGGCCGTGCCGGCGCGGCTCAGGACGATGCCGGCGGCGCGGCGACGAACGGCCCCGGATCCTCGCACGCCGGCGTCGGCAGCGGAGGGCGGGCCTCCTTGCCCGCCTGCTTCATCTCCGCGAAATAGCGCGCCGCGACCCTCTCCTGCGCCTGGCAGGTCTCGAACGCCGCGCGCTTGCCGCTCCACGCCGCCTTGGCCGCTGCCTCGGCCGCCTTCGCCTTCGCTTCGTCGCTCGGCGGCGGCAGCTTGGCGAAGGCGCCGCTCGCAAGTACGAGGGCGAGCGGCAGGCCGATCAGGGTCAATCCGGAGCGCTTCATGATGGCTGTCCTTTGCGTGTGCGGTCAGCGCGTCGGCTTTGCGACCGGCGCCGGCAGCGGCGTATCGGGCGTGCGCTGGGCCGGGATCTTGCCGGCCTTGATATCGTCGTACCAGAGTTCGTGGTGCTCCCTGGCCCAGGCTTCGTCGACGTAGCCGGTGCTCATGCCCTTCCACGCGCCCTTCATGCCGATCGTGCCGATATAGATGTGGCCGAGGAAGAGCGCCATCATCAGCGCCGCCGCCGTGCCGTGCACCATATTCGCGACCTGCATCGTCGCGCGCGTGTACTCGATGCCGGGGACGACCTTGTCGAGGACGAGTCCGGCGGCGACGACGATCAGGCCGAGCACGAAGACGCCGAGCCAGAAGATGATCTTTTCGCCCGCGTTGAAGCGATGCGACGGCACCTCGCGCTGGCTCAGCATGCCGCCGAACTTGACCAGCCAGGTCGCGTCCCCCGAGCGCGGCAGGTTGTCGCGTACGAAGGTGAGGATGATGACGACGAGCGAGACGGCAAAGATCGGCCCGGCGAAATTGTGCGCCGTCTTGAGCGCGTAGGTGAGCCAGCCGAAGAGCGCATGGCCGATCAACGGCAGCAGGAAAAACTGACCCCAGGCGATGACGATGCCGGAGATCGCGAGCACCGTGAAGGCAACCGCGTTGGCCGCATGCGCGGTGCGCTCGAACGCGCTGAAGCGCTCGATCACGCGCCCGGTATCGGGTGCGTGACCGCCGAGCGCACCGACGCGCCAGTAGAAGGCGCCGATCGAGATCGCGACGAGCAGCAGCAACGCGCCGCCATAAGGGATGATCCAATTGTTGCGCGTCTGGCGCCACGCTTCGCCGGCCGTCGTGACTCGCGACCCCGGATAGCTCGTGATGCTCTGGATCAGCGTGCCCGCTTCGTTGCCTTCGACCTGCGAAATGCCGGGCGCATCGCCGGAACCATGCACCTTGCGCCACATCGGCGCGTTGTTGCCGGGCTGGCTCTTGGCGCGCTGCGCATTCGTATCGTCGGGCTTGGGGTCGGCCGGAACGACGAACCCGGGCGGCGGGCCGGCCTGCGGCGCGGCCGCAGCGGCTTCGTCGGCGGCCGATGCGTGACCGAACGCCAGCACAAGCACCGCCGCTGCCGCCGCACGGCCGAGCGTGTCTGCAATCGTCAGGCTCATGCTCTCTCCTGCTCTCAAGAAAACGCCGGGCCGCCCCAAGTTTTCTTGCGCCCCCGCGGGGGGCCGGGACGGGCAAGG
>JACSRM010000351.1 GCA_014879745.1 Burkholderiaceae bacterium | reverse complement strand
GCCTTCCCGGAGATGAAGGGCTTCTCCCCGCGCAACCTGAAGTACATGCGTGCGTTCGCCGATGCCTGGCCGGATGAGGCATTTGTGCAGCAAGCTGTTGCACGATTGCCCTGGGGTCACAACCTGGTGCTGCTGGACAAGCTGCCCGGCCCGGAAACACGCAAGTGGTACGCCGCCAAGGCGATCGAGCACAACTGGTCGCGCAACGTGTTGACGATGCAGATCGAGACCCGCCTGTTGGACCGGAGCGGCCGTGCCGCCACGAATTTCGGGGTGACCTTGCCCCAGCCGCAGTCCGACCTGGCGCGGGAGTCGTTGAAAGACCCTTACAAGCTGGACTTCCTCGGCCTGCCTGATGAGGCGCAGGAGCGTGCGGTCGAAGGCGCACTGGTCGCGCACGTCACGGAGTTTCTGCTCGAACTGGGTGCCGGTTTTGCCTTCGTCGGCCGGCAGGTGCTGCTGGACGTGGCCGGCGACGAGTTCTTCATCGATCTGCTGTTCTATCACCTGAAGCTGCGCTGCTACGTGGTGATCGAACTCAAGGGCAGCAAATTCAAGCCGGAGCATCTGGGCCAGTTGAGCTTCTACCTGACCGCGGTGGACGAGCAGGTCAAGCACCCGCAAGACGGCCCGACCATCGGCCTGCTGCTGTGCAAGAGCAGGAACAAGGTGGTGGCCGAGTACGCCTTGCGCAACATGAACAAGCCTCTGGGTGTGGCGGACTATCAACTGGTGGAGTCTCTGCCGCCGGAACTCGAGACCAGCCTGCCGAGCATCGAGCAGATCGAGCGTGAACTGGGCGGCGCCGAGAGCATCGATAAGTCGGCTGAGGACGACGAATAATCATGACGAACCTGATCAACCCGATCAACACCCTCACCGTGCCATCGGTGTCCATCACCACGGCACGCACCGGCGCATCTGCCAAGGCCAACGAGCTGGGCATGCGCACGATGCAGGAGCGCGCCTATGCCAAGCGTGGCGAGCAGTACCTGCTCATCAAATCACCGCCCGCATCGGGCAAGAGCAGGGCGTTGATGTTCATTGCGCTCGACAAGCTGCACAACCAGGGCCTGCGGCAGGCCATCGTCGTGGTGCCGGAGCGATCGATCGGCGGCAGCTTCGCCGACGAAGCCCTGACCCAGCACGGTTTCTACTGGGACTGGATGGTCGCGCCGCAGTGGAACCTGTGCAACGCGCCCGGCATCGATGAGCCGCGCATCGCCAAGTCCAAGGTCGAGGCGGTCAAGAAGTTCCTGGCAAGCGACAAGAGCGACGAAAGGGTGCTGGTCTGCACGCACGCGACCTTCCGCTTCGCGGTCGAGGAACTGGGCATCCAGGCGTTCGACAACCGCCTGATCGCGGTCGACGAGTTCCACCACGTTTCCGCCAACCCGGACAACAAGCTGGGCAGCCAGCTGGGCGCCTTCATCGCCCGCGACAAGGTGCACCTGGTAGCGATGACGGGCTCGTACTTCCGCGGCGACAGCGAGGCGGTGCTGGGGCCCGCCGACGAAGGCAAGTTCGAGACCGTCACCTATACCTACTACGAGCAGCTCAATGGCTACCAGTGGTTGAAGTCACTGGACATCGGCTACTTCTTCTACACGGGCCGCTACGTCGATGCCGTGGCCAAGGTGCTGGACCCGGCGCTGAAGACCATCGTCCACATCCCCAGCGTCAATTCGCGCGAAAGCCTGAAGGACAAGGAGCGCGAGGTCAACGAGATCATGCAGGCGCTGGGCGAGTGGAGGGGGATCGACGAGACCACCGGCTTCCACCTCATCGGCGCCAAAGACGGCCGCACCTTGAAGGTGGCTGACCTGGTGGATGACAGCGACGCTGCCAAGCGCGCCCGCGTACTGGGCGCACTGAAGGACCCAACGCACAAGCATGACCGCGACCACGTGGACATCATCATCGCGCTGGGCATGGCGAAGGAAGGCTTCGACTGGATATGGTGCGAGCACGCCCTGACCATCGGCTACCGCAGCAGCCTGACCGAGGTGGTGCAGATCATCGGCCGAGCCACGCGCGACGCGGACGGCAAGGAACGCGCGCGCTTCACCAACCTGATCGCCGAGCCGACGGCCGAGCAATCCGCAGTGGCCGAAGCGGTGAACGACATGCTCAAGGCGATTTCCGCCAGCCTGCTGATGGAGCAGGTGCTGGCCCCGCGCTACGAGTTCACGCCGCGCAACGCCGGCGCGCAGGAAGGCTTCGACTACGGCCAGGATGGCTATGTGGACGGCGGCAAGAACCTGGGCGTGAACAAGGAGACCGGCGAGATCCACATCGAGATCAACGGCCTGGCCAAGCCCAAGAGCAAGGAGGGCAAGCGCATCTGCAAGGAAGACCTGAACGAAGTCATCGCGGCCTTCATTCAAGACAAGCCCGCGCTCGAGCGCGGCACGCTGGACAAGGAGAACACGATCCCCGAGGAGCTGACCATCGAGCGCCTGGGGAAGATCGTGCGCGAGCGCTACCCGGAGCTGAGCGATGCCGACCAGGAAGCGGTGCGCCAACACGCCATTGCCGTCATCAACATCACCCAGCAGGCCAAGCTGGCGCTCGACACGCCCGACCAGGTGCAGCCGCCGATCTCTACCACGGATGGCGACGACGGAGGCACCGCCGCGAAGGGCAACACCGATCTGATCGAAGGCGTGCGCAAGTTCATCAACGTGCGCGACCTGGACATCGACCTGATCGATCGCATCAATCCGTTCGAGGCCGCCTATGCGGTGCTGGCCAAGACGATGGACGAGAAGTCATTGCGCCAGATTCAGGCCAGCATCGCCGGCAAGAACATCAAGATCACCGAGGACGAGGCGCGCGAGCTGGCGAAGCGTGCGTTGCAGTTCAAGAACGAGCGCGGCCGCGTGCCGGACATCAACTCGGCCGATGCCTGGGAAAAGAGGATGGCCGAGGGTGTGGCCGC
>JACSRM010000535.1 GCA_014879745.1 Burkholderiaceae bacterium | reverse complement strand
GCGCCGGGGCCGTCGCCGATGCGGATCAGCAGCGGGTGGTACTGCTGCACGATCTGCACGAAGTTGGCCTTCTGGAACGGCGTCGGCTCGACCATCGTCGGCAGCAGGCCGATCAGCGCGAGCTTCGCGTTCAGCACCGCCTTGATCTTGCGCAGTCCGACGCGCTCGTGGTTGAGCAGCCCGCTGACGCCGTCCATCGCCTCCTGGTTGAGCTGGATCGGCGACAGCGCGAAGTCGGCCGAGACCAGCGCGGCGATGACGCGGATGTCGGGGTTCGGGTTGGTGTCGATGACGCACACGTCGAAGGCCCCATTCACCGCCGCGAGGAAAGTGCGGAACTGCCTGGCGAAGGGCGTGTGCAGGGCCGGCTGGCGCTCCAGCCCCAGCAGTGCGCGGTCTGCGGGGACCAGCACGAAAGGCTGCGTCGGCAAGGCTGGCGCCGGGCCGGTGAGCAGCTTGTCCGCGGTGAAGCCGGCGGACGTGGCGCGGCCGGACATCAGCAGCGGCTTGCTGAAGTTGCCCTGGTGGTCCAGGTCGAGCGCCAGCACGCGTTGCCCGCGATGGGCCAGGTGGTGGGCTAGCAGCGTGGCGACGGCGCTTTTGCCGACGCCGCCCTTCTGGTTGCATAGAACGAGCGTCTTCATGTGATGGGGCTCCTGCGTTCGTCACTGACCGGGCACCACCGCCCGCCTGGTGCGCGCGTTGCCGCAGGGTGTGGTGCCGGCCGGTGTCTGCCCCTCGATGGGCGGACACCGGTACGCGCGAGCCGGCCGCAACGCAGTGCAGGCCGGCGAGCGCGGCGGGTTACCGCCCGTTGATGCGACGCGCCGGTCCGATGTTCGCGCCAGCGCGGCGCACTTGCGGCGACGAATCTCAGGCAAAAATCATCGTCGGCACTCGTTGCCGCGGCGCGTCCGGACGGCGACGGACGGGAAGTCAGTCGCCTTCGGGCCAGCGCAGGCCCCAGCGGGCGATCACGGCTCGCACGCGCGCGTCGCCATCCGGTACCAGCGTGTGCAGATCGGCGCGCGCCCAACGCAGCGCATCCAGACAGCGCAGCATGTCGTCGCTGATGGCGGCGTCGACCGCTCGCAGTTCGAAGGGGTCGAGCGGGAAGGCCACGCCGTTGTAAGTTGCAGCGACGAAGCGCGCGACGCGTGCGATCTGGCCAGAGTCGCGCTCCTCGGCCAGCTTCAGCAGCCGGGCGAAGGCTTGCGCACCGGCGGCTGTGGCCTCGCGCGACAAGGCCTCGAACGAGGCAATCTCGGCGTCGACGGCATCGTGGGAGTTCATGCGCGGCTCTTCGGGCGGGTTCAAGGAACGATGGCCGGCACGATCATCGGGCCGGCCGCGTGCACCGAAGGCGATGACTTTCGAGTGAAAGTCATCGCCCGTCGTTCTGGCCTTCAGGCCTTCAGGCGACGCATCTCCTCGGCCAGCATCCACAGCGCGCGGTTCAGGCTCACGCCGCGGTCGATGCTGCCCACGGGCCGGATCTGCAGCCGGCGCCCTCGGGCGCTGCGGCCCGGCTGGCCACCGCGCAGCGCGTTCTCGCCGACCCTCTGGAACAGCCGCCACAGGTCGTGCCCGACATCCTCGATGCGCCGGGCCTCGTTCAGTTGCTCGGCCGTGACGGGAGCGGGCCGGTGCCCTCCTCCGTCCTCGACCGTGCGCTCGCCGAATCGCAGCGCCAGCGCAGCCGTAGCGAAGGCGATTTCTTCGGATGGCTGCAGCTGCAGCGCCTTCATCGCCTCGGTGTGTTCGTTCACCTGCTCGAACTGGTCGAGCACGCGGAAGGCGCCTTCGATCACCTCGCCCTGGATGTTGCCGCTCTTGCCGGTCCGATGCGGGATGCGGATGTCTTCCACCACGTCGCCGACCACGAGGCCATTGCAGCAGACAAACCTGAAAATTCCGGCGAGCATCTGGTAGCTGCTGGCGCCGTCGTGGCTGTTGAGCAGGATGATTTCGTTCGCCTCGGGACGGGTCTGCACCTGGCCGCTGCTGTCACGGTGATGGCGCATGCGGATCATGTGTTTGGTGAATTCCGTCTTGCCTTCGACGCGGCTGCCGCCCTGCGCGACCATGAACGGCTCGAAGCCCTCCTTGCGCAGGCCGCGCAGGACCTCGATGGTCGGGATGTAGGTGTAGCGCTCGGAGCGGCTGCTGTGCTTGCCCTCGGCAAAGATGGACGGCGCCGCGGCGCGCATCTGGTCTTCGCCCAGCGGCTGCTCGGCGCGCAGGACGCGGGTGTTGCGCGCAAAGTGCGTCGCCAGTGTCGGTGTTGAGTACATGATGATTCCTTCAATCGTCCGGATGGATGAGGGAGCGAGGCCGTGCCTCGCCCCGGCTGATTCAGAAGGCGATGTCGTCGTCGGCATCGGCCATGGCGGCCGTCTGTGCGGCGGCTTTCCTGCCCTTGGCGGTCTTGGCCGCCCTCGCCTTCTCGGGGTTGCGGGTCGGCGGTGAAGCGTCGCCCTCCTCCGGCGCCGGGCCCTGCTTGGCGCGCAATGCGTCGCCCGCGGCCTTGGTGTCGAGGTAGTCAATTTCCTCGGCGGTGAAGGCCATCGCGTAGACGGTTTCGCCGTCCTTGTCGTAGTTGTTGTTCTGCACCCGGCCGACCACGTTGACGTGGCTGCCCTTGCCCAGGTACTGCGCGGCGTTCTCGGCCTGCTTGCCCCACAGCGTCCACAGGATCGCGGTCGCTTCCTCGCCGCGGTTGTCGCCGGAGCCCTTGCGGGTGTTGCTGATGGCGGTCAGCGTCGCCTTGGAAACCGGGCCGTCGCGCCCCTGAACGGTGTGCAGCCGCACGCTGCCGGCCAGGTGTGCATTGCGTTGTTCGACACGAACGAAAGCCATGATGAACTCCTCATCGGAAGGACCAGCCGCTTTGCCCGTCGGGCTGCTGAAAACTGATCCTTCTGCTCGGACTCCTCGCTCCCGCCCCTGGGGGCGGGAGCGAGGAGTCCGAGCAGAAGGATCAGTTTTCAGC
>JACSRM010000518.1 GCA_014879745.1 Burkholderiaceae bacterium | reverse complement strand
CCCTTGTGCCCGGGCGCGCGGCGCTACGGTTCGCCCTTCAGGCGGCCGACGAAGGCGGGGACGCTTGGCCAAGCCGACGAGAGGATTTGCTTGGACCTGTCCCGGGACGGTCACTTGACCGGCGCGTGGCGTCATTGCGGCAGCGGCCTGATGAGCCTTGCTGAAACAAATTGACACCACTTGGCCCATGAGGAATGCGCGATTGCCCTAGCCGCGCGCGTTCAAACCTGTTTCACTCGCGATCTGTTCGCGTCAATTTGTATGAAGGAGCCGTCCTTCGACTGACCGAGAGATGAGTGCGTACTCCTCATTGACTGATAGCACCGGCACTGCGAGCGCCGAGCAGCTTCCGGCCCACGGGCGCCGTCGCAAGGATGCGCTGGATGAGCCGGCCCGCCCGCTTGGACCGAAGGCAGCGTTGCTGCATGCCCGGCGTTCAAACCGAAAGGCGGCTCAAAGAGACTTGGCCGAAAGCGCCGAGCATGGGTTGGTCAGCGAGGATGGGGCGGTGAGCTTCAAGGTCGAGGGGACGCCTGCGGGACTCGGCATCGAACGCGCGCAGCGCCGCCCGCTCGGCACCCAGTTCATGCAGGTGTTCGTGTTCGACGACGCGGCATCGTTCGAACGGTGGTGCGACACGGACCCGATTCGCTTTCAGTACCCCCTGCTGCACGGTCAGGTCCGGCGCCAAGGTGATGACTACTTCGCCGCCAAAGGGTGACGCCCCCACGTTGGCGCAAAGGGTGGCCTCGGCCGACTACGCGTCATCGGTTTTCGGGATCGTGGCCAGCATCGCGGACGCAGCCGATGCGGTGACCGTGTCGGGTCATTTGAAGTCTGCTGTACGTGCCCTTGGCGCGGACGCGGGCGTCTTCACGAGTTTCGTGCGCGATGACTCGACGAACACTTCATACCGGTCCATGTTGGCCTGTGACCCGCAGTGGGGGAACGAGTACGCGCGAAATGCATGGTTCCTCGATGACCCTTGGTTGCACCACGCGCTGCGCAGCGCCACTGCGATCCGGGCCAGCGAGCTGAACCTGACGAGCGCCGTTCAACTCGCCATGGCCGAAGCGTCGGCCAAGTTCGGTTTCGCGTCAGCGGTCATCTTGCCCGCCCCTTCCCCCGCCGGACATTCGCGCCTGGGCATGCTTTGCCTCGGGTCAGCGACGCAAGGGTATTTCGAGGCCGATGGCTATTCGCAGTGCAAGGTTCTGGCGCAAGGCCTGGCCATGGAGCTGCATGAGTGGTGGTACCGGCGTGTCCGCGCTGAACTCGCGGCCAGGGTGAAAATCACGGCCGACGAACTGGCATTGCTTCGGCATGAGCAGCAGGGGCACAGCAGCAAGGTCATTGCCGGCGCGATGAATACGCAACCGGCCACGATCGATTGCCGGTTTCAGCGACTGACGAGCCGGCTCGGCATGGCGAACCGCCGCTCGGCATTGCGCTTCGCGGAACTCTACGGCCTCATTCCGCCACGGTAGTTGGCCGAAGCGTCTGCTCGGACTTGCTCTGTCAGTGTGAGGGCGTGGCCAGTGCGGCTGCCAGCTCGGGAATGGCAGCAGGCGCGCGACCCCGCAACGGCACCAGCGAATCAATTTCGAGCGTGCATTCGATCGGTCTGGCGGCGCATTCGGCGCTTAACCTGTCGTAGCGTGGATCGATGAACTCTTCGATGATGGCGGTCAACGCGGGGCCGGAGCCTTCGCGTGTCGCGGCCTTTTGCCAGTGCGCTGTCATGGTCTTCGTCGGCGCCGCTGGCAACGCACATAGCGCGCTGACGACCTGATCCAGATCCGCCTTCGAAGCGTTCAGATTCTGCTGCCAGGCGTGCGAGCGCTGCGCGGCGGGAACAAGAACGCGAACCGCGGGCGAGTGCCGCAGTTGCTGTGCCAGGGTCGATGGCAAGGCAAGGCTGTCCTCGGGATGGACCACAAGCTCGTTGACCCAGACATCGCGGTCGGGCGAGAAGCGCCTCAGGGCATGCAGCACCGCGGATTCGAACGCCGTCTGGGACACGCCACGATCTGCACGGGACAAGACGCCAGGCACCAGGCGCTGCCCAGTCAACGCCAGCAGATCAAGGACCTGATGGCCCTGGAACTCGAGCGCCGCGAGCACGCGTTCTATCCCACTAAGCGGGGGTGCCTGAAGGACGCGAAACGACAGCCCGCGCGGCAGCACTTCCAACCCCGCCGCGACCCACCGCCGGTAGTTCGGCCAGCCACCCGGCAACACGTCCACCGACAGACCGGCGGCGCGCAGCGGCTCAGCCCAGACGATGCTGTCCAGCCCTCCACGGTGGCAATAGACCAGCACACGATCGTCGGGTGAAAGACGCGACGCGTACGCGGCCAGTGCCTCGGGCACACCCTCCAGCCTTCGGACGGGTCCATTCGAGGAGTTGCCAGGCACGCCCCTCGCCGCTCGGCTCGGTATCGCGAGCGGCAAAACCGGCACGTTCACCGCACCCGGCAGGTGGTCCTCCTCATATTCTGCCGGTGGCCGAGCATCGATGACGAGTGCATAGGAGTCGAACTCCTGCACCTCAATCTGGTGCGGGTGAAGCAGCGAACTGAGTGGTGATGCGAACTCGGGCATCGGTTGTACGACGATGTTCTTGCAAGAAAACGAACCAAATCCAGCGTTCGGAGGAGGTCTGTCCAGTCCTAGAGTTGTCTCACGGCTCAACCAAGTCGTCCAGCAGCGGGGACCCATCGACATGCGCCATCCGACAACTGTAGACCCGACACCCGGCACTGCGAAGTATCGGGTCAGGCGGGAGACTGGCTCAAGCAAATTGTTGGCTACAGCGCTGGCCACGGTGATCGTCGTGCTGGCAACCGCGATCTGGCCATTGCCTGCGCGAGCTGTCGATGGCTGCCTGGTGCTGCTGTGTTTCGCCGCACCCAGCTGGCGCGCGATACCTCAGTGCGTGCCGCCGATTCGCGAGGTCTTGCGCGACCTGGCCCGTGGGCGGGCGTTCCCCAC
>JACSRM010000297.1 GCA_014879745.1 Burkholderiaceae bacterium | reverse complement strand
GATGAGCCTGCAGTCGTATATCCGGCATCTGAGGTGGGCTGCGTGCTGTGAGCCCGTGCCGAGATGGAATTTGCGTCAGCGCGGCGCCAATCGTTCGAAGCGGCAGGCGCGAAGCTGCCTGAGGGGTTGTCGGCGTGCGGCGCTGTGGGGGTGACCCGGGGTGCCATCGCTGACCACAACGACCTTGGCCGGTCGCATCGGGCGTATCGCGGCCTGCCCCGCACCGGCTTCGCTCAAGCGCTGGTGGCATGCGTCGAACACACACTGCGCCGCCCTCGCGACAGGCGGCATCCGGCAGGGGCGATTTGTGCGGCGACGAGGAACGGAGCATCCGGGGTCGGCACGCGCAGCGCGGTTCCCATCTGACTTGCCGCGTCTGTCCGAACGCAGCGCCCGCAGGGCGCGAAGAGAGTTACGCGGCACAAGCCCGGCGCGAGCACCGCAGTGCAGTCGCCGCGCAGCGGCGACCGCCGCAGCATGAGCTCCTGGCGGGTGGTGCCTGTCGCGACGCCCGAGCGCCGGCAACACGAAATTCAGCAGCGCCGCGTTCCACCTAGCCACACCACGCGCGCGCCAAGCCCCTTCGGTGCGACTTGCGGCAGCGGGCCGATGACTTCGCGAACCCGCCTCAATAGACGACCACCGAACGGATCGACTTCCCCCGCTCCATCAGCTCGAAGCCGCGGTTGATGTCCTCGAGCTTCAGCGTGTGCGTGATCAGCGGGTCGATCGCGATCTTGCCTTCCATGTACCAGTCGACGATGCGCGGCACATCGGTGCGTCCGCGCGCGCCGCCGAAGGCAGAGCCCTTCCAGACGCGGCCGGTGACGAGCTGGAACGGCCGGGTCGCGATCTCGGCGCCGGCCGGCGCGACGCCAATGATGATGCTCTGGCCCCAGCCCTTGTGGCAGCACTCGAGCGCCTGGCGCATCGTCGTCGTGTTGCCGATGCACTCGAAGCTGTAATCGGCGCCGCCGTCGGTGAGCTGCACGATCGCGTCGACGACGTTTTCCACATTCTTCGGATTGACGAAGTGGGTCATGCCAAACTTGCGCGCCATCGCCTCGCGCGCCGGGTTCAGGTCGACGCCGATGATCTTGTCGGCGCCGACCATCTTCGCGCCCTGGATCACGTTCAGCCCGATGCCGCCGAGGCCGAAGACGACGACATTCGCGCCGGCCTCGACCTTGGCGGTGAAGAGCACCGCGCCGACGCCGGTCGTCACGCCGCAGCCGATGTAGCAGACCTTGTCGAACGGCGCGTCGGGGCGGATCTTCGCGACCGCGATCTCGGGCACGACGATGTGATTCGCGAAGGTCGAGGTGCCCATGTAGTGCAGGATCGGCTTGCCGGCTATCGAGAAGCGGCTCGTCGCGTCCGGCATCAGGCCCTTGCCCTGCGTGCCGCGGATCAGCTGGCACAGGTTCGTCCGGCGCGACAGGCAGAACTTGCACTGCCGGCACTCGGGCGTGTAGAGCGGGATGACGTGATCGTCGCGCGCAACGCTCGTCACGCCGGCGCCGACTTCGAGCACGACGCCCGCGCCCTCGTGGCCGAGGATCGCCGGAAAGAGGCCCTCCGGGTCGGCGCCCGAGAGCGTGAACTGGTCGGTGTGGCAGATGCCGGTCGCCTTCACCTCGACGAGCACCTCGCCCGCCTTCGGGCCCTCGAGATCGACGGTTTCGATGGAAAGCGGGGCGCCTGCTTTCCAGGCGACGGCGGCGCGTGTCTTCATGCGGTCCTCCGGTTCATGGTTCGGATTCGGCCAATGTTGCCGCAAGTTCATCGCTGCGACCAGGTAGCGCCGGCATGGCAATGCGGCGCACCCGGGTGGACAAGCAGTCGAACGCGGCTGCGACACTCCGCCGCCGAACGGCCGTCTCATTCATAGTGCGTCCACATCCGCAGGACGCGGACTGTCTTCTGCCTTGCGAACACCTCGTAGACGAGGCGATTGTGAATGTTGATGCGCCGCGAGTAGGCGCCCGCCAGATCGCCGACCAGCTTCTCGAATGGAGGGGGATTCTGTAGCGGGTCGGCTCGAAGAACGGCAAGCAGCGCTTCGGCCTTCGGTTTGAGTCCAGCCGCCTTCAGCTTCTTCGCGTCCTTGACCGCCTGTTTCGAGTAGACGATCGTCCAACTCACCAGCGCAATTCCTTCGCGCTCGACGCGAGCGGCTCCGCCATGGCGTCACGAATGGACTTGCGCATGCCCGGGATCGAAAGCAGATGCATCGTCTCCTGGATCGCCTTCCAGTCCTCCTCGGCGATGAGCACGGCCGAACTGCGCTTGCCGGCAATGAGAACGGGTTCATGCGACTCGGCCGCCTGGTCGATGAGGCGGTAGAGATTCGCGCGCGCTTCGCTCGCGGTGAGAACGGTCATGATCGACTCCACAGTGATCCCGAGATCGTACGTTAAAGCGTACGGTGCCGCAAGTGTGAGGGCTTGCGGCGCCGCCGCAAAGTTGCCGTCGGCCTGGCCGTTAGCGACTGTCGAGGCCGCCGCGAGCCGCATTCGAGATTCCGCGCTGTCCCGGCCGCAGTCGTCCGCCTCGCCCGCTTCAGCTCAGCCCCGCCACCGGCAGCGCGGCGCCATGCACCGCGCGCGCCGCGTCCGAGCAGAGGAAGACGATGACGTCGGCGAGCGCCGCCGGCGCGACCCAGCGCGCCGGGTCGGCGTCGGGCATCGCGGCGCGGTTCTCGGGCGTGTCGATGACCGTCGGCAGCACGCAGTTGACGTTGATATTGCTCTCGCGCAGCTCGGCCGACATCGCCTCGGTGAGGCGGATCGCGGCGCTCTTGGCCGCCGTGTACGCGCCCATCTGCGCGAGGCCGCGCGCCGCCGACGCCGCGCCGACGGTGACGATGCGCCCGCCGCCCTGCGCCAGCATGCGCGGCACGACGGCGCGCGCGACGTTGCGCAGCGTGCGGGTGTTGATGTCGAACAGGAAGTTCCAGTTCGCATCGCTCGTCTCGTGCACCGCCTCGCCCAT
>JACSRM010000532.1 GCA_014879745.1 Burkholderiaceae bacterium | reverse complement strand
GATACCTCAGTGCGTGCCGCCGATTCGCGAGGTCTTGCGCGACCTGGCCCGTGGGCGGGCGTTCCCCACTTGCGGCATGTCCGGCCCCGGCAACAGCGCCAGCCACCAGTGGGCCGGCGCGCCGGACTACTGCCCGCCGCAATACACGCGGGTCTTCGATGGTCCGACTGGACCGGTGTACAGCTGTGACTACAGCGGCGCGGTGACCGTAAGCGTCGACGGCACCGTCTGGGCTCGCACCTGGTGGGGCTTCGGCGGCGACACATCGACAGAGTTCACTCCTGCGGCGAAGGCCCAACTGGGCACCTGGGACACCAAGTTCGACACCGACTATGCGGCCTGGCTCGCGTCGCTGCCGCCGCCTGACCCGCCCTGCCCGGCTTGCTGAGACCCGCATGGACACCATTGCCTTCTACGCCCTGGCCGCGGCCTGCGCTCCCCTCGTGCACGTGAGCACCGTACAAGCCCTCGTCGGGGTGGAAAGCGCCTTCAATCCAAACGCGATCGGCGTCGTCGGCGGGGTGCTTGACCGACAACCACGCAACCGAGCTGAGGCACTCGCAACTGCCGAAGACCTGCAGGCCAAAGGCTGGAACTTCAGTGTGGGTCTCGCGCAGATCAATGCACGGAACTTCGAGCGACTGGGGTTGACCGTCGCCTCCGCGATCGATCCGTGCGAAAACCTGCACGCCATGCAGATCGTGCTGGGCGAGTGCATGGATCGAGCGGCCATCACGGCACCCCAGCAAACGGCGCTTCGCCAGGCGCTGTCCTGCTACTACAGCGGCAGCTTCGTCACCGGGTTCCGACACGGCTACGTGCAGCGAGTCGTGCGAGCGGTGCCTCAAGGGCGCATTGCTAGCGGCGTACCGCCGTGACTCGTGCTTTCGCCAGCGAGCCACCACTCCCGAACACTCTACGAGGTACCGACCATGCAGCCCACTGTACGACCGTTGACTTCCAACTACATAAGACTTGCGCTCGTTGCGCTGGTGATGACCCTGGGCATGCTGAGCTCACGCTTCGCCGCCGCTGCGGGATTCGACAAGATCGACGACACCGTCAACAACGTCAACGCGATCCTGGTGACGATCTCGATCGCGGTGGTCACCATCTCGATCATCTGGGCCGGCTTCAAGATGATCTTCCAGGGTGCACGCCTGGCTGATGTTGCCAACGTGCTGATCGGCGGCACGCTCGTCGGCGGTGCGGCCGCATTCGCCAGCTACATCGTCAGCTGACGACCTGGGACAAAAGCATGCAAGCCGAAAGCATCTACAAGGGCGCGACCCGGCCGGCCATGAAATTCGGCATTCCGCTCGTGCCGCTGGTGGTGCTGTTCGGCACCGGCATGCTGCTGATCATGTGGGGCGGCGCGCTGCTGAGCTGGTGGATCGCACTCGGGGTGGTTGCAGCGTTCGTTCCGGCGCTGGCCTGGATGCGCTTCGTGACGGCGCAGGACGACCAGCGCTTCCGCCAGCTGTTTGTCGCCGTGAAACTGCGGCAGCACGACCGCAACCGGCGCCTGTGGAACGCCCGCAGCTACACACCCAACCTCTACCGGGGAGCGCGCGATGCTTGGCACGTCTGAAGCGAGGCCGAAGGGCGATCGGCGCGATCCACTCGCCGGGTTCGCGAAGAGGCCAAGATACTGGCGGCAGGCCAAGGTCGAGAACCCGCTCGCGCGCTTCGTGCCGTTCTCCTCCATGCTGAGTCCGCACGACGTGATCACACGGGGCGGCGACTACCTGCGGGTCTGGCGGCTCGATGGCGTGGCCTTCGAATGCGCCGACGAGCACTTGATCAGCGAGCGGCACGAGGCGATGTGCAGCCTCCTGCGCAACCTGGCCGGCGGCCAGTGGGCGGTGTGGACCCATCGGCTGCACCGGGTGGTCAGCGACACGCTGCGGCATCCCGCTGATGCCGGGTTCGCGCGTGACTTGTCCATCGCGTACCAGGCGAAGCTGGGCGGGCGCCGGATGATGAGCAACGAGCTCTACCTGACCTTGGTCTACCGGCCGAACGTCTCGCGCGTGAGCCGTGCGATGCAGTCGACGAAGCGCTCCCGTACGGCGATCGCCGAAGCCCAGGCGGATGCCCTGCGCGTGATGGAGGAACGCTCGGCACTCGTCGCGCGGGTGCTGCGCGGCTTCGGGCCGCAACTGCTCGGCGAACGTCTGCAACGCGGCCGCCGGTATTCAGAGGTGGCCGAGTTTCTGGGCTATCTGGTCAACGGCACCTGGCGCGCGATCCCTTCGGGTAGTGGCCCGCTGTATCGAACTCTACCGACGACGCGACTGTCTTTCGGCGGCGACAAGCTCGAACTACGCAGTGGCAATGGACAGCGCTACGCCGCGCTCGTGGACATCAAGGAATACGCCGACGCCGTCGAGCCGGGCATCCTGAACGCGCTGCTCTACGAAGCCAGCGAGTTCATCGAGACGCAGAGCTTTTCGATACTGCCGCGACGCGAAGCCATGCGCGCGCTGGAGCTGCAGCGCGACCAGCTCATTGCCAGCGACGACGTGGTCGAGACTCAGGTCGCCGACATGGACGTCGCCCTCAACGATCTGGGCGATGGCCAGTTCTGCATGGGCGAGTACCACTACAGCCTCGTCGTTTTCGGGGACGACGTGGCAGACGCCGGGCGCCGCGCCGCGCAGGCCATCGGCGCCGTGGGCGAGGCATCAAGTCTGCAAATGTCGCCGGTCGATCTGGTTGCCGATGCAGCCTGGTTCGCCCAGATGCCGGGCAACTGGCAGTGGCGGCCCCGCGATGCGAAGCTGTCGTCGCGTGCGTTCGCGGCGCTGGCCAGTGGACACAACTTCGCGCGCGGCAAGCGCGACGGCAACCCCTGGGGTGAGGCGCTGGCCTTGCTGCGCACACCCTCCGGCCAGCCGTTCTATCTGAACCTGCACAGCAGTCCGGATGGCGAGGATTCGGGCGACAAGAAGCTCCCCGGCAATACGCTGATCGTCGGCTCGACGGGCGTCGGCAAG
>JACSRM010000531.1 GCA_014879745.1 Burkholderiaceae bacterium | reverse complement strand
GCGCTGGTCGGGCGCTGGTTCAAGGAAGGCGCGCCGGTCAAATAGCCGGATGCCGGAGGCCTGCCGACAAGCCATGGCCTCGGGGAAGGGACGGTACAACCGCCGCCATGACGAGCAGGCAGGATGAATGCACCCGTCGTCATGCCGGTAGGCGAGAAGTTGTCCGCGGCATCAGCGGCGATGCCTCGGGTGCCGTCGCGGCGGCGAACTCGGCCGAGGCGCGGGCGGGGATGTCCAAAGCGCGACGCCGGTCGCGCAAGCAAAAGGGCCGCTCGTGGCAGCCCTTGGTCGGGATGACTGCCGGCTGTCGCTCAGCTAGCGCGGCGGCGGCGTGCGTACCAAGCGGTCAGGCCCAGCCCGGCGAGCATCAGGGCATAGGTCTGCGGTTCGGGCACGGCCGTCAGGATGCGAACGTGATCGCCGGGGTCGCTCCCGTTCCACGCGAGCGTGAGCGTCGGACCCGCGAAGCTGGTCGCGGTCTTGTCCACGACATCCAGCCCCATGTTGGGATGGCTGTAGTCGTAGGTGACGCCCGGTTTTCCGAACCCGGCAGTCGCGATCATCTCGGCCTGGTCATCGAACATGTACAGGATCGGCGCATCGAAGGTGACGCTGCCGCTGACCCGTGCTCTGACGGGCTCCCAGATCAGGAACCAGGAGTTGACGGCCTGACCATCGTACATGCCGCTGCTCTCGAACATCCAGTAGAAGTCGTTCGATGCGAGATTGTTGTTGCCGATCGGGCCGTTGCCGGTGTACTCGACGAAGCTGCGGTCGAGACTGGCCGTCGGATCGGCTGCCTGGGCGGAAACGGTGCCGAGTGCAAGCACCGCGGCAAGTGCAAGACGTGTCGGCAACATATCCTATCCTTCCAGTACGGTCCAAGGGTCACCCATCATAGGGCCAGCCAAGGCCTTGCGGCACCCCCGAAACGAGGGGGTTGGCGGCGCTTCTGGCCTCTGCTCGCTGACTCGAGGAACGAACGGCAGCAAATCCGGCCGGCGAAGCGCCGCGCCTACTTGCGCATCAGCGTCGACTTGCCGAACAGGCTTTCGATCAGATCGACCGCGACATCGGCGGTGCGGTTGTGGTCGTCGAATGCCGGATTGAGCTCCATCAAGTCCAGCGAAGCGAGGCGGCCGGTATCGGCGATCATCTCCATGCACAGTTGTGCTTCGCGGTAGGTCGGCCCGCCCTTGACGGTCGTGCCGACGCCGGGAGCGATGTCGGGGTCGAGGAAGTCGACGTCGAAGCTGACGTGCAAGTGGGTGTTGACGTCCAGCGTCGCCAGCGCGAGTTCCATCGCGTGGCGCATGCCCATCTCGTCGATGAAGCGCATGTCGAAGACCTCGAGCCCGGCCTCGTGGACGAGGCGCTTTTCCCCGGCGTCGACGCTGCGGATGCCGATCTGGCGCACCCATTTCGGGTTGATCGCGGGCACCTTGCCGCCGATCTCGACCAGCTCCTGTGGCCCGTTTCCGCACAGGCAGGCGACGGGCATGCCGTGCGTATTGCCGCTTGGCGTGAGCAGGTTGGTATTGAAGTCGGCGTGTGCGTCGAGCCACAGCACGCGCAGCTTCTTGCGCGCCTCGCGGCAGTGGCGGGCGACGGCGCTGATCGATCCGATCGCAAGGCAATGATCGCCGCCGAGCAGCAGCGGCATGCGCCCGGCCCGCATTTCGGCGTGCACGGCGTCGTGCACGGCCAGATTCCAGGCGACGACTTCGGGCAGGTGGCGGTAGCCGTTGACCGGCGGTTGCCAGGGGTTGATCGGGCCGCTCAGGTTGCCGATATCGACGACCGAGACACCGCGTGCCTCGAGTGCCTGCTGGATGCCTGCGACGCGCATCGCCTCGGGCCCCATGCTCGCGCCACGCGATCCGGCGCCGATATCGGTCGGTGCGCCGATCAGGCTCACCGTCCTTGCGGCGAGGGTCTCCACGTTGTCGCTGGTATCGGCCATGGTCAGATGTCGAGCGCGAAGTCGCCGGTCTGCGTGGCGGGCAGATCGAATCCGTATTCGGCGGCGAGGACCTCCCAGGCCTCCTCGGCGGTTTCGACGAAGTGGAACAGTTCGACGTCGTGCGGGCTGATCATGCCGGCCTCGACGAGCAGGTCGAAATTGATCAGGCGTGTCCAGTACTCGCGTCCGAAAAGCAGGATCGGACTGCGCCGGCACTTGCCCGTCTGCATCAGCGTCATCGACTCGAACAGTTCGTCCAGCGTGCCGAAGCCTCCCGGAAAGCAGACGAGGCCGATGCTGCGCATCAGGAAGTGCATCTTGCGCAGCCCGAAATAGTGAAACTGGAAGCACAGCTCGGGCGTGATATAGGGATTCGGCGCCTGCTCGTGCGGCAGCACGATATTCAGGCCGATGCTCCTGCCCCCCGCCTCATGGGCGCCGCGGTTGCCGGCCTCCATCACGCCCGGACCGCCGCCGGTGACGATATAGATCGGTGTCTCGAGCTCGCGCGATTTGCGCGTCACGAGCGCGGCGAAGCGGCGCGCCTCTTCGTAGTAATGCGACATCAGCACCTGCTGCTCGGCAAGGCGAATCGCGTCCGCGTCCACGTCGGCCTGCGCTTCGCGCAGGCGCTGTGCCGCGACATCGGGCGCCAGGATGCGCGCGCTGCCGTAGAGCACGATCGTCGCGTCGATGCCATGCTCGGTCATCACCATGTCCGGCTTGAGCAGTTCGAGCTGCATGCGCACCGGGCGCAGTTCCTCTCGCAGCAGGAATTCGGTGTCGGTGAACGCCAGGCGGTAGGCGCTCTCCGGGCCATCGTAGTGCGACAGCGGCGCGACGGCCTTGGCCTCCTGCTGCGCGGAGGGGAAGTTGCGCGCGTTGAGCACTTTGCGCTTGTTCATGCGTGGGTCCGTTCAGGCAATGCGCCGAGCTTAAGGGATCGTCGCCTGCGGGTGCGCGGCGGGGTGTTCAACCTAGATTCGGCAGTTGGACGCGCCCGAGCGGGCCGCGATGCGGCGTGCCGGCAAGACGCGACAACG
>JACSRM010000090.1 GCA_014879745.1 Burkholderiaceae bacterium | reverse complement strand
AGCGTTGTCGCGTCTTGCCGGCACGCCGCATCGCGGCCCGCTCGGGCGCGTCCAACTGCCGAATCTAGGCTGAAAGGGTTGCCCCGGGCAGCGAAGGCGCGGCAGTCTGTACCGTGAGCGTCGAGCGCGTCAGGGCGGCGGCGCGCGTCGCCGCTTCGGCTGCACTTCGACCTGCTTCCAGCGCCGGTGTACCCAGTACCACTGCTCCGGGTGGCGCACGACGAGCTTCTCGAGCGCGGCGTTGTAGGCGCGGGTGTTGAGGCGGATCGCCTCGGTCGTGCTGTCGTGCTCGATCGGCGAAAGCGGCGGCTCGAAGCGCAGCACGTGGCGGCCGTCGGGTTCGCGCCAGCTCGACGCCGGCAGCACCGGCGCGCCGGTCGACAGCGCGATGATCGCGAGGCTCTTGAAGGTCCACGCCGGGTGGCCGAGGAAGTCGACGGCGATGCCGTCGGGCGGGCCGGCGTGCTGGTCGAACGGCAGCACGACGGCGTCGCCGCGGGCGAGACTTTCGAGCATCGCGTCGAGCGAATCGCGCTTGGAGAAGACGCCGAAGCCCGCCGCCTCGAAGCGGCGCGTGACGAGGCGGTCGAGCCACGCCGGCTTGATCGGCCGGCGCACGAAATGAAAGCGCCCGTGCATCTCGGGAAACTGCGCGATGCCGGCCGTCGTCGAGACCTCCCAGTTGCCGAAGTGGCCGGTGAGGATGAGGATGCCCTTGCCCTGGTCGCGCGCGGCGATGAAGTGGCCGAGCCCCTCGACGCGCACCAGCGCGAGCTTGCCTGCCGCCGACAGCCAGCGAAAGCGGATGAACTCGCCGAGCAGCCGCCACAGGTGGCCGTAGTGCGCGGCGGCGAGGCGCGCGATCTCGGCTTCGTCGACACACGCGCCGAAGACTCGCCGCAGGTTGCCCATCACGATCTCGCCGCGCAGCGGCATGAAGCGCTGGAAGAAGCGGCCGGCGAGCGTCGGCGCGGCGCGCGCCGGCACCGCGAGCGCGACGGCCGAGGCCGTCGTGCGGTCGTGCGTCAGCGACAGCTCGATGCGCGCGATGCGGTTCAGGCCGAGCTGGTATTGCGCCGTCGCGTTGCAGACAATCTGCGGCGCGCCGTAGGCGTCGCGCTCGACCGAGAAGTCGGTCGCCTCGACCTGGCCGAGCGCGGCGCCGCGCGGGAAGAGTTTCAGACACGCCTCCTTCGCCGCGAAGCGCGCCGCAAGGCTCGCGGCGCGGCCCGGGCCGTCGCCGGCGTCGGCGAGTTCCTGCGCCGAGAAGAAGTCGGCGAGCCCGTCGGCCGGCGTCTCGGCGAGCAGGCGCTCGATGCGCGCGATCTCGACGCTGTCGATGCCGCAGCGGCTCGCGGCGTCGGCGCTCAATGCCGACCCCGCCAGGGATGGCTGCCGATGGCGCGGGCGGCGCGAAGCGTGTATTGTCCGCACCTGCCATTCACCACTGGAGCCTTCATGGGCGGACTCATCGGAACCATCCTCGTCGGTCTGATCGTCGGCGCGATCGCACGCTGGATCATGCCGGGCGAGCAGAAGATGGGCTGGATCATGACGATTGTGCTGGGCATTGTCGGCGCGTTCGTCGCCGGCTACGTCGGCCGCATGTTCGGCTGGTACGAACCCGGCGAGGGCGCGGGCTGGATCGCTTCGGTGGTCGGCGCGCTCGTCGTGCTGTTCGTGGTGCAGAAGCTGCGCGCGAACAAGTCGCCTTGACGATGCGGCGTCCCGGGTAGGGGCGCCGCCTACGCCGCCCGCACGATCAGCGCCGCGTCGGTGCCGGCGAAGCCGCGGCCGATGACGAGCGCGATATCGCTGCGCGGCGTCTGCGCGGCGCGCGAGACGGGCAGTCCGGCGCACTGCGGATCGAGCGTCTCGAAGTTCGCCGTGCCGGGCACGCAGCGTTGTCGCAGCGCCTCGATCGCGAGCACGGCATCGAGGATGCCGGCACCGGCGATCAGGTGGCCGAAGGCCCACTTGAAGGCCGCGACCGGCGGCATCGCGGCGCCGAACACGTGGCGCAGCGCGGCGGCCTCCGAGCGGTCGGAGGCCGGCGTGCCGTTGCCGTGGGCGACGATCATGCCGATATCGGCGGGCTGCAGTCCGGCATCGGCGAGCGCCGCTTCGATGGAGCGGATCACGCCGTCGCCGTCGTCGCGGATCGCGAGCAGCCCTTCGGCTTCGCAGACCGCGCCGCCGCCGAGCACTTCGCCGAGCACCGCGGCGCCGCGCGCCGCGGCCGACGCTTCGGTCTCGAGGACGAGCGCGGCCGCACCTTCGCCGAACTGGCTGCCGTCGTGGCGGACGTCGAACGGACGCAGCGCCTCGCGCGCGACGAGTCCGACGCGCTCGTAGTACAGCATCATCTGCGGCTCGATCGGCGCATCGTGGCCGACGGCGGCGGCGCGGTCGCACTCGCCGTTGCGCAGTGCCTGCATCGCCTCGATCGCGGCGAGCAGGCCGCCGATGCTGTGGTTCGTGATGCAGGCGTTCGGGCCCTTCAGCCCGTGGCGGATGCCGATATGGCCGAGCACGTTGTTCGGCAGCGTGCGCAGCAGCCACATCGGGTTGACGGTATCGAGCAGCTTCTCGCCGAATGCCTTCAGCTCGCCGTTCGCTTCGGTCAGCAGCGGCAGATAGTCGTACTGGTTCTGGTAGTTGCCGCCGCCGGAGCCGACGTAGACGCCGCTCGCGTCGCTGAAGCTCGCGGCGGCGGCTTCGTCCAGCGTCGCACGGTGCGCGAGCAGCCCCGACGCTTCGATCGCCCGCCCCGCCGCGTAGAGGCCGAAGAGGTCGGTGCGCCGGATCAGCTTGTGCAGCTTGCGGTCCTCGACGAGGGCACGGGGGTTGAAGTTCGGCACCTCGCCCGCATCGCGCACCGGCCAGCCGGTCGTATCCCACTGCGTGACGGGGCCGATCGCGCTGCGGCCCTCGAGCACGGTGGCGAGGATCTCGGCCGGCGACATGCCGGCGGCGCAGACCGCGCCGCTGCCGGTGACAACGATGCGC
>JACSRM010000530.1 GCA_014879745.1 Burkholderiaceae bacterium | reverse complement strand
TGCGCGAACAACTGGCGCATGCGCGCGCGCTGTGGCTGGCCGATGTGCAGGCCGACCGCGCGGGGGTGTTCATGCCCGATGCACTCGAACGCAAGGTCCCGCACGCCGGCGCGTCGTGGGCGTGGTTTTGGCTTCGGCCGCTGACGCTTGACTTGGCTCGCGCCAAGTCAGCCTTCGCCGCAGCGGCGCTTCGCTTGCTGTGGGTCTTTCCGCAGGCCGAACACTCGGTGTGCCCGCGCACGGGGGTGCAGCGGCGCCACCATCTGCATGATCAAAGTCTGCAGCGGGCCTTCAAGCGTGCCGTGGCGCGGGCGGGTATCGAGCGTCCGGCCACGCCGCACACGTTGAGACACTGCTTCGCCACGCATCTGCTGCAGGCGGGCTACGACTTTGGCTTCGGCCGCTTCGCTTCATGTGGGCTTCGCCCACATGAGCCTTCGCCGCAACTTCGCTCCGCTCGTTGTCGCACGGTGCAGGCGCTGTTGGGTCACAGCGATGTCAGCACGACGATGATCTACACCCACGTGCTGAAGGTTGGCGGCGGCGCGGTGCGCAGCCCGCTCGATGCACTGGCCGCGGAGGCTGCGGCGTCGCTGCCGCTCGCGGCGCGCGAACCCTGCGCGGCCTATGCCGCGCCGACGGCATGAGCGCTCGTCCGCCGTGCTCCCCGCGTACGCCGAGCTGCACTGCCGCAGCAACTTCAGCTTCCTGACCGCGGCATCGCACCCCGAGGAGCTGGTCGCGCGCGCGGCGGCGCTCGGCTACGCGGCGCTCGCGATCACCGACGAATGCTCGCTCGCTGGCGTCGTGCGGGCGCACGGCGCGGCCAGGCAGTTCGGCCTGCATCTGGTCGTTGGCGCCGAGATGCAGCTCACGCTGCCGGCGCCGGGGCGCGGCGTGGGCGGCGCTGCGGGCGGCGGCGCTGGCGGCGGCAATCGCGAGGGCGGCGGCGATGATCGCGAAGGCGCGCCGCACGCCCGGCTCGTGCTGCTCGCGCAATCGCGCCGCGGCTACGGCAACCTGTCGCAGTGGATCACCGTCGCGCGCCGGCGCGCGGCCAAGGGCAGCTACCTCGCGCATCCGTCGGATGTCGAGGGCCGGGTGCCGAACGCGCCGTATCTGGCCGGGCTGCCGGAGTGTTTCGCGCTGCTCGTGCCGCACGCCGCGCAGCCGTTCGAGACCGCATTCGCGCACGCGATGTGGGCGAAGACGTGGTTCGGCGCCGAGCGCTGCGCGATCGCCGTCGAGCTGCTGCACCGCGCCGACGACGACGGCCTCGTCGATCTCGCGCAGCGCGTCGCGCAGGCGACCGGGATTCCCATCGTCGCCGCCGGCGGCGTGCGCATGCATGTGCGCTCGCGCAAGCCGCTGCACGACGCGCTCGTCGCGACGCGCCTCGCGCTGCCGGTCGCGCAATGCGGTTTCGCGCTCGAGCCCAACGCCGAGGCGCACCTGCGCTCGCGCGGCCGGCTGCAGGCGATCTATCCGCCCGAGTGGCTCGCGCGAAGCGTCGCGATCGCCGGCAGCTGCCGCTTCTCGCTCGACGAGCTGCGCTACGAATACCCGCGCGAGATCGTCCCCGAAGGCGCCACGCCTGCGAGCCATCTGCGCGCGCTCACCGAAGCCGGCGCGCGCCGGCGCTATCCGCAGGGCGTGCCCGGCGCGGTGCGCGCGCTCATCGAGCACGAGCTCGCGCTGATCGCGCAGCTCGCCTACGAGCCCTACTTCCTCACCGTCGCCGACATCGTGCACTGGGCCCGTGCGCAGGGCATCCTGTGCCAGGGCCGCGGCAGCGCGGCCAATTCGGCGGTCTGCTATTGCCTGGGCGTGACCGAGGTCGACCCGGCGCGCATGAACATGCTGTTCGAGCGCTTCGTCAGCGCCGAGCGCAACGAGCCGCCCGACATCGACATCGACTTCGAGCACCAGCGCCGCGAGGAGGTGATCCAGTACATCTACCGCAAATACGGCCGCCACCGCGCGGCGCTGACGGCGGTCGTCATCAGCTACCGATCGCGCTCGGCGCTGCGCGATATCGGGCGCGCGCTCGGCTTCGACCTCGCGGCGATCGACGCCGTCGCCAAGAGCCAGCAGTGGTTCGACGGCAAGAGCATCAACCCCGAGCGGCTGCGCGAGAACGGCTTCGACCCCGACGCGCCGCTCGTCAGGCTGTGGGCCGAACTGACGCGCCAGCTGATCTGCTTTCCGCGCCACCTGAGCCAGCACCCCGGCGGCTTCGTCATCGCGCGCGACCAGATCGCGCAGCTCGTGCCGGTCGAGAACGCGGCGATGGAAGGCCGCAGCGTCATCCAGTGGGACAAGGACGACCTCGACACGCTCGGGCTGCTGAAGGTCGACATCCTCGCCCTCGGCATGTTGAGCGCGATCCGCCGCGCGCTCACGTTCATCGGGCACAAGCTCGGCCGGCGCTTCGAGATGCAGGACGTGCCGGCCGAGGACGCCGCCACCTACGAGATGATCTGCCGCGCCGATACCGTCGGCGTATTCCAGATCGAATCGCGCGCCCAGATGAGCATGCTGCCGCGTCTGCTGCCGCGCTCGTTCTACGACCTCGTCGTCGAGGTCGCGATCGTGCGGCCGGGGCCGATCCAGGGCGGCATGGTCCACCCCTACCTGAAAAATCGCGCGCTGGCGGCCGACGCGGTGGCCTACCCGAGCGCCGAAGTGCGCCAGGCGCTCGAGCGCACGCGCGGCGTGCCGATCTTCCAGGAGCAGGTGATGCAGCTCGCGATCCTCGCCGCCGATTTCACGCCCGGCGAGGCCGATCAGTTGCGCCGCGCGATGGCGGCGTGGAAGCGAAAGGGCGGCCTCGGCCCGTTTCACGCGCGGCTCACCGGCCGCATGGTCGAGAAGGGCTACGCGCGCGAGTTTGCCGAGGCGATCTTCAAGCAGATCGAGGGCTTCGGCGAGTACGGCTTTCCCGAGAGCCACGCCGCGAGCTTCGCGCTGCTTGCCTACGTCAGCAGCTGGATCAAGCGCCATCACCCG
>JACSRM010000320.1 GCA_014879745.1 Burkholderiaceae bacterium | reverse complement strand
GCGCGGCTCGCCACCCGACGAATGGTGCGGCGTCGCGAGCGGCTCGGTGCGCATCAGCTCGGTCTCGCTGTCGGGCAAGCAGGTTTCGCTCACCTACGTCGAGCCCGGCATCTGGTTCGGCGATATCTCGCTGTTCGACGGCCTGCCGCGCACGCACGATGCGAATGCGCACGGCGCGACGACGCTGCTCATCGTTCGCAAACCCGACTTCCAGGACATCCTGAACCGGCATGTCGAGCTCTACGAGGCGCTGCTGCGCCTGAACTGCCGCCGTCTGCGCCTGATGTTCGACGTCGTCGAGGATCTCAACACGCGCCCGCTCGCGGCGCGCCTGGCCAAGCAGATCCTGCTGCTGGCGCGCAGCTACGGCGTGCCCGAGGGCGAGGAGATCCGCATCGGCCTGCAACTTGCGCAGGAGGATCTGGCGCAGCTGCTCGGCGCATCGCGCCAGCGCGTAAATCAGGAGTTGAAGGGCTTCGAGCGCGACGGCGCGGTACGCATCGAGCCGACCCGGCTCGTCGTGCTTTCCAAGGACAAGCTGCTCGCGATCGCCGCGCGCTGAGTGCGCATCGGGCACGCGCTGGCGCCGGCTCCTAAAACCGGCAGCAGGATATGGACGACTTCACCGGAACCAAGCCCGTCGCCGCGCGACACGCGTTCGACCTCGACGCGCTCGCGAACTACCTCGTCGCGCATCTGCCCGGCTTCGCGGGGCCGCTGAGCGTCGAGCAGTTCAAGGGCGGGCAGTCCAACCCGACCTTCAAACTCGTCACGCCCGAGCGTTCGTACGTGATGCGCGCCAAGCCCGGGCCGGCGGCCAAGCTGCTGCCGTCGGCGCACGCGATCGAACGCGAATACCGCGTCATGCGCGCGCTCGGCGCGACCGGCGTGCCGGTCGCGAAGATGCACCTGCTGTGCGACGACGAAGCCGTCATCGGCCGCGCGTTCTTCATCATGGAGTTCGTCGAGGGCCGCGTGCTGTGGGACCAGTCGCTGCCCGGCATGGAAAACGCCGAGCGCGCCGCGATCTACGACGAGATGAATCGCGTCATCGCCCTGCTGCATGCGGTCGATATCGACGCCGCCGGGCTTGCCGACTACGGCCGACCGGGCAACTATTTCGAGCGCCAGATCGGGCGTTGGAGCAAGCAGTATGTGGCGTCGGTCACCGCGCCGATCGGCGCCATGGACAACCTGATGCAATGGCTGCCGGCGCACATCCCGGCGGGCGCGCGCGACGCCGCGCAGACGGCGGTCGTGCACGGCGACTTCAGGCTCGACAACCTGATCTTTCATCCGCGCGAGCCGCGCGTCCTCGCGGTGCTCGACTGGGAGCTTTCGACGCTCGGCCATCCGCTCGCCGACTTCAGCTACCACTGCATGGCGTGGCATATCCCGCACACGATGGGGCGCGGCATCGGCGGCCTCGATATCGCCGCGCTCGGCATTCCGTCCGAGCGCGACTACGTGCGCCGCTACTGCGAGCGCAGCGGGCGCGCCGATGTCGACGCCGTGATGGCCGACTGGAACTTCTACCTCGCCTACAACCTGTTTCGGATCGCCGCCATCCTGCAGGGCATCGCCAAGCGTGCGCAGGACGGCACGGCGGCAAGCGCACAGGCGGCGCAGGCAGGCGCCGGCGCGGCGCACCTCGCAACGCTCGGCTGGCGCTTCGCGCAGGCCGCCTGACGCGCTCCGCCCGCCATCGACATTCGCAACTCACCGGGAAGCAGCATGGACTTCGAATACTCGCCGCGTACGATCGACCTGCAGACGCGCCTGCGCGCCTTCATGGACGAGCACATCTATCCGGCCGAAGCGGCGGTACACGAGGAACTGCAGGCCAATACCGCCGCCGGCAGGCGCTGGACGCCGCTGCGGGTGATCGAGAACCTCAAGCCCAAGGCGCGCGCCGCCGGGCTGTGGAACCTTTTCCTGCCCGAGAGCGAGTACGGCGCCGGCCTCACGAACCAGGAGTACGCGCCGCTGGCTGAGATCATGGGCCGCGTCGGCTGGGCAAGCGAGGTCTTCAACTGCTCGGCGCCCGATACCGGCAATATGGAAACCATCGTGCGCTACGGCAGCGCCGAGCACAAGAAGCGCTGGCTCGAGCCGCTGCTCGCGGGAGAGATCCGCAGTGCATTCGCGATGACCGAGCCGGGCGTCGCGTCGTCGGACGCGACGAATATCGAGGCGCGCATCGTGCGCGATGGCGACGACTATGTGCTCAATGGCCGCAAATGGTGGACCTCGGGCGCCGGCGACCCGCGCTGCGCCGTCTACATCTTCATGGGCAAGACCGACCCTGATGCGCCGCGCCACGCGCAGCAGTCGATGATTCTCGTGCCGGCCGACGCGCCGGGCATCAAGGTATTGCGGCCGCTGCAGGTCCTGGGCTACGACGACGCGCCGCACGGCCACATGGAGGTCATCTTCCAGAATGTGCGCGTGCCGGCGACCAATATTCTGCTCGGCGAAGGACGCGGCTTCGAGATCGCGCAGGGCCGGCTCGGCCCGGGGCGCATCCACCACTGCATGCGCCTGATCGGCGTCGCCGAGCGCGCGCTCGAGCTGATGTGCCGGCGCGCGACGAAGCGCGTCGCGTTCGGCCGGCCGCTCGCCGAGCAGGGCGTGACGCGCGAGCGCATCGCGCAGGCGCGCTGCAAGATCGACATGGCGCGCCTCTTGACGCTGAAGGCGGCGTGGATGATGGACGTTGCCGGCAACAAGGCGGCGAAGGCCGAGATCGCGATGATCAAGGTCGTCGCGCCGCAGATGGCATGCGACGTCATCGACTGGGCGATGCAGCTGCACGGCGGCGCCGGCATGAGCCAGGATTTCCCGCTCGCGCACTGCTTCGCGACGGCGCGCACGCTGCGCTTCGCCGATGGCCCGGACGAGGTGCACAGGAACGCGATCGCGAAGATCGAACTCGGCAAGTACGGCGTCGGACGCTAGCCCGTCTTTCTCAACTGGCGCCCGACACCTCCGCCAAGTCGTTGATTCATATGGCGCCGACCC
>JACSRM010000528.1 GCA_014879745.1 Burkholderiaceae bacterium | reverse complement strand
AGCGCCGGCGCGTCGTTCACGCCGTCGCCGGTCATCGCCACCACCTGCCCGTCCTGCTGCAGCGCCTGCACCAGGCGCAGCTTGTGCTCGGGGCTGGCGCGGGCGAAGACGTCGACCTCCATCACCACCTGCTGCAGCGCGGCGTCGTCCATCAGCTGCAGTTCGGCACCGGTGATCGCCGGCTTGCCGGCGCCGATGGCGAGCTGCGCGCCGATCGCCTTCGCGGTCTCGGCATGGTCGCCGGTGATCATCTTCACGCGGATGCCGGCGGCATGGCAATCGGCCACCGCGCGCACCGCCTCGTCGCGCGGCGGGTCGGCGATGCCGACCAGCGCGAGCATCACATAGCCCTGCTCGACATCGTCGAAGCCCAGGGCGCCTGTGGCCGGCGCGGCGCGTTTCGCGGCGAGGCCGAGCAGGCGCAGGCCGCGCGCCGCGATATCGGTCGCCATGCGCCGCCAGGTATCGATGGCGATCGGCCGCTCGCCGTCGGGCCCGAGTTCGAGCGGGCTGATATCGAACAGCTTCTCGGGCGCGCCCTTGACGAAGATCCACGGCGCGTCATCGTCGTCGCGGTGCGCGGTGGCCATGAAGCGGTGTTGCGATTCGAACGGGATCGAGTCGCTTCGCGGCCAGGCGGCCTCGGTGTGCGCCTGCACCAGACCGGCCTTGTGGCCCAGCACCAGCAGCGCGCCCTCGGTCGGGTCGCCGAGCACCGACCAGTGGCCCTCCTTCTCGCTCAGCCGCGCATCGTTGCACAGCACGCCGGCGCGCAGGGCCAGCGCGAGCGCCGGGTGGCGGTCGGCGTCGATCGCGCGCCCCGCGGCTCTGAATTCGCCTTCGGGCGCATAGCCGGCACCGGTCACGTCCACGTCCAGCCCGGCACAGACGACGCGCTGCACCGTCATCTCGTTGCGCGTCAGCGTGCCGGTCTTGTCCGAGCAGATCACCGTCACCGCGCCCAGCGCCTCGACCGCCGGCAGATGGCGCACGATGGCTCGGCGCCTGGCCATGCGCTGCACCCCGAGCGCGAGCGTGATGGTCATGATCGCCGGCAGGCCCTCCGGGATCGCCGAGGCCGCCAGCGCGACGACCATCAGGAACATGTCGGAAGCCGGCTCGCCCCGCAGCAGCACGCCGAAGGCGAAGGTCAGCGCGCACAGCACCAGGATCGCCACCGCGAGCACGCGGCCGAAGCGGTCGATCTGGCGCAGCAGCGGCGTCGTGCCGGCGGCGACGTCGGCCAGCATGCTGTCGATGCGGCCGATCTCGGTGGTCTGGGCGGTGGCGACGACCAGCCCGGTGGCCTGCCCGTAGGCGACGAGCGTGCCGGCATACGCCATGCCGAGCCGGTCGCCAAGCGGCGCATCGATGCCGACTGCTTCGCCGTCCTTCTCCACCGGGACCGATTCGCCGGTGAGCGCCGATTCGTCGACCCGCAGCTCCTTCACCTGCAGCAGCCGCAGGTCGGCCGGCACGCGGTCGCCGGAGGCCAGCAGCACGAGGTCGCCGGGCACCAGATCAGCGGCATCGATCTCCTCGCGCCGACCCTCGCGCAGCACGACGGCATGCGGCGACAGCATCGCGCGGATCGCATCCAGCGCCGACTCGGCCTTGCCCTCCTGGATGAAGCCGATGATCGCATTCACGACCACCGCGGCGAACAACACGCCGGTATCGATCCAGTGGCCGAGCACGGCGGTGATCAGCGCCGAGCCCATCATCACGTAGAGCAGCACGTTGTGAAACTGCGCCAGCAGGCGGCGCAGCGGCCCGCGGCGGGCAGCGGCCTGCAGCCGGTTCGGGCCGTATCGGGCCAGGCGCTCGCGCACCTGTTCGCTGCCGAGTCCCGCCTCGTCGACGCCGAGCGCGTGGCACGCCGCGGCGGCGGTCTGCGCGTGCCAGGCCGTGGCCGATGGTTCTGCCGCCGTGTCGGCCGCCGACTGTCCTTCCACCCCCTGCCTCCCCTGAAATTCGAAGCCCTGCGCAGTGCGATCGGCGATGACGCTGCCGCGGATTCGCACCGAATGCCCCTGATCAGGGGCAAGTCCGGCGCCGAAGTTCAGGACGACGACCGACGCCTTGCAGATGCCGATGGCAAATGTAGGCGATGACGGCATCCGGCCAGCCGCCTCGCCAGATCGGCTGATGCGTCCCGGCGCGCGAGCGCGGGAATCTCGCTTCGGCGCCGCCGGCAGGGCAGAATGCCGCAGCGCGGCGCCCGGACCCGCCACCACCAGCGAGGAGAACGCTCATGGGTTTCAAACCGATGCCGATGGCGGTCGCGCTCGCGATCGGGCTCGCGATCTGGTTCGTCATCCCGCCGCCCGAAGGCGTGACGCCCGACGCCTGGCAGCTGCTGGCGCTGTTCGTCGCCACCATCGCCGCGATCATCGGCAAGGCGATGCCGATCGGCGCGCTGGCGATGCTGGCGATCACGCTGGTGGCGCTGACCGGCGTCACGAGCGACAAGCCGGCGACCGCCATCGCCGACGCGCTGAGCAGCTTTGCGAGCCCGCTGATCTGGCTCATCGGCGTGGCGATCATGATCTCGCGCGCGCTCATCAAGACCGGGCTCGGGGCGCGCATCGGCTACGGCTTCATCACCATCGTCGGCAAGCGCACGCTGGGCATCGGCTACGCGCTGGCCGCGGCCGAACTGACGATCGCGCCGGTGACGCCGAGCAACACCGCGCGCGGCGGCGGCATCATCCATCCGATCATGCGCGGCATCGCCGGCAGTTTCGGCTCGGACCCCGAGCAGGGCACGCAAAACCGCATCGGCCGCTATCTGGCACTGGTCAACTATCACGCGAACCCGATCACCTCGGCGATGTTCATCACCGCCACCGCACCCAACCCGCTGGTCGTCAAGCTGGTGGCCGAGGCGACCGGCGCGCAGGTGCAGTTGAGCTGGGGCACCTGGGCGCTGGCGATGCTGCTGCCCGGGCTGGTGGCGCTCGCGCTGATGCCGCTCGTCATCTACTGGCTCTACCCGCCCGAGATCAAGAGCACGCCCGACGCCGCGCACTTCGCGCGCGGC
>JACSRM010000331.1 GCA_014879745.1 Burkholderiaceae bacterium | reverse complement strand
ACGTCCACTGGACCTTTCGTGTCCGGGCTCGGCCCCCTCGAGGGGGCGCGCGAAGCGCGTAGGGGGTGGGTCATTTCAGATAGTCGAACAGCGACAGGCGCTGCACCGACGCATAGGTCTGCAGCGCGGCCTGGTAGCCGATCTGCTTGTTCTGGAAGTCCGAGATCGCGGCGGTGAGGTCGAGGTCCTCGGCCTTGGAGCGCTCGATCCGGCCATTCGTGCTCGCCGCGTCGTGCGTCGCGCCGACATTGTCGATCCGCCCGAGCGCCTCGCCGGCCGCCGAGCGCGACGACGACAGCCGCGCGAGCAGCGAGTCGACGTCGCGCAGGCTGCTCGCCGTCGTCTGCGCGATCGCCCCCGCGCTGCGCATCGGCGTCGCCAGTTCGTTTGCCGCGGCGTCGAGGGCATCGAAGACGGCGAGCGTCGGCGTCGAAGGGATCGCCTCGAAGCGGTCGCCGTCGGCGGGTGCGCCATTGATCGTGAACGAGATGCCGTCGATGCTGATCGCCTGGCCGGAGACATAGGCGACGCCGGTCTGCGGCGTCGGCGCGCCGTCCTTGAAGACGCTGTAGGCCGTCGCACCGCCCGCGACGCTGAATTCGATGCTGTAGCTCGCGCCGGTCAAGGCCGCCGGATCCGTGACCCGGCCGGCGTCGATCCAGGCGCTGCCCGACCCGCCCGCGGCGCGCGTCTCGAAGACGCCGTTGCCGGTCGGCGCCGTCATCCAGGCCGCGGCGCCATCCATCGTCATCGGCAGCCCGTCGGTGCGGTCGGCATTGATCTGGCCGCGGGTGCCGACATACTGCACGCCGCCCGGCGCGTCCAGAAACGGCGGCGTCGCCGATCCCTGACCGCCGAACAGATAGCCGCCCGCGCCGTCGCCGCGGTTCGCGACCGCGAGCAACTGGCCGCGCAGGCTGCGGATCTGATCGGCGAGAACCTTGCGCTGGCTGTCGTCGTAGCCGGCATTGCCGCTGGCGACGAGCGCCTCGCGCACCTGCTGCAGCAGTTCGCCGGCGTCGCCGAGCGCGGCCTCGGTCTGCGTCATCGCGCTGCGGCTCGCATCGACCGAGCGCAGCCCCGCCTGCGCGCGCGAGGTGGCGGCCAAGGCGCGTTCGGCGCGCGCGGCATTGATCGGGTCGTCGCTCGCGCGCATCACGCGCTTGCCGCTCGTCATGTGGACCTGGGCTTCGGCGAGCTCGCGCTGGCGCTGCTGCAGGCGCGCCATCGCCTCCTCGTAGCTGGCCGCCGTGCTCACGCGCAGTGTGCTCATCGCGATGTCACCTCGAGCAGCGTATCGAAGACCGACTGCGCAACCTGCAGCATCTTGGCCGCCGCCTGGTAGCTCTGCTGGTACTGGATCAGCCGCGCCGCTTCCTCGTCCAGGTTGACGCCCGAAACCGCCGTCGCACGCGCCGCGGCGTCGCTCGCGACGGCCGCCGACATGCGCGCCACGCCTTGCGCGCCCTGCACCCGCACGCCGACCTCGGCGAGCGCCGACGACCACGCATCAGTGACGGTCGCGCCGCCGACGATCGCCGTATCGCGCAGCGCGACCATCGCCAGCGCATTGCCGTTGCTCGTCGCCGGCACGGCCGTCGGGTCGACCTGGATCAGGTCGCCGTCGGCCGGCGCACCGGTGACCGACAACTCCCACAGCGTCGTGCCGCCGCCGTCGGTGAAGGCGATCGGCTGCCCGGCAACGAAAGGCTGCGCCGCACCGTAGGTGCTGCCGCCGTCGGCGCTCAACTGATACGTCGTCTCGCCGGTCATCGGATTGACGCCGAATTTGACGACCGCATTCACCGGCACCGCGATCGGCGCGACGACGTCGAGCGATGCAATCGCTGCCGTGCCGCTGTTGGCGACGCCGAGCGTGGCCGTCACCGGCGAGGCGGCGGCGATGCCGCGCGGATCGTCGATCAGGCGCTGCATCTGGGTCGCCGCGGCGGCCACCGGCTGCAGCCGGAAGCGGTCGCCCGCGGCGGCGCTGCCGCTCGCGAGCTGGATCGTCATGCCGTCGACCGTGACGCCGGCGGCGAGCGCGGCAGGCGTGAAGGTCTGCACCGGATCGGAACTGCCGAGCCGCGTCAGCGCGTAGTTGCTGCCGTCGTACCTGAGTTCGTAGTCGCTCGCGCGCAGCAGCGTCGCGTCGGCGGTGCCGAGCGTGACGGCCGCGTTCCCGGCGTTGGTCGACGCGGGCTGCACGCGCGGCGCGCCGACCGCGAACAGATCGGTCCCCTGCCGGCCGGTCGGCGTCGTCAGATCCAGGCCGAGCGACTGCTGGGTATTGACCGCGCCGGCGAGCGCCGCCGCCATCTGCCCGACGAGGTTGCGCGCGTCGCGCAGGTCCTCGTTCTGGAACCGCAGCAAGCCCGCGATCGATCCGCCGCCGAGCGTCGCGTCGGGAACGAGGCGTGTCTTGCCGCCCTCGCTCACACCCAGATGCAGCTGCGACGGATCGTAGACATCGGGCATCGCGACCAGCGTCGACACATCGGTGCCGAGCACGAGCCGCTGGCCGCCGCCGATGAAGAGATTGAGCGATCCGTCGTCGGCGGCAATCGTCGTCACCTGCACATACTGGCCGATCTCGGCCACCGCCTGGTCGCGCTGGTCGAGCAGATCGTTGGGCGTGTGGCCGGTGCCGATGGCGTTCGCGATCTGGCGGTTCAGATCGGCGACCGTCTGCGCCAGCACGTTGACCGCCTTCACCGAGGTCTTCAGGTCGGCCGCGACGCCCGCCTGCAGCGTCTCGATCTGGCTGCCGGCGTTGCGAAATGCGGCCGCCGCGTCCTGCGCCCGGGCGAGCGCGACCTGGCGCGAGGCCGGATCCTGCGGCCGGCTCGCGACGTCGACGAATGCATTGAGCAATTGCGCGCTCTGGTAGCCCAGGCCGGCCTCGCCGGTGCCGAAGATCTGCTCGAGCTGCTCGAGCTGGGCGAGCCGCGCGCTGTCCGACGCGGCGATCGATTGCGTAAGCGCGGCTTCGCGCACCAGAAAGGCATCGTGCGCCCGGCTCACCGTCGTCACATCGACGCCGCGGCCGAAGAAGCCCATGCAGGTGTACATGCCGCCGGCCGTCGCCAGCTCGACCTGCTGGCGCGAATAGCCGACCGTATTCGCATTCGCGATATTGTTGCCGGTCGTCTGCAGCGCGGCGTAGCTCGCCGCCATGGCACGCGTTCCGATCGACATCAGGGCCGAGCTCGACATGCGTTACCTCCCCGGTCGGCGCGAATCAGGCCGCCGCGCGCTGCAGGCGCACGGTGGTATCGATGATGCGGGCGAGCTTGTCGGCGTACGCCGGATCGGTCGCATAGCCCGCGGCCTGCAGGCCCTGTGCGAAGCGCTTCGCGTCGCCGCCGCTCGCCAGCACCTGGCTGTAGCGGCTGCTGCCCGTCATCAGCCGCGCATAGTCGCGAAACGATTCCTCGGCCGACGCGTAGGCGCGAAAGCGCTGCACGAGCTTTCTCGGCTTGCCGTCGACGAACTCGGTCGTCATGACTTCCGCGACCGCGCCCTTCCAGCCGCTGCCTGCCTTGATGCCGAAGAGGTTGTTCGCGCTGCTGCCGTCGGCGTTGCGGATCTGGCGCTGGCCCCAGCCCGACTCGTGCGCCGCCTGCGCCAGCATGAAGCTCGCCGGGATGCCGGTCTGCTGCTCGGCCGCCTGCGCCGCCTGCCGGTGCGCCTGCACGAAGGCGGCCTGGCGCTGCCTGCCGTTGAGCGCGCTGAATTCCGCCGCGCGTGCGCCTTTGGCCACCGGCAGCGCGGCGGGTGCCGGCGCGGCAGCCTGCGGTTCGCCGATCTGCCGTTCGAGCTGGCGCGCGATCAGCTCGGACAGGCCGCCCGGCATGCCCGTCATCTGGGTCGCGAACTGGGTGTCGAGCATCTCGCGGCCGAGCTTCGTGCCCTCGTTGTCGAGCAGGCCCGAAGACAGCGTCGCCTGACGCATGCTCTTCATCAGCTCCTGCATGAAGATCGCCTCGAACTGGCGCGCCGCATCCTTCACCGCGCCGCGCGGGTCGCTCGCCGCGCGCGCGCGCAGCGCATCGGTGGAAGCCACGCTCGCGGGCGTCATCAGATCACCTCGATCTCGGCATTCAGCGCGCCGGCCGTCTTCATCGCCTGCAGGATCGCGAGCAGGTCCTGCGGCGTCGCGCCGAGCGAATTGAGCGCCTTCACGACATCGGCGAGCTTGGCGCCGGCCGCCATCTCGATCACCGAGCCCTGCTGGGCGTGGATCTGGATGTCGGACTGCTCGCTCACCACCGTGCGGCCGCGGGCGAACGCGCCCGGCTGGCTGACGACCGGCGTCGAGCTGATGACGACCGCGAGGTTGCCGTGCGCGACGGCGCACGCCGCGAGCGTCACCGCCTGGTTCATGACGATCGAGCCGGTGCGGCCGTTCAAGACGATCTTCGCCGCTGGCGGCGCCAGCTCGAGCTGCAGATTCTCGATATCGGCCATGAAGGCGACGCGCTCGTCGGCCGATGCCGGCACGCGCACGCGCACCGTGCGGCCGTCGATCGCCTGCGCGACGCCATCGCCCTTGCGCCGGTTGATGACGCGCTCGACCTCGCGCGCGGTGGCAAAGTCGCTCGCATTCAGGTCGAGCTGCAGCGAATCGCCCTGCACGAGCGGCGTCGGCACGCTGCGCTCGACGGTCGCGCCGTCCGGCACGCGCCCGGCGTTCAGGCTGTTGACCTGGACCTTCGACCCGCCCGCCGCGGCGCCCGCGCCACCGACCAGCAGGCTGCCCTGCGCGATCGCGTAGATCTGGCCGTCGGCGCCGCGCAGCGGGGTCGAGATCAGCGTGCCGCCGCGCAGCGACTTGGCGTTGCCCATCGACGAGACGGTGACGTCGATCGTCTGCCCGGGCCGTGCGAACGGCGGCAATTGCGCCGTCACCATCACCGCGGCAACGTTCTTCAACTGCAGGTTCGTACCCTGCGGCACGGTGACGCCGTTTTGCTGCAAGAGCGCGATCATGCTTTGCGGCACGAACGGCACGCCGGTGCTCGAGTCGCCGGTGCCGTCGAGCGCCATCACGAGGCCGTAGCCGACAAGGGCGTTGCTGCGCACGCCCTGCACGCTCGCCACTTCCTTGATGCGCGCCGCGTGCGACGGCAGCGGCCACCACAGCGCCGAACTGGCGGCGATCACGCCGAGGGTGACGATCCAGCGGATCAGGCGGTCGGTCGGATGCATGGGCACGGCTGCGGCGTCGGAAACTGCGAAGACGCTTCGATTCTGTCGCCCGCTAGAACGGCGCAACGCTCAAAAAGACGCGCGACAGCCAGCCAATTCCCTGCGCCTCGGCGGCCTGGCCGCGGCCGCGGTGCTCGATGCGCGCATTCGCGATCTGCGCCGACGCGACGACATTGCCGGGCTGGATCATCAGCGGATCGACCTGGCCCGAGAAGCGCAGTACGTCGACATTGGCGTTGACGCCGATCTGCTTCTCGCCGGCGATCACGAGGTGGCCGTTCGGCAGCACCTCGATGACGGTCGCGTTGATCGTGCCGTTGAAATTGTTCGCCGTATCGGTACTGCCCTTGCCGGTGAAGGTATTCGCCGACGAGCCGGCCGCCGATGCGCGATTCAGTGCATTGAGCTTGAGCGCCGGCAGCGCGGTGACCGCGGCTTCCATGTCGCCCTTCTTGTCGACCGTGCTGTTGGAGGTCTGGCTCGCGCTCACGCGCTCGACGATCGCGACCGTCAGCGTATCGCCGACCATGCGCGCGCGGTAGTCCTCGAACAGCGGCCGGTACTGGCCGGCCTGGTAGATCGCGCCATTCGCCGCGGCCGGCGCCTGGCGCGGCAGCACGCGCACCGCCGTCGGCTGCGCGATATCGACCGGCGGCGGGTGGTTCAGCGCCTGGCAGCCGGCGAGCAGCAGGCCGGCCAGCGCGAAGGCGGCGCCGCGCGCGGCGCATACGAGGACTTGTTTCATCGCGGGTTCTCGCTCGCGGCTCAAAGCTGGGCGAGCTTCTGCAGCATCTGGTCCGAGGTCTGGATCGCCTTCGAATTGAGTTCGTAGGCGCGCTGGGTCTGGATCATCGAGACGAGTTCCTCGACGACATTGACGTTCGAGGTCTCGACGAAACCCTGTTGCAGCGACCCGAGGCCGTTCAATCCCGGCTCGCCGGCGCTCGGCGTTCCCGACGCGACGGTCTCGGCAAACAGGTTCTGCCCCTTGGGCTCGAGGCCGGCCGGATTGACGAAGCTCGCGAGCTGGATCTGGCCGAGGATCTGCGGCTGCGTCTGGCCGGCGAGGGTCGCGCTCACCGTGCCGTCCTGCGCGATCGTGATGCTTTGCGCGCCGACCGGGATCGTGATCCCCGGCTGCAGCGCGTAGCCGTTGTTCGTGACAAGCGCGCCCTGGGCGTCGACCTGGAACGAGCCATCGCGCGTATAGCCGAGCGTGCCGTCGGGCATCTGGATCTGGAAGAAGCCGTTGCCGCGCACCGCGAGGTCGAGCGGGTTGCTGCTTTGCTGCAGGTTGCCCTGCGTGAACGAACGCGCCGACGCGACGGCCCGCGAGCCCAGGCCCGCCTGCAAGCCGGTCGGCAGTGTCGTCTGCTCCGAGCTGTTGGCGCCGACCTGGCGCAGGTTCTGGTACATCAGGTCCTCGAAGACCGCGTGCGACTTCTTGTAGCCGTTCGTCGATGCGTTGGCGAGGTTGTTCGAGATCGAGTCGAGCTGCGTCTGCTGGGCTTCCATCCCGGTCTTCGAGATCCAGAGTGATCGCATCATGGCGGCTTCTCCTTGGTCTGGGTCTTCAGATGGCGAGCAGCTGCGAGGCCGCCCGCTCGTCGTCCTGCGCGGTCTGCATCAGCTTCATCTGCGCTTCGAACTGCCGCGCGGCGGCGATCATCGCGACCATGTTCTCGACCGCGCTCACATTCGAGCCTTCGAGCGCACCGTCCTGCACCCGCGCGAGCGGGTCGGCATCCAGCGCCTCGCCACCGATCGCGCGAAAGAGGCCATCGGCGCCGCGCGCGAGCGGCGCCTCGGGCGTGACGAGCTTGAGCCGGCCGACGACGCTCGAGCTGCCGTTGGGCAGGCGTGCGCTGATCGAACCGTCGGCCGCGATCGTCGCTTCGCTGCCCGGCGGCAGCTGAATCGGGCCACCGTCGCCCAGCACCTGCAGCCCGCTGCGCGTGACGATCGTGCCCTCGGCATCCACATCGAGCGAGCCGGCGCGCGTATACGCTTCGGTGCCGTCGAGCGCCTGCACCGCGAGCCAGCTCGCGCCCTTGACGGCGACATCGAGCGAGCGTCCGGTGGTCGTGATCGGCCCCGGTGCATCGCTGTGGCCGATCGTCGTCTCGAGCGCGAAGACGCGCGTGCTCGCGCCGCTGCCGAGCACCGGCACCGCGCGCGTCGCCTCGAGTTCGGCCCGAAAGCCGGTCGTCGAGACATTGGCCAGATTGTTGGCGAGCGAATCCTGGCGCTGCATCGCGGCCTTCGCCCCGCTCATCGACAGGTAGATCATGCGGTCCATGGGTGCCCCTCGTCCGACGGGTACATCGACCGGCCCCCAAGGCCCTGAACGGGCCGCTTCGTGGCCCTCGGGGCGCGGGCCGGTTCGGGGCGGCCGTGCGCTCCGCCCGCTTGCGACAAGCTACGCACTGGAAGTCTCGTGCCGCGCATCAACGCAGGTTGACGAGCGTCTGCAGGACCTGGTCCTGCGTCTTGATCGTCTGCGCATTGGCCTGGTACAGGCGCTGCGCGGTGATCATGCTGACGAGCTCGCCGGTCAGGTCGACATTGCTCTCCTCCAGCGAGCCGGAATTGAGCACGCCCAGATTGCCCTCGGTCGGCACGCCGAGCACCGGCGTGCCCGAGGCGTAGGTACGGGCCCAGGCGTTGCCGCCGAGCGGCTGCAGCGCCTGCGGGTTGCGAAAGTCCGCCAGCTCGAGCTGCCCCGCCGGGCGCGACTGGTCGTTCGAATAGCGCGCGAGCAGCACGCCGTCGCTTTCGACCGTCACGCCGGTCAGCTTGCCGGCCGCGAAACCGTCCTGCACCAGGCTCGTGACGCCGAACTGCGAGCCGAACTGCGTCGCACCGCCGAGGTTCAACGCGATGCCGCTGATCGGCACCGTCTCGGCACCGACCGCATTGATGGTCGCCGGGATGTCGATCGACACCGGGCCGGACGGCGAGATTGGCCGGCCGCCGTCGATCGGGAACTGGATCGTCGTCACCGGCTGCGGCACCGGCGGCGTGCCGCCGTCGTCGGCGATCGAGGCGCCGTTCGCCGCGAGGTAGACGTTCCAGGTGTCGGTGCCGGTCTTCTGGAAATAGTAGGTCAGCGCGACGTCCTGGCCCTTGGCGTCGTAGATCGTCATCGAGGTCGCGTTGTTGTAGGTCGTCGCATCGCTGAAATCGATCCGCGGGCCCGAGGGCGGCAGCGTCACCGCGGCGCGCGCATCCAGGTTCATCTCGACCGCGACGCGCGAGGTCGGGTTCGGTTCGATGCCGGCGGTCGGCAGTTGCAGCGGTCCCGCCTGACCCGGCTGGATGACGCCCTGCGCATTGGCCGGATAGCCCATCAGCTGCTGGAACTGGTTGTTGACGATGAAGCCTTCCTTGTCGAGCTTGAACTGGCCGTTGCGCGTATAGAGCACCTGGTTGTTCGTATCGCGCACCTGGAAGAAGCCGGCGCCTTTGATCGCCATGTCGAGCGGGTTGCCGGTGCTCGTGATATTGCCCTGCGTGAACTGCTGCGCGATCGCGGCGACGCTCACGCCGATGCCGGCGCCGGTCGCTCCCGAGCCGTTCATCGCCGTCGCGTACATGTCGGCGAATTCGGCGCGCGACGACTTCGCACCGTAGGTGCTGGCGTTGGCGACGTTGTTGCCGATGACCTCGAGGTTCTTGCTGGTGGCATTCAGACCGGACAGACCTTGCTGGAAGCTCATGGGGAATCCTTGACGGGTTGAAGGACGGAGTTCGGGGTGGCGCGATCAGTTGAAGGACTTCACGTCGGCGTAGGCGACGCTGCCGCTGCGCCCGAGTTCGAGCATCAGCGCATCGCCGCCCATGCTCACGGCGACGACGCGGTCGCGCATCAAGGGCGTCGCGCCGACCGCCGCCGCGCCGCTCTTGGCGGTGACGCGAAACGACAGGCCGCTCGTCTCGTCCGCGGTGCCGGACGGCCACGCAAAGCTGTGCAGCCCGCTCGACTGCGCGCCGAGGTCGATCGTGTCGGCGACCTGGCCGTTGGCGGCGAGGATCTCGACCTTCACGCTGTCGGCCGGGCCGGCCAGCTCGAAGCCGCCCTGGCCGAAGCCATCGGCGAACGCGAGCAGATTGCCGGGCACGATGACGTCGTGGCCGACGAGGCTCGCCCCCTGCAGCGCCTGCATCTGGACGAACTGGTTCGACAGGCCCTGCACCGTCGCATTGAGCTTCTCGATGCCGCTCACGGTATTGATCTGCGCCATCTGGCTCGTGACCTGCGCGTTGTCCATCGGCGCGAGCGGGTCCTGGTTCTGCATCTGCGCGACGAGCAGCTTGAGGAACCGGTCGGCGCTCGCTGCGTCGGACGCGGCGATCACCGAGGCCGGGTCGGCGCTGCTTTGGGTCTGGCTGACGGAGGAAACGGTCATGGCTGGCTTTCAGGCTGCTTGCGTGCGTTTCAGGACTGACCCATCTGCAGCGTCTTTTGCAGCAGCGTCTTGGCCGTATTCATCACTTCGACGTTGTTCTGGTACGAGCGCGACGCCGAGATCATGTTGACCATCTCCTCCACCGGGTCGACGTTGGTGTAGGTCACGTAGCCTTCGGCGTCGGCCTGCGGGTGCTTCGGGTCGTGCACCCGCCGGCCCGGCGTGTCGTCCTCGGTGATCTGCGTCACCTCGACGCCGGCCGCGGTCTCGGCCGCCCCGGCGGTGCCCATCAGCACGGTCTGGAAGACGACCTGGCGCGCCTTGTAGGCCTGGCCGTCGGGGCCGGCGACCGTATCGGCGTTGGCGAGATTGCTGGCGACGACATTGAGCCGCTGCGCCTGCGCGCTGACCGCGCTGCCCGAGACGTTGAAGATCGAGAACATCGACATGGCGTGGGCCTCCCTTCGATCGCCGCTTACTGGCCGGTGATCGCGCTCGTCAGCGTGCGCACCTGGCCGTTGATGAAGCGCAGCGTCGCCTCGTAGCGCAGCGCGTTGTCGGCGAAGCTCGCGCGCTCGCGGTCCATGTCGACCGTATTGCGGTCCAGATTCGTCTGGCTCTGCGTCGCATAGACGAGATCGGCGCCGGCACCCGCCGCCATGCCGGTCGCGATGTGGCCGGGCTGCGTCGCCGCCAGCACCCGCGCCGACGCCAACGTGCCGGTGGCGCGCTGCAGCGCCTGCGCGAAGTTCATATCGCGCGCCACGTAGCCCGGCGTATCGGCATTCGCGATATTGCTCGCCAGCAGTTGCTGGCGCTGCGAGCGCAGCGTCAGCGCCTGGGCCTGGAAATCGAGCGAATCGGTGAGGCGGTTCGGCATGCTGCCCGTCCTTGCGATGCGAACACCGGGAGGGGTTCGCTTCGGGCCATTGTTCGCCGCCGCCGCCGCGCACAGTGGCGTGAACAACAGCCGCAAACCGGGTCAATTCGCACCCTTGCGGGCGCGCCGCACGGCCTACATTGCAAGCATGGCCTTCCCCCGCTCACCTGTCCTCGGCCGCAGCCGGCGTCTGCGCGACCGGTTGCGCCTCGGCTTCGCGTGGTTCGTTTTCGTCCTGGGCGTCTCCGGCCTGCTCGCGGCCGCCAAGACGGTGTACGCGGCCGAACCGGCCGGCGCGCAGGATGCCGGCGCGGCGATTGCCCTGCAGGCCAGGCAGTTCGCCGTCGAGAGTGGCGCCCTGCCCGGCATGCGGCTGGAAGTCGAGGTCGGCACGCTCGATCCGCGCCTGAAGCTCGCGCCGTGCGATCGGATCGAACCCTATCTGCCGAGCGGCGCGCGCCTGTGGGGACGCACCCGCATCGGGCTGCGTTGCGTGCAAGGGCCGACGGCGTGGAACGTCTATCTGCCGCTCACCGTCAAGGTGTTCGGCCCCGGCGTCGAAAGCACCGCCGCGCTTCCGGCGGGCACGGTGCTGACGGCGGCCGACGTTCGCACCGCCGAGGTCGACCTCGCCGCCCGTGGCACCGCGATCGTCGACCCGGGCGACGCCATCGGCCGCACGCTCGCCCGGCCCGTCGCTCCCGGGCAGAGCCTGCGCGCGGCCGATCTGCGCAAGCGCCAGTGGTTCGCGGCGGGCGAGACGGTGAGCATCACCGCCATAGGCCCCGGCTTTCGCGTCAGCGGCGAAGGCCAGGCGCTCGGCCCCGGCTACGAGGGCCAGAGCGCACGGGTGCGGACCGAAAGCGGACGCATCGTCGTCGGCCAGCCGGTCGCCGAGCGGCGCATCGAGATCGTCTTGTAACGGCCGCTGCGGCGCTCTAAAGTCGCCGCCGAGGCGTCCGATACAGCTTGCATGTCGCAAGCAGTACAAGCGGCGCCCGACCCGAAGGCGGTACCGACGCCGCCAGGGACCGACCCGGCGCAGGCGCGACGAAGGAGCACCAGATGAAAATAATCCATCCGCTGCCGGCCGGCATCAAGGAGCAGGCGCCGACGGCGCCCGCTACCCGCGCGCCGGGTGAGGGCGCACCGAAGGCGGCGCCCGGGCTCGTCGGGTCGGCTGGCGCCGAGGTCCAACTCTCGGCCACCGCGGCAAGCCTGCGCACGAGCGCGGCACCGGCCGAGTTCGACGCCGCCAAGGTCGAGCGCATCGCGCAAAGCATCGCCGAGGGGCGCTTCAAGGTCAACGCCGAGGCGATCGCCGACAAGCTGATCGCCAACGCGCAGGAGCTGCTGGGCAAGGTCCAACGCTAGCGGCGGGCATCCCATGTCCGCCTCCAATCCTCCCGCTGCGGCCACGCCGCCGGACGCCGAACTCGAAGCGACGCTCGCCGCCGTCGAGGCGCGCCTGACGGCGCTCGGCGTCGCGCTGCTCGAAAGCAACGCGCCCGAGATCGATACCCAGGCGAGCGAGCTGCACCGCGCGCTGGCGCGTGCGGTCGAACATTTCACCCATGCGGCGCGCCGCGGCGCGCTGCCGGCGCCGCTGCGCGAGCGCCTGATGCGCGCCGGCAGCCAGGTCGCCGCGCAGCGTGAATCGTTCGCGCGGGCGACCGCCGCGCTCGATCGGGCGATCGACGTGCTCTTCCCGAACGAGACGCCGTCGCTTTATTCGGCCCACGGCGCGGCCGATCGCGGCCGCCGCGGCGGCTCGATCCAGGCCTGATCCGCCGCGCCCGGTCAGCGCCCTGTCCGCGCCCCCTCAATCCGCCTTCGCCGGTTCCTTCGGGGCGACGGCGCCGATCTTGCGCGGCGGCTTCATGAAGTCCAGCGCGAGCTCGAAGCCGGCATTCACGAATGCGAGCAGCTGCGCGAACTCGGCGTCGCTGAGCTTGCGCGCGCGGTCATGGGCGCGATAGACGTTCGCGAACTCGCGCTCGCGGGCGCCCTGGACAACGAGCTTGCCGATGCCGAGCGCCTCGAGCGCCTTCCAGATCTCGGGGTTGTAGGCGCGCGTGAACTGCATGACGAAGGTCACCGGATCCTTGCGGCCGAGGACCGACGCGGCGCGCAGGATCAGCTCGAACGGCATCGCCATCTTGCCGCTTTCGATCAGCTCGAGGTCGGTCGCATCCGACAGCCCCAGCACCTGACCGAGGTCGTGCACCGTGAGGCCGGCCGTCTCGCGCAGGTCGTGCAGCAGCGAGCCGGCCTTCTCGACCGCCACCTTGTGCTGCGGCTTCTTCAGGCGCGACTTGGCGAGCGTGACGCCGATATCGGTCGCCGTGCCGGCCATGCCGAGCACCGACTCGGTCAGCGACTGCAACTGGCGCGCCAGGGCCTTGAGCGCATTCGGCGCGATCGCCGCCGCGGCCGACAGCTCGAGCGGCGCCGGCAGCATCGACTTCGATTCACGCTCGGCGCTCTTTCGCGCCCGCTTCGCGGGGGCGGATTTCGCTTTCGTCTTCGCTGCGGGGCTGCGGGCCATCGAATCCTCCGGCATTGGGGTGAGCGCAAGTATTGCCTGAAACGGCGTTTGCGCAAGGGGCGCCGGCGACCGCACCCGCGCCCGGTTCACCGCGCGACGAACGGCGCCCGGTACAGCCACACGCAGCGGCCATCGGCGCCTTCGAGGACACGCTGCGGCCGCAGGCCGGGGGCCTCGAATTCGAGGCTCGCGAGCCAGGCGCCGCGACGCAACTCGGCCGTTGCCTTGGCCGCCGCGCGGGCCATGCTCTCGGGGCGCTGGAAGAGGTAGACGAGGTCGTGGCCCGACCAGTCGACACGCCAGATATCGGCGCGCGACACGGCCGCATCCCGGCAGCGCAGCGCGCACAGCCAGCGCAAGGGCCAGCTCCACTCGATGCCGCTGATCGCGGCGTGCGGATAGGCGCGCCGCAGTTCGCGCAGGCCATCGCCGAGGCCGCAGCCGAGATCGACGATCCGTGCGCCCGGCGCGAGCGGCGCGGCCTGCGCCAGGCCGCCGAGGGCGCCGCGCGGCGTCGGAAAGAACGGTGCATCGCGCCAGCTTCGCAGCGGATACAGGAGCACAAGCAGCGCCATCGGCGCCAGCCACGCCCAACCGGGCAACACGCCGGCAAACGTCACGCCGGCGAGCGAGACCGGAAAGCCGGCGGCGACGATCAGCCGCCGCCAGCGCGTCGCGGCGAGCGCCGAGAGCAATGCACCCGACGCACAACCCGCGCCGGCTGCAGTCCACGCCGACGCGCCGAGCGCGAGCATGCCCGCATGCGCGGCCCAGGCAAGGCCCCACGCGAGCAAGGCCGGAAGCGGCCAGCCGCGCGACAGCAACGGCGCGCGGGCCTGCGGGTCTTCGGCTTCGCGCGGCACGCGCCAGCCGCGCGACAGCAACGGCGCGCGGGCCTGCGGGTCTTCGGCTTCGCGCGGCACGCGCCGCCCGCGCGACGCGATGGCCCGCGCCGGGCGCGCGCTCGCCGCCACGTTCAGAACTGGAATGCGAGCCGCAATCCGCCCCAGTGCCGGCCGTCGACGGTGATCGGCGCCGCGGCTTCCTTCATCAGCACGAACTCGCCGTTGCCCATATCGCGCCGATACGTCTGCAGCAGGAAGGGCCGCCGGTTGCGCGCCGAAGCAAGCCCGGTGCGGTCGTTGAAGATGCGGCGGTAGCGGCTGTTGGCGGTGTTCCACACGAGTTCGCCCGGCCGCTGCGGCTGGCAGTATTTGCGGTTGTGGGTCGGCACATAGCCGTTGCGGTCGACCGCGATGCAGAAGACGACCCGGCCCGACAGGCCGAGCACGCGCTCCTGCACCTGCGGCAGCAAGCGGTCGGTGAGATCGCAAAAGCGCGTCGTCACCTGCGCCGGTTCGGTGCCCGGGATCGGCTTGTAGTTCTCGTCGAACAGGTCGGCGATGCTGATCGTGCCGGTGCGCACGGCATCCTCGAGCAGCTTGGCGACCTGCCCCGCGGTCTCGATCGCGGCCGCGATGTAGGGCGTGTCCTCGGTCTCGATGCCGCAATCGGCGACCAGTTCGATAAGCTGTTCGGAGACCTTCAGGAACGCCTCGCTGCGCACCATCGCGGCGTCGAGCGCGCGCGTCGTGCCGTGCATCTCGCCTTCGAGCGCCGCGATCTGCGTGTTGAGCCCGGCGCAGACCGCCCCGCTTTCGCCGGCGGCGTCGGTGATGCGGGCGACGCCGCTGTCGACCTCGGCGAGCGCGGTGTGAAACGCGCCCTGCCTCGCCTGCCCGGGCCGCGCCTCGATCTCGCGCGCGAGCGCGGCGATGCGCCGGTCGAGGTCGCCGACCGTGCTCATGATCTCCTTGGACGACGCCTCGACCTTGCCGGCGAGATCCTTCACCGCGTCGGCGACGACGCCGAAGCCGCGCCCGGCGTCGCCGGCGCGCTTGGCCTCGACCGACGCGTTGAACGCGACGAGCCGCGTCTGCAGCGCGATCTGGGTGATGACGCCGGCGGCGTCGGCCACGTCGCGCAGGTTGTCGACGATGCCGGCCACCTCGCGGCCGACGTCCTCGACGGCCCGCCGCGCGCGCGAGACGGCAGCCAGGCTCTCGCCCGTCTCGTCGCCGATCACCTGCTGGGCGCGCGTGATCTCGTGCAACTGGTGCGTCAGCGCCGCCATCGCGCGTTCCTGCGCGGCGGAGGCCTTCTGCGTATCGTCGAGCAGGCCGCGCACCTCGGCCGCGTCGCGCCCCATCAGCGAGGCCTGCTTGCCGATGCTCTCGATCGCGACGCGCAAATCGGGCTGCGCCGCGGCGCGGTCGGCGGGCGCCGGGTCGGCGCTGTGCGTGCGCTGGCGCTTGAAGGCTGCAAACATCATCGAACCTCGTCAGGCAACGTCATTCCGATATCGGCCGTGGCAACTGCGATGCAGCTCACCATTCGCGCAGCTTGACGCGCAGCCGCGCGATCGACTGGCTGTGGAGCTGGCAGACGCGGCTTTCGGTGACCTTGAGCACGGCCGCGATCTCCTTCAGGTTCATATCGTGCTCGTAGTACATGCTCATCACGAACTGCTCGCGCTCGGGCAGCGTCTTGATGCCGTCGACCAGCGCCTGGCGCATGCGCTGGTCGCGCAGCTGCTCGAGCGGGTCGGCGTCCTCGTCGACGACGTGGCGGTCGAGGAAGTCGGCGTCGCCCTCGTCGCCCGACATATCCTCGAGGTAGACGAGCTGCGTGCCGCGCACCTTGCCGAGCAGCTCCTGGTACTGCGCGAGCGTGAGGCCCATCTCCTTGGCGATCTCGCTTTCGGCCGGCGTGCGGCCGAGCTTTTGCTGCAGCTTGTGCAGCGCCGCCTCGATCGCGCGCTGGTGCTTGCGCGTGCCGCGCGACAGGTAGTCGTTGCCGCGCAATTCGTCGAGCATCGCGCCGCGGATGCGCTGCGTCGCGAAGGTCTCGAACTGCACACCCTGGCCGGCGTCGAAGCGGCTGAGCGCGTCGGTCAGGCCGATCATGCCGACCTGGATCAGGTCGTCGATCTCGACGTTGGCCGGCAGCTTGGCGATCATCTG
>JACSRM010000309.1 GCA_014879745.1 Burkholderiaceae bacterium | reverse complement strand
GAATACGAGCGCATGAAGCTCGCCGCCGCGCGGCTCGACGCGCTGCCGCTCGTCGGGCGCGACTTCCTGAGTGCGCAGGTCGCGATCGAACAATCGCTGCAGCCGCGCTTTCCGGACGTCGAGGTGCACGAACTGCGCGACGCCTGGCACGACATCGTCAAGCGCGCCCGGCTCGTCCAGCACCACACGATCAACCGCGAACAATTGAGCGTACGCGAGCACATGAGCATCGTGCTGCGCCGCCTGCAGGGCCGCCGCTTCGCGCTGTTCGAAGACCTGTTCGACGCCGCCCGCGGCGTGCCGGTGATGGTCGTCACCTTCATCGCGCTGCTCGAGCTGTCGCGCGAGAACCTGCTCGAAGTGACGCAGGCCGAGGCGTTTGCGCCGATCTACGTGCGGCTGGCGTACACCCCATGCTGATCGACCGTACCGAATCCGCCGTCAACGCGGCGGGCACCTGACGACCTCGCCGGATTGATTGCGGCAGACTCGCAGCGCATCGATTCCCTGCAATGCCAGGGTACTCCTCGAAGGCGGAATGCTCATGGTCTTGAGTTCAATCTCGCTGTGCGAATCCTTCGTTGGATCGATGCTGCCCAAAGGCTGTGTCATCGCATCTCTGAATATTTCGCCATCGGCCAATCCCACCCACAGAAGCTTGCCCGACGGATCGACGAAGACCGCCAGCGTACCGTCCGGGATAGTCATCGGCTTGCCCTCGATCTGAATTTGCATGATCTGTCCTTTCGATGGTTCGAGTTGCCCACGGGAACATGAAACGTCGAGTCTGGTCGACGCCCTCAGAGCGCGATGGAGATTCGCGCAAAGAACTGCCGCCCCGGATAGACGCGCGGGTTCGCGAACGCATCGATCTCCTGGTAGCGGAACTGCTTGTCGAAGAGGTTTCTCACCTCCGCCGAAATGATGCCGGCGCGCGCCGGCAGCCGATAGGCGACGCTCGCGTCGACGACGACGAAGCGGCTCGATCCGTTGACCGCCTGGTCGTTGAGATCGAGGTAGCGGATCGTCTGGCGCACACCGGTCGCGGCGACATTGACGGACCAGTTGCCGAGCGCGCTCAAGCGCAGTGCGATCGGGACGAACGTCGTGTCGAGGTTCATGAAGCGCTCGTTGAAGGTGCCCGCCTCGGGGCGCTCGAAACGCTCGCGAAGATAGTCGGCGGTGACAATGACGTGCTCGCTGAAGATGTGATACGCATACAGCCGCGCGTTGCGTTCGGTCATCTCGAAATCGGGCTCGCCGGGAAAGCTCGGCACCTCGAGGTCGCGCCCCGAGATCTGGGCGCCGGCGAAGGTGTTCGCGCTGAATTTCTGGTCGATCCCGAGCCCGGCGAACTTCGAGCGCGTGCCGTTCACGTCGTCGTAGAACTGGTTGAAGCCGGCAATCTGCGTCGGCTGCAAGGTCTGCCCGGCAATGAAGGTGCGCTTCGTCGTGCGAAACGCCGCCCCCCGCAGCGTCGTTCCGGAAGGCAATGACCAGACGATGCCGAGCTTCGGGTTGAAGTCCGAGAGCTCGCGGCCGGTTCGGTCGTAGGTGTCGTAGCTCATGCCGAGCTGCGGGACGAATCCGGAAGGCAGGCCGGTGAAGATGGCAAAGGCGTAGACCGACCGCTCGCGCGTATCGAGATCGGACGTGCCGTAGTCGCTCTCCTCGAGCGTCTTCGCGTTGCGATAGGCCGAGACGCCCGCCAGCCACTGCGCGCCCGAAGCGCGGTACGCATACTGGGCTTCGAACGAGCGCAGGCTTTCGCGATCCTCGTTGAACCAGCTCGGGTCGTCGGTCAGGTACTGGCGCTCCTTGCTGCGGCCGGCGATCGCCGAGACGACGAGGTCGGAGCGCGGGTCGAGGGCGAAATAGCCGCCCAGCCGCGCGGTCGTCAGCTCGAGGTCGTTGCGCAGCCGCGGGAAGAAGTCCACCGGATCGAACTGGAACGACAGATCGCCCTGCTTGCGGCGGTCGTCGCGCACCTCGGCCTGCAGGCGTACCGAAGGCGACAGGCCGACCTGCACGAAGGCGCTGTAGGCGTTGCGGTTGACGTCGTTGTTCTTGCGAAAGCCGTCGGTCTGGAAATGGAACTGGCCGAGGCTGAAGGCAACGGCATCCTGCAGGCCGGAGAAGATGAACTGGTCGCCGAAAGTCCTGCCGCTGCCGCCGACCGCGTCGAGCTGGAACGCCACGCCGTTGCTCGTGAACAGCGGCGCGAACTCGTAGCCGCCGGCCTGCGCCGGGCCGACACCCTCGACGAAAATCTGCTGGCCGCCGAACAGCTGCGGCTGCAGCGCGTTCATGCCCAGCGGCTGGCGCAACTGGGACTGCAGCAACTCGCTCACCCGCGCGCCCTCGCTGCGCAGCTCGCCGACGTACGAGTCGGCGAGGAAGCGGTGCGCCGCCGGATCGGTCGGATCGAGATTGAGCGACTTCACCGCCTCCAGCGCGGCGACTTGCTGCAAGCCGAGGTCGCGATAGATGTAGGCTAGGCGCACCGAACGCGCCGCGAGATCCTGGTCCAGGAACAGGCGCGAGCGATAGACCGCGCGGTTGTCGTTGAGCGCGATCGACTGCTCGAGGTCGCGCACCGCCTGTACCGGCTGATTCGCCGCCTGCTCCATCACCGCGCGGTACAGGAACGGCGTCGGATCGCGCGGATCGAGTGCGATCGCCTGCGCGAACTGGCCTTCGGCCAGCGCATCGCGCTTCTCCTCGTAGTACGCCTTGCCGAGATAGCTGCGCACGAGCGAGTTGCCGGGATCGAGCAACGCGGCGATCTCGATCTCGCCGCGCCCTTGCGCCAGCTCTCCGACGCGGATCCTTGCCAGCCCGAGCCCGAGTCGCGGCAGCGGATCGGACTGGTCGAGCTCGATGGCGCTTTCGAAGGATCGGCGCGCGCCGGAAGTGTCGATGCGGATCAGGCTCGCGAAGCCGAGCACCGTCTGTGTTCTGGCGAGAGTCGGGTCGAGGCGCACGGCCTCCTGCGCGAGGGCGAGCGCGGCGTCGAGCCGGCCGAGCGACATCTCGAGCTCGGCGCCGCGCG
>JACSRM010000526.1 GCA_014879745.1 Burkholderiaceae bacterium | reverse complement strand
GGACCGCTTCGGCGAGCACCGCGTGGAGGCGGTGACGTTCACGCCGCAGGTGAAGGAGGCGCTGGCCTATCCGCTCAAGGGCGCGATGGAGGACCGCAAGGTGCGCATCCCGGATGACGCGGTGATCCGCTCCGACCTGCGCAAGGTGCAGAAGCAGGTGACGGCGGCGGGCAACGTGCGCTTCGTGGCCGAGAGCACGCCCGACGGGCACGCGGACCGCTTCTGGGCGCTGGCGCTCGCGCTGCACGCGGGCTCGGAGCCGTTCTCACCGATCGAATACACCTCCGGCGGCAGCGTGGGCGCGTCGTCGCAGGAACTGGCGGGGTTCCTCCATGGCTGACACGACGAAGGCCCGCGCGGGCAAGGCGCCGCCGGCGCCGCACCTGGACACCGAGATCGCGGGGCGGCTGCTCGACCCGTTCGAGACGCTGTACATGGGGCTCGTTCGCACGAACGACCCGCTGCTGCTCGAGAAGGGCAGCGCCGCGAGCGGGGCGGAGCTGTACCGCGACCTGCGGCGCGACGGCAAGGTTTTCACGTCGCTGCAGAAGCGCATCCTGGCGCAGGTCGGCAGGCCCTACCAGGTGACGCCGATCAAGGAGGGCGAGCGCGGCAAGGCGGACGCCGAGGCGTTGCACGACGTGCTGAAGCGCAGCGGCTTCGACAAGCTGTGCGCAGAGCTGCTCGAGTCGGTGCTGACGGGCACGGCGATCAACGAAATCGTCTTCACGGTGCGCGACGGGCAGTACGAGCTGGCGCGCACGCCGCAGCGCAGCCTGCGCCGTTTTGTGTTCGTGCAGCCGGACGGCGGCGGGCCGGTGGAGCTGCGCATGCTGACGCGGGCGAACATGCTGACGGGCGAGCAGCTGCCGGACCGCACGTTCGTCGTCCACCGCGTGAACCCGCAGGACGACAACCCGTGGGGCCAGGGCCTGGGGCTGCAGCTGTACTGGGCGGTGTTTTTCAAGCGCAAGGCGATGATCAGCTGGAACAAGCTGAACGACCGCAGCGGCGTGCCGGTGCCCTGGGGCAAGTACCCGCGCGGCGCGGGCCCGAAGGAGAAGGGCACGCTGTTCGATGCGCTGAAGGCGCTCTCGAACGACGGCGTGATCATGACGCCCGAGGGGACGATGATCGAGCTGCTGGAGAGCAAGCTGGCGTCGGGCTCGATCACGAGCCAGCAGGCGCTGTGCGAGTACTGCGACGACTGGATCGACGGCGTGCTGCTCGGGCAGGAGGCGCGCAGCAAGAGCGGCGGCGCGCTGGCCAGCGCCAGCAAGGAACGATCGTCGGTGCGGCTCGACCTGGTGCAGGCAGACGCGGACCTGCTGTGCGAGACGCTGAACAACAGCGTGATCAAGTGGCTGTGCGAGCTGAACGGCTTCGTGCCCCTGCAGGTGTCGCGCGTCATCAAGGAAGAAGAGGATCTGAAGGCCACCGCCGAGACCGACAAGACGGTGAGCGAGATGGGCTTCGAGCTCGACGAAGAGGTGGCGCGCGAGAAGTACGGCGAGGGCTGGCGCAGGAAGAAGGAGGCGCCGGCGCCGGAGCCCGGCGCGGGCGGCGCGGTGCCGCCGCAGCCGGCGCCTGGCGCGAAGGCGCCGAAGCCGGAAGACGGCGCGGTGCAGTTCGCCGAGGGCGACCAGGTCGACGGCCAGGCGGCGATCGACGCCGCGATCGCGGCCGTGGACGACGACGAGCTGCAGGCGGCGATGCGCGGCCTGCTGGAGCCGCTGATGGCCGCGATCGAGGCGGCCGACACGTACGAGGACGCCCTGGCCGCGGCCGAGGCGGCCTATCCGCGCATGGACAAGGCGCGGCTGCAGTCGCTGCTGGCGCGGGCGATGTTCGGGGCGGAGACGTTCGGCCGCGCGGAGGATGAGGCGTGAGCCACCTGATCCTCGACGGCGCCGACGTGTACGAGTGGCCGAGGCATCACGGCGGCGGCGTGGTGATCCCGGCGCACCGACGCCCGACGGTGCCGCAGGCCAATCGGCTGGCGGCCGAGGCCGAGGTGATGCGCTTGGCGGCCGCACACCCTGGCGGCGTGTTCGTGCTGTTCGCGCCGGTGGCGATCGCGAAGCGCGTGCCGGAGGCGACGCACTGCAACTTGCGCGGCGAGGTGATGCGCACGCACAACGTGGTGCGGCTGCTGCCGATCGTTGACGCGCCTTACGAGGACGACTTGCCGTTTTGACCCTGGGAGAGTCTCTTGAATAACTTGAATATTCAATCGCCGCGCACCGACGACGCGGCGCTGGAAGCCGAGATCGCCGAGAAGGCCAGGGCGCCGCGCGTGGCGCTGGCCGACGTCGAGGCAAGCATCTTGAGCGAGCACTACTTCACCGCGCTCCAGGGTGCGCGCATGGCCGCGCTGGACTACATGGCCGCGGGCAACTGGGAAGTCGTCGGGCCGGACGGGCCGCAGCCGCACCGGCCGGAGCTCGGCTTGCTGACGTTCTGCGTGCTCGTGCTCAAGAACGGCTTCACCGTCACCGGCGTGAGCGCATGCGCGTCGCCGGAGAACTTCGATGCCGAGATCGGCTGCAAGGTGGCACGCACGAACGCGGTGAACAACATCTGGCCGCTGCTGGGCTTCCGCCTGCGCGACGAATTGCAGCGCAGCGCTGCAGTTTGACCGCGCGCCGGCCATGAACCGCAGGCAGCGGGACGCGAATCGGCGCACCGCGGCCGCGCTGGCGGCAGCGGCGCGGGCGCGCGTCCTCGCGCTGCACACGTGCGAGAACTGCGGCGAGAAGGGCGGCCACTGGATCAGCACGCGCGGCATCTCGTTCGCGGCGCTGGTGACGGGCCAGGACGACAGCGAGGGCTTCTGGACGTGCCCGAAGCTGTACGGTGAAGACGGCCGGCGCCTCGCCGCCTGAGAGCAGATGGCCCTCGAAGCACGCCTCGACCTCGAGCCCGCTGACGCGGTGCGCTTCTTCGCCGCCAAGGGCGAGGCGCTGAGCTGGGACTACACCGACACGTGGCGCGAGGCGAACGTGCATGCGTTCACGGTGGCGAAGGCGACGTCGCTGGAGGTGCTGCGCACGATC
>JACSRM010000323.1 GCA_014879745.1 Burkholderiaceae bacterium | reverse complement strand
GGCAGCCACATCAAGGGCACGAACGGCAAGAGCCAGGGCGTGGTGCCGTTCCTGAAGGTCGTCAACGACACCGCGGTCGCAGTGAACCAGGGCGGCAAGCGCAAGGGCGCGGTCTGCTCCTACCTCGAGAGCTGGCATCTGGATATCGAGGAGTTCCTCGAGCTGCGCAAGAACACCGGCGACGACCGGCGCCGCACGCACGACATGAATACCGCCAACTGGGTGCCCGACCTGTTCATGCGGCGGGTGATGGAGGGTGGCGATTGGACGCTGTTCTCGCCGTCGACCTGCCCCGACCTGCACGACAAGTTCGGCAAGGCGTTCGAGGCAGCCTATACGCGCTACGAGGAAATGGCGGCGCGCGGGGAGATCAAGCTCTTCAAGAAGATGCGCGCCGCGGATCTGTGGCGAAAGATGCTCTCGATGCTGTTCGAGACCGGCCACCCCTGGATCACGTTCAAGGATGCGTGCAACGTGCGCTCGCCGCAGCAGCACGTGGGCGTCGTGCATTCGAGCAACCTGTGCACCGAGATCACGCTCAACACCTCTGCCAACGAGATTGCGGTCTGCAATCTCGGGTCGGTGAACCTGGTGCATCACCTGACGGACGGTGCGGGCGGCGCGAAGGCGATCGACCATGCGAAGCTGAAGCGGACCGTTGCCACCGCGATGCGGATGCTCGACAACGTCATCGACATCAACTACTACGCGGTGCGCAAGGCGCGCGACTCGAACCTGCGGCACCGGCCGGTGGGCCTGGGCATCATGGGCTTCCAGGACGCGCTCCATGAACTGCGCATGCCGTATGCGTCGGACGCCGCGGTCGACTTCGCCGATCGGTCGATGGAGGCGGTCTGCTACTACGCGTATTGGGCGTCGACCGAACTCGCGGCGGAGCGCGGGCGCTATTCGAGCTACCGCGGTTCGCTGTGGGATCGGGGCGTGCTGCCGCTCGATTCGCTGCGCCTGCTGGAGGAGGAGCGCGGCGGCTACGTCGAGATCGACACCGGATCGACACTCGATTGGCCGGCACTGCGCGCGCGCATCGCCGAGCACGGCATGCGCAACTCCAACTGCGTCGCGATCGCGCCTACGGCGACGATCTCCAACATCGTCGGCGTCAGCGCGTCGATCGAACCCTCGTTCGGCAACTTGTCGGTGAAGTCCAACCTGTCGGGCGAGTTCACTATCGTCAACGAGTATCTGGTGAGCGACCTGAAGCGACTCGGACTGTGGGACGACGTGATGGTCATGGACCTGAAGCATTTCGACGGCTCGCTGCATCGCATCGATCGCGTGCCGCAGGAACTGAAGTCGCTCTACGCCACCGCCTTCGAGATCGAGCCTCGGTGGCTGGTCGAGGCCGCCGCGCGGCGCCAGAAGTGGATCGACCAGGCGCAGTCGCTCAACATCTATATGGCCGGCGCGTCGGGCAAGAAGCTCGACGAGACCTACAAACTTGCCTGGCTGCGCGGGCTGAAGACGACGTACTACCTGCGCACGATCGGCGCCACACACGCCGAGAAGTCGACCGTCGCTTCGGGCCGCATGAATGCGGTGTCGAGCGCCGCGCAGGGCGCGCACTCGCAGGACGGCGCGGCCGCTTCGCGCAGCGAATCGAGTGCCGCGCAGGCCGGGGCCGGCAGCGATGTGAAGTTCTGCGCGATCGACGACCCGGAGTGCGAAGCGTGCCAATGATGGCGTGCATCGATCCCCTTGCCCATCTGCTGCCGCATGCATGCGCGCGCGCCGTTGCCCACGCGAGTCGACGTATCGAAGAGCGATCGATGTCGATGCGATCACGCAACAAAGCGCATCGACGCTTACGCGCCGATGTCAAGAAGTGCTTGGTGTTATCACGCAACACTCTGATAATTTCAACGTACTGGAAGTGAACCATGCTTGTCTGGGAAGACGAAGTCAAACCAACGAATCTTCATTCCGCAAGGTCCGCGCAGCGCATCGAGCCCGCAGCGCGTGCGGCGACGCCGGCCTCCTCCGCTTTTACGTCGACCGATGCAGCACCTCCAATGCCTGCCGCCGCGCGGCGCGTGAAGGCAGCCGACAAGCGCATCATCAACGGCCAGACCGACGTCAATCAACTCGTTCCGTTCAAGTACAAGTGGGCGTGGGAGAAATACCTCGCGTCGTGCTCGAACCATTGGATGCCGCAGGAGATCAACATGTCGCGCGATATCGCGACGTGGAAGGATCCGAACGGCCTGAGCGACGATGAACGGCGCATCGTCAAGCGCAATCTCGGCTTCTTCGTGACCGCCGATTCGCTCGCTGCCAACAATATCGTGCTCGGCAGCTACCGCCACATCACGGCGCCGGAGTGCCGCCAGTTTCTGCTGCGTCAGGCCTTCGAAGAGGCGATCCACACCCACGCCTACCAGTACATCGTCGAGTCGCTCGGACTGGACGAGGGCGAGATCTTCAACGCCTATCACGAGGTCGCGTCGATCCGCGACAAGGACGAGTTCCTGCTCCCGTTCATCGAGAGGATCATGGATCCGGCGTTTCACACCGGAACGCCGGAGAACGACCGCACGCTGCTGAAATCGCTGATCGTCTTTGCCTGCCTGATGGAGGGGCTGTTCTTCTACGTCGGCTTCACCCAGATCCTCGCGCTCGGGAGGCAGAACAAGATGACGGGTGCGGCCGAGCAGTACCAGTACATCCTGCGTGACGAGTCGATGCACTGCAACTTCGGCATCGATCTCATCAACCAGATCAAGCTCGAGAATCCGCATTTGTGGACCGCTGCTTTCAAATCCGAGATCAAGGCCCTGTTCGAGCATGCGGTCGAGCTCGAATATCGCTACGCCGAGGACACGATGCCGCGCGGCGTGCTCGGGCTCAATGCCTCGATGTTCAAGGGCTATCTGCGCTATATCGCCAACCGGCGCGCGACACAGATCGGCCTCGATGCGCTCTATCCGAACGAGGACAACCCGTTCCCGTGGATGAGCGAGATGATCGATCTGAAGAAGGAGCGCAACTTCTTCGAGACGCGCGTCATCGAGTACCAGTCGGGCGGAGCGCTGTCGTGGGATTGAGCGCTGCCCTCCGATTCGAAGGCATCGGCAATGGCCGATCGATCAAGATTCTCGCAACTGCATGCGCGGAATGCAGTGCGAACCCCCATTCACCGTATCGGGGCGCCCCTCCTGGGCAGACCATCGAACGATGAATCGCCGTGTCTCGCCGGCGTAGAGCCGGCAGCCGCGGTGTTCTTGCAACTTGATCAAGGAGAAATGTAATGGCAACTGCAAAGAAGGCTCCGGCCAAGAAGGCCCCCGCGAAGAAAGCGCCGGCCAAGAAGGCGGCAGCAAAGAAGGCCCCGGCCAAGAAGGCGGCAGCAAAGAAGGCGCCGGCGAAGAAGGCCGCGGCCAAGAAGGCGCCCGCGAAGAAGGCTGCGGTCAAGAAGGCACCGGCGAAGAAGGCCGCTGCCAAGAAGGCGCCGGCCAAGAAGCCTGCTGCGAAGAAGGCGCCAGCCAAGAAGGCCGCTGCCAAGAAGGCGCCGGCCAAGAAGGCTGCGAAGAAGCCGGCGGCCAAGAAGGCTGCGCGTCCAGTCGCTGCGACGCCACCAGCGAAAACAACGCTGAGTCCGCAAGCGGCATGGCCGTTCCCGACGGGCAGCAAGCCCTGAGGCGCATCCATCCCGCACTCGAAACCCGGCGCGAGCCGGGTTTTTCATTCTGACGCGGGAATTGCTTCCGCTTGCCGGGGCCGGTGTTCGCATTCGGTGTCGCAGCGGCGCCAGACCTCGAGTGCGAAGCGCAGATCATCCCAGGCGCGCGCCTTGTCGAGGGGGTTGCGCAGCAGGTAGGCCGGGTGATAGGTCACGACCAGCGGCACGCCGTGATATCGATGCAGATGCCCACGCAACCGGCCTATGGGTTCGTTGCTGCGCAACAATGCCTGTACCGCGAATCGTCCCAGGGCCAGAATCACGCGCGGGCGGACGAGTTCGATCTGGCGGACGAGAAACGGCTCGCAGCGCGCGAGCTCATCGGGCAATGGATTGCGGTTGCCGGGCGGTCGGCATTTCAGGGTGTTGGCGATGAAGACCTGCCGTGCGGCCGGACCTGGTTCGCGCGTCAGGCCGATCGCGTGCAGCATGACATCGAGAAGTTGCCCGGCCTTGCCGACGAAGGGTTCGCCAAGTCGGTCTTCGTGCATGCCCGGCGCTTCCCCGACGATCATCCAGTCTGCATCGGGGTTGCCGGTGCCGAAGACGGTCTGTGTCCGGCTCTCGCACAGCGCGCAGGCTCTGCATGACGACACTGCGGCGCGCAGGGCCGGCCAATCCAGCGTGCCGGCGTCCGTTGCCTCGGGGAGCAGCGGGCCTACTTCGCCGCGCGCGCGTTCCGGCAGAGGTGAATCCGGCCGGCGCTCGGATCGCTCGTCGCGAGCAAGGCCCGGCGCTGCAGCCTTCGCTTGCAAGACCGGCGAAGCCGCGGCAGCCGCGGGCTCCCCGCCGTCCGGATCCGCCCCCGGTCCCGATGACGGTGGCGCATCCCACATCCGCAGCCCCATCGCCTGCAGCATCGCGCGCTGGCGCGCAGACCAGCGCATCACACCATCCCCTCGAGCGCCATGCGCATCAGTACGGCATCCTCGCCGCGGGCCTTCGCCTTTCCCGCCGGTGCCGGGTAGTAGGCCGGCCGCAGCCCGACTTCGTCGAATCCGAGTTCGCGGTACAGGCGGCGCGCGCCCTGGTTGCTGACGCGAACCTCGAGCCAGAGTTGCTCGAGCCGTTTTGCGCGGCTGCGTGAGATCAATTCGCGCATCATGAAGCTTGCATGCCCGCGTTGCCGGTGCGCCGGCGCGACGCTCAGATTGAGCAAGTGCATCTCGCCCGCGCCGGCGGCGGCGACGCAATAGCCGACCAGCGAATCGTGCGCATCGAACAGCACGTCGGCCAGATAGCCGCTCGCCAGCGCGTCGGTGAAGTTGCCCCGCGTCCAGGGCCGCACGTGACTGGCCGTCTCGATCGCCATCACCGCGTCCAGCTGTTCGAGCTTCATCGGCGAGAGCTGCCGGATATCGCGATCATTCTCGCGCCACCGAGCGCTCATCGCCTGACTCCGCAAAGCGCGCCGGCCGGCGTGGCGAGTTGCCGCTGCACCTTCATCGGCTCATGCGGCGCTGCGTGCGCCCGCCTTGCGTTGCGCGATCGTGAGCGCGACCTTGTCGCGCAGATAGCGCGGAATCGCATCGGCAGGGTCGAGAGGCTTGTCCCGGGCCCAGGCTGCCCGGGCGCAAGCAAGCAGCGCGTGTGCGCGAGGTCCGGCATCCGGATCGAGAGTGACTTCGGGCCGGCATTGCAGCCGCGCTGCATGCTCGCCGAGCGCCGAGCCGGCGAGCCAGCCCGATGGATGCGACGCGCAAAGGGCGGCCAGTGCGTCCGGCGTGACGAGTGCCGGTGCGACCAGCGTCGCCCAGCCGGCATCCGACCACCGATACCGCCCGGCGAAGATCTCGCCCATACGCGCGTCCATCGCGACCCAGACGTCTCTTGCACCGGCACGCGCGCGCGCATCTTCGGCCACCGCCATCAAGGTGTCGATCGGCAGCACCGGCAAGCCCGCGCCCCAGGCCAGACCCTGCGCCGTGGAACACGCCGCGCGCAAGCCGGTGAAGGCGCCCGGACCCTGGCCGTAGGCAATTGCATCGAGCTCGCGCAGACCGATCCCGGCCCGGTCGAGCACCTGGCGCACGCAGGGAATCAGATTCGCCGACGCCTGCGACCCGCCGGCTTCTTCGGCCACCCAGGCCGCTTCCCCGGCCGCAACGCCGATATGGATGCGTTCGCCCGATGTGTCGAAAGCGAGCAGTGCCGGCATCAGCGCGCTGTCCCCGTCACGGATCGGCTCGATCCTGATCCTGAATCCATCCAGCGAGTGTAGGTCAGGGTCATCGTCGGGCACCTCCCGGGCGGCAGCACGGTTCGGCGTCGCTTCGAGTCTGGGTATGCTTGTCCGATGCAACCCGTTTCCTTGCTTCGGCGCACCTTCCTGGGGTGCATGCTTGCCGGCGGCCTCGTGCTGCCCTGTCTCGCGGCGGATCAGCAGCGCTTGCCGATCGAAGTCGAGACCGCGCTCGCCCGCGCGAAGATTCCCTCCGAGGCGGTGTCGGTCGTCGTCCAGGAAGCCGGAGCTGCCGGTTCGCGCCTTGCGTGGCGCGCCACCCAGGCATCGAATCCGGCCTCGGTGACAAAGCTCGTGACGACGCTGGCCGCGCTCGAACTGCTCGGCCCGGCCTGGACCTGGTCGACGCCGGTCTGGCTGCAAGGCCCGCAGGGCGCGCAAGGCGTGCTCGAGGGCGATCTCGTGATCAAGGGCAGCGGCGATCCTTCGCTCGTCGTCGAGCGCATCTGGCTGCTGCTGCGGCGCGTGCAGCAAGCGGGCGTGCGCGAGATCAAGGGCGACATTGTTCTCGATCGCACGGCCTTCCGGGTTGCGGACCAATCGCCCGCCGACTTCGACGGCGAGCCGCTGCGGCCCTACAACGCACAGCCCGACGCGCTGCTGCTCAACTACCGCGCGCTGACGCTCGGATTCGCACCGCAGGCCGGACGCGGCGTCGCCGCCGTCAGCGTCGAGCCGCCGCTGGCCGGCGTGGACGTCGACAAGACGGTGGCGCTGCGGGCCGCCGGCGCATGCGGGGACTGGCGTACCGACTTGAAGCTCGATGCGAGCGATCCGGCGCGGATTCGGTTCCGCGGCAGCCTGGCGGCGGCTTGCGGCGACAAGTCCTGGCCGCTCGCCTATGCCGATCAGGCAAGCTACAACGCCCGCGTCCTCGAGGCGATGTGGCGCGAGATGGGCGGCAGACTTGCCGGACGCGTCCGAGACGGTCTCGCGCCCGCCACGGCACCGAGCTTCGAGTTCGAGTCGCCGCCGCTGGGCGAGGTCGTGCGCGACATCAACAAGTTCAGCAACAACGTCATGGCGCAGCAGCTCTTTCTGACCCTCGGCCTGCAGGCGCAGGGCGTAGGCAGCGAGCAGACCGCGCGCGAAGCGGTCGGCGCTTGGCTGCATGACGTGCTCGGCGCGCGCGCGGATGGCGTCGTGATCGACAACGGATCGGGGCTTTCGCGCGAGACGCGGATCAGCGCCGATGCCCTAGCGGCGCTGCTTCAAGCGGCCTGGAAGAGTCCGGTCATGCCCGAGTTCATCGCCTCGTTGCCGATCCTGAGCCAGGACGGAACGCTGCGCCGCGCCAAAGGTCCGGCGGCAGCCCGCTTCGCGGGGCGCGCGCACCTGAAGACCGGCTCCTTGCAAGGTGTCGTCGCGATCGCCGGCTACCTGCTGACGCCGGATGCAAGGCGCTATGTGATCGTCGCCATCGTCAACCACCCGAATGCGCAGGCGGCACGCCCGGCGCTCGATGCGCTGCTCGACTGGGCGATGCGCGCCGATCCGGCCGTACCGCGCTGACGCGTGTCCTGGAGCGCCTAATTCGAGAACGGCTGGTTGTGCGCCCGCGACGCCGCCAGGTTGCCCATCTGCTGGTGAGCGCCGGCGTTCGGCTGCAGCGCATTCGCCCAGAGCCAGGTGGTGGCCGTTGCATCCGATCCGTCCTGGTTCTTCTCGAGCGTCGCGCTGGTGCAGTTCGGCAACGGGTAGGCCGGCAGGCACGCGCCGTCGGTCACGTTGGCCAAACCGTAGCCGGCCGGGTTGCCGATGACCGCGAACAGGTACGGATTGATCTCGATGAGCCCGATCTTGCGGCCGTCGTTGTCCATGGTGACGAGCAGTCTGGCGTTCAGCCGCGAAGTGAGCGTCCCCAGCAGCGCGCGTCCTTCGGCGTCCTCGGCCAGGGCGTACGGTGTCACGCTGACATCGGGAACGGTCTCGATGATGACCTTGCCGCCGGCGGCGGTGATGCGATTGAGCTGGCTTGCGATCGTCTCGCCCGTCTGCTCGGCAAGGGAGGTCGCCTCCGCCGACGAGATCTCGCCGCTCTTGTAGCGCTCGTAGATCGAAACCACGTCGTTGACGCCGACCAGCACCGTCACCAGGTCATTCGAATTGATGCCGCCACCGTCGGCCGGGTCCGCCGCCAGCTGGCGCGTGATCTGCTGCGGAAAATCGATATCCCTTGTGCCGGTCGCGGTCGCTCCCTCGCGCGCCAGGATGAGGCTGGTGGGCGTGCTGCCTTCGACGCTGTCCGGGCACTGCGCGAAGGTAAGGCTGTAGGAGGTCGCCAGCACCTGGTTCCAGATCGGATTGAAGACGCAGTCGACCGTGCCCGGGGTCCCGGATTCGGGGACGATCGCGTTGACGGTGTACTTCTTGCCGTCGGCCGTGATGACGCTGGACTCGTCGCCGAACGAAAGCACCCGGGCGGGAACGAAATTCACGTCTTCGCTTCCGCCGCACGAGGCGAGCAGCCCTGCGGCAACCACGAGCGTGAGGCCGTTGGCGATGCGGCGCGAGATCTTTTCGAGATTCATTCAATTTCCATTCAGCAGGGTTCGGTTCGGGCGCGAGGCGGCAGCGTCGCTCGGATCGTCGCCAGCGGCCGCAGCGCGCACGAGGCGGTCTCGGACAGCCTCCCACTCGGGGCTTTCGGGCGGCGCCTCGACCCAGATCGAAGGCACGCCGGTCGCGTCGAGTTCGCGCAACGCGGCGAACAGTTCGTGACCGGCAGCGCGGGCTGCATCGGGCATCGTCCGCACGAGCAGGCCCGGCGCGGCAAGCGCAGTGCGCGAATATACAGCCACCTTGGAGGCGCCGTCCCCGAGTTGCGCCAGCGCGGCCTTCAGGCTGGCGGTGGACATCAGCCGCAGCCTGGCGCGCGGCGCATAGTGCTTGGCAAGCGTCCCCGGCGCAGCCGCGGCGTGGCCGCCGCTCGCGGCGAGCCGCTCCTTCGCTGCCGCTTCGATTTCGCCTCGCGTCAGGGTGCCGGGCCGCAGCAACATCGGATGTTCGCGGCTGCAATCGACGATCGCCGATTCGATGCCGAGCGTGCAGGGGCCGCCGTCGAGCACCAGCAAGTCGGTGCCGAACTCGGCCTGCACGTGCGAAGCGTGCGTCGGGCTGATGCGGCCGAAGCGGTTCGCGCTCGGCGCGGCAACCCCCATGACGCCGAGGTCGCCGGCCGCCTTCAACAGTGCCTGCGCAACCGGATGCGCCGGACAGCGCAGGCCGATGCTGGCATGCCCGCCCGCCGCGGCGTTTGCCACGCCCGGCCTGCGCGGCAGGATCAGGGTCAGCGGCCCGGGCCAGAAGGCATCGATCAGGCGCCGTGCGACGGGCGCGACCTCGCTTGCAAAGGCAATCGCCGCCGCTGGCGCCGCCAGATGCACGATCAGGGGGTGGCTGGCCGGGCGCCCCTTGGCGGCGAAGATCGCGGCCACGGCCGCGTCATCGTCGGCGCGCGCGCCCAGGCCATAGACGGTCTCGGTCGGAAACGCGACCAGTCCGCCGCGCGCCAGCCGGTCCGCCGCAAGCGGCAGCGCGCCGGGTTCGCTGGCGTCGAGAATCATGCGTCAGAAGGGGGCGATGCCGAGCAGCGCCGCGGCCCGCAGCGCGACGTCGCGCGCACCGCACGGCTCGGTCGCCGTCACCGTGAGGTGGCCCATCTTGCGCCCGCGCCGCGCTTCGAGCTTGTTGTACAGATGCAGATGCACACCGGGCAGCGCGAGCACTTCGTGCCAGCGCGGCTCGGTCGGCGTCTCGCCCCGCGCGAACCAGAGGTCGCCGAGCAGATTGAGCATCACGGCGGCCGAATGCTGGCGTGGCATCACGAGCGCAGCGCCGACCAGCGTGCGCACCTGCAGCTCGAACTGCGACAGGTCGCAGGCGTCGATCGAGTGGTGCCCCGAATTGTGCGGGCGCGGCGCCATCTCGTTGGCGACGAGGCGGCCGTCGTCGAGCACGAAGAACTCGACGCACAGCACGCCGACGTGACCGAGTTCGGCGGCGATGTGCCGCGCGGCGTCGATCGCCCGCTGCTGCAGCGCAGGGTCGGCGTCGGGCGCCGGCACCTGCGTCACGGCGAGAATTCCGTCGCGATGCAGATTCTGCTGCACCGGCAGGTGCACCATCGCGCCGTCGGCGCCGCGCGCGACGACGACGCTGATCTCGAACCTCAAGGGCAGCAGGGCTTCGAGCACGCAGGGCTGGCGATGCAGCGCGTCCCAGGCTTCGGCGAGCCCGGCGGCATCGGCGACGCGCCGCTGCCCCTTGCCGTCGTAGCCCAGACGCGCCGACTTCAGGATGCCGGGCAAAAGCTGCTGCGCGACGGCGCCGAGGCCGGCTTGCGAATCGATCAGCGCATACGGCGCGCAGCCGACGCCGCAACGCTCGAAGTGCGCCTTCTCGAGCGCCCGGTCCTGGCAGATCGCGACGCTTTGCGCGGCGGGTGCGACCACCCGCGTTGCGGCGAGTCGTTCGAGTGCGGCGGCGGGAATATTCTCGAACTCGGTCGTGATCGCATCGCAGCGCTGTGCGAGTTGCGCGAGGCCCGCCTCGTCGAGGTAGCCGCTCTCGACCTGGAAATGCGCGACGCGACCCGCCGGGCTCGCCGGATCGGCATCGAGCACGGCGGTGAAATAGCCGAGCTGCTGCGCCGCGTGGACGAACATCCGGCCGAGCTGACCGCCACCCATCACGCCCAGCGTCGCGCCAGGTGCGATGTGCGGCGTCGGCCGTCCGCGCCGCGCCGAGGCCGCGGGCTGCGTCATGTACGGTCGAGCTTCATCGAGCGCGCGGCATCCGTCTGGCGCGCACGGAAAGCATCGAGCCGGGTGCGCAGCGCAACGTCGTCGTTGGCCAGCATCGCGACCGCGAACAGCGCCGCGTTGGCGGCGCCCGCCGCGCCGATCGCGAAGGTCGCGACCGGCACGCCGCGTGGCATCTGGACGATCGAATAGAGCGAGTCGACCCCCTGCAGATGCCGGCTCGCGACCGGCACGCCGAGCACCGGGACGCTCGTCTTCGCCGCCAGCATGCCGGGCAGATGCGCCGCGCCGCCGGCGCCTGCGATGATGACCTTGATCCCCCGCGCACGGGCCGCCTCGGCGTAGGCAAACATCTCGTCGGGCATGCGGTGCGCAGAAAGCACCTGTGCCTCGTGCGCAACGCCCAGCTCGCTCAGGATGTCCGTCGCCTCGCGCAGCGTATCCCAGTCGCTTGCCGATCCCATCACGACGCCGACGATCGGGAGTTGCTTTTCCACGAGATGACCTGTGAAGATCGCGAAGCGGTATTGGATCTTAGGCTTGCACCCTAAGCCCTATCGCAAACCTACTACCTTGGGGATCCAACGTCTCGGACCATCAATTCAGCCAATTGAGCTTGGCGATCCATATGCAATTGCCAAGCAGCCAACGCCGCAGACTCATGATGCCTAGAGAGATTGACATCACCAAGCGATCCATGAATCTGGGCGAGTCTACTGTGGGTCATAGCGAGGTCGTCAACGTGAGTGTCACTGGTGACACTTTCGAGAGCCAAGGCCGCCTCGACTCGCGCTCCTACTACGTCGCCAGTACGTAGCCTGCACCAAGCTGTATCGGCCAGTAATACGCATGCCATTCGATCCAAACCTTCATTGCGCGCCTTCTCAGTATGCGCTGCGAGGAGCTCGAGCGCTGTTTCGAACTCGTCGTTGAGCATCAGCGCTTGTGATCGCAGCAACGGAACCAGAGCGTTCAAGGAGTTTGTTCCGACTAGCTGATCGAACGTGCCGACTGACTCGGCCCCAAGCCTCGCATACCTTGCTTCACCCACATCCGCAGTTCCGAACACAGACCGTCGTCGCGCTTCAGCGGTGCGGAGCCAAGCCATGTTGTGCATCAAAGCACTTAGCGTTGCTTCATCGCCTTCAGCAGTCGCGTGATGACGCGCGAGGCTGTACCACGGAAGTGCGAGATCAAGACGCTCGCACCAGTGATATGCCTCCGCAACGACCAAGCTTGCACGTGATCTTGCGGAATGCAGTGTCTCAGGCGCAGTGTCTAGTGCCTCCGTGAGATGCCGGATCATTGGGTCAAAGTCGAAGCACGAAAAATCCATCTGTGCGAGCCAAGCTGCGCTCAGTGACTGAATAGACGGTGCTTGTACTGCCGCACTCAATGCCAACGCCCTCATGAACTTGTCGCGTGCTGAGGAGCTGAGATTCTCGAAGTATGCGACCAGGCCTTCGGCCAGGCTGGCCCATGCGCTCACGACGGCGTGGGGGCGGGTGTCGAACTGGGTGCGCAGCGCGCCGAGTTCGGCGCGTGCGGCGTCGAGTTGACCCTGCCGCGCCAGAAGGGTGGCCCGTTCGGCGCGCAGGCAAGCGCTTTCGACCGGGTTCTTCGTCTTCCTGATGCGCGCGTCCAGGGCGCTGAGCAGGCGCGACGCCATGGCTCGTCAGTCGGCGCCTGTCGCCGGCGCCGCGGTCAGGCGCAACAAGGCCTCCCGATAACGCGATGCGGTCTGCGCGATCACGTCGTCCGGCAACGCCGGCGCCGGCGGGCGCTTGTTCCACGGCTTGCCGTCGACGCGCATGTTTTCGAGCCAGTCGCGAACGAACTGCTTGTCGTAGCTCGGCGGGTTGCGTCCGTCACGCAAGGCTTGCGCGTAGTCCTCGGCCGGCCAGAAGCGCGACGAGTCGGGCGTCAGCACCTCGTCCATCAGGATCAGGCTGCCGTTCGCGTCGAGACCGAACTCGAACTTGGTATCGGCGATGATGATGCCGCGGTCGAGCGCGAAGTCGAAGGCGGCTTCGTAGAGCCGGATCGAGGTGTCGCGCACCTGGCTTGCGATCTCCGCGCCGACCTTCTCGCACATGCGCGCGTAGCTGATATTCTCGTCGTGCTCGCCCAGCTCGGCCTTGGTCGCCGGCGTGAAGATCGGCTGCGGCAGGCGGCTCGCATTTGCGAGTCCCGCGGGGAGGCTGACGCCGCACACTTCGCCGCGCTCCTGATACTCCTTCCAGCCGCTGCCGGCCAGATAGCCTCGCACGACGGCCTCGATCGGCAGCGGCGCCAGACGCTTCACGAGCATGGCGCGCCCGCGCACCTGATCGCGTTCATCCTCGGCGACGACGCCCTGCGGATCATCCCCCGTCAGATGGTTGGGCACGATGTGGCGCAGCCGTTCGAACCAGAACAGCGCCAGCTGGGTCAGGATCTTGCCCTTGCCGGGAATCGGCTCGCCCATCACGACGTCGAATGCGCTCAGGCGGTCGGTCGCGACCATCAGCAGCCGATCGTCGCCGACCGCGTAGTTGTCGCGCACCTTGCCGCGCGCGAGCAGCGGCAACGAGGTGATGGACGTAGTCAGCAGCCCGTCCATCGTCGTGCGGCTCTTCCCTCGCAGGCGTCGGGCACGCGGTCAGACGACCTGTTGCGCAAGTTCCCCGCGGCTGTAGCGCTGGGCGACGGCGGCGAGCGGCTGTGGCTTGATCTTTGCCGCCTGGCCCTCGCAGCCGAACTCGAGGTAGCGCTGGCGGCAGATCGCCTTCGCCGCCTCGCGCGCCGGCTTCAGATAGTCGCGCGGATCGAACTTCTCGGGGTTCTCGACGAAGAAACGGCGGATCGCGCCCGTCATCGCGAGCCGGATGTCGGTGTCGATATTGATCTTGCGCACGCCGTACTTGATCGCCTCCTGGATCTCGGCGACCGGCACGCCGTAGGTCTCCTTCATCGCGCCGCCGAACTCGCGGATCACGGCCAGCAAATCCTGCGGCACGCTCGACGAGCCGTGCATCACGAGGTGGGTATTCGGTATGCGCTTGTTGATTTCCTTGATGCGGCCGATGGCGAGGATGTCGCCGGTCGGCTTGCGCGTGAACTTGTACGCGCCGTGACTCGTGCCGATCGCGATCGCGAGGGCGTCGAGCTGGGTGCGCTTGACGAAGTCGGCTGCCTGCTCGGGGTCGGTCAGCAGTTGCTCCTTCGTCATCGTCGCGTCGGTGCCGTGGCCATCCTCCTTGTCGCCCTTCATCGTCTCGAGCGAGCCGAGGCAGCCGAGCTCGCCCTCGACCGTGACGCCCAGCGCATGCGCAATCTCGACCACCTTCTTCGTCACGTCGACGTTGTAGTCGTAGCTTGCGATCGTCTTGCCGTCGGCCTGCAGCGAGCCGTCCATCATCACCGAGCTGAAGCCGAGGTCGATCGCGCCCTGGCACACGGTCGGGCTCTGGCCGTGGTCCTGGTGCATGACGAGCGGGATATTCGGCCAGGTCTCGATCGCGGCCGAGATCAGGTGCTTGATGAAGGCCTCGCCGGCATATTTGCGCGCGCCCGCGCTCGCCTGCAGGATGACCGGCGCGCCGACCTCTTCGGCGGCGCTCATCACCGCCTGCACCTGTTCGAGATTGTTGACGTTGAAAGCCGGAATGCCGTAGCCGTTCTCGGCGGCATGGTCGAGCAGCTGGCGCATCGAAACGAGGGACATGGCGGGGTCTCGCTGGAAAGAGGGCGGGGATCGTCGCGGCACGCCGCGGCGCAGGCGTGAAATCGCGCCGATTCTACCGGCGTGGTTTGCGCAGCCCGGGACGTCGAGGCGGCGTCAGCCGATGCGCTCGGCGCGGTAGCCGCGCTCGCACAGCACGGCCAGGATTTCGTCGATGTGCGAGGCGCCACGGGTGTGGACGACGACCTCGATCTGCGCCCGTTCGACCGACAGCGAGGTGAATGCGCGCTGGTGCTGGATCTCCTCGATATTCGCACCGAGCTGGCCGAGCAGGGTCGCCATGTCGGCCAGCGCGCCCGGCACGTCGCGCACATCCAGGCGCAGCCGCGCGAGCCTTCCCGAGCGCACCATGCCGCGCTCGATGATCTCGGCCAGCACGAGCGGCTCGATATTGCCGCCGCTCAGGATCAGCCCGACGCTGCGCCCGGCAAAGCGTGCGCGGTGCTTCATCAGCGCCGCAAGGCCGACCGCGCCCGCGCCCTCGACGACGGTCTTCTCGATCTCGAGCAGCATCAGGATCGCCTGCTCGACATCCTCTTCCGAGACCAGCAGCACGTCGTCGACGCGCTCGAGGATCAACGGCACGGTCAGCTGACCGGGCGACGCGACGGCGATGCCGTCGGCGATCGTCGCGCGCGCGCAGTCGCGCTGCTCGCCGTGTACCGCGTTCCAGACCGGCGGGAAGCGCTCGGTCTGCACGCCGATGATCTCGATGCCGGGCCGAATCGCGCGTGCCGCCGTCGCGACGCCGCTGATCAGGCCGCCGCCGCCGACGGCGACGACGAGGACGTCGATCGCCGGCTGCTGGGCGAGCATCTCCAGGCCGATCGTGCCCTGGCCGGCGATCACGGCGAGGTCGTCGTAGGGGTGGACGAGGGTCAGGCCGCGCTCGGCGGCGAGCGCCATGCCGCGCATGCGGGCATCGTCGAAGGTGTCGCCGTCGAGCACGACATCCGCGCCGAAGCCGCGCGTGCGCTCGACCTTCACGGCCGGGGCAAAGCGCGGCATGACGATCGTCGCCGGAATGCCCAGGCGCTGGGCGTGATATGCGACGCCCTGCGCATGGTTGCCGGCCGAGACCGCGAGCACGCCGCGCGCGCGCTCCGCGGGCGTCAGCTGCGCGATCTTGTTGAGCGCGCCGCGCTCCTTGAACGAGGCCGTGAACTGATGGTTCTCGAACTTGAGGAAGACCTTGCAGCCGACGAGTTCGCCGAGCGTTCGCGACGCCAGGCACGGCGTTTCGAGGACGTGCCCGGCGAGGCGCTGCGCAGCGGCGCGGATAGCGTCTACGCTGAACGTCATGGTGTCCGATTGTCGCTGTTCGCTGCGAACGGCCGGTCCGGCTTCAGCCGCCGACCCGGCAGACCTTGAGCATATTGGTGCCGCCCGGATGGCCCATCGGCTCGCCGCAGGTGATCGCGTAGGTATCGCCGCGCTGCAGCGCGCCCAGCTCGACGAGCAGTGTCTCGGCGCGTGCGAGCGCCTCGTCGCGGTCGGTCAGCGCCGGCATCAGCAGCGGCCGCACGTTGCGATACAGCGCCATCTTGCGCTGCGAGACGAGCTGCGTCGTCAGGCCGTAGATCGGCACCTTGATATTGTGCCGGCTCATCCACAGCGCCGTCGATCCCGACTCGGTCAGCGCGAGGATCGCCTTGCAGCCGAGGTGGTGCGCGGTGAAGAGCGCGCCCATCGCGATCGACTGGTCGATGCGGCCGAAGCGCTTGTTCGTGAAATCGGTCTCGATGCTC
>JACSRM010000132.1 GCA_014879745.1 Burkholderiaceae bacterium | reverse complement strand
GGGACTCGAACCCGCGACCCCCGGCGTGACAGGCCGGTATTCTAACCAACTGAACTACCACTCCAATCGACGGACGGCGCGATCGGCCGCCCGGGACAGCCGGGAAATATAGCACAGCCGTCGGTGCCGGCCCCGCGCGCGAGGCCGGCAAAGCGGCGCATCAGTCGCGGATGCAATCGACGTAGTAGCGCCGCTCGCCCTTTTCGTCGGTCTCCTCGACGAGGCCGTGCACGTCGGTATCGAAGCCCGGAAAGGCGGCGTTGAACTCGCGCGTGAACTTCAGGTAGTCGACGATCTTGCGGTTGAAGCGCTCGCCCGGGATCAAGAGCGGGATGCCCGGCGGATATGGCGTCAGCAGAGAGGTTGTGACGCGGCCTTCGAGGGCGTCGATCGGCACCCGCTCGGTCGTGCGGTGGGCGATGTGCGCAAAGGCGTCGCTCGGCTTCATCGCCGGTTGCAGGTCCGACAGGTACATCTCGGTCGTCAGCCGCGCGATGTCGCCGCGCGCATAGGCGGTGTGGATGCTCTGGCACAGGTCGGCAAGGCCGACGCGCTCGTAGCGCGGATGCGCGGCGCAGAACTCGGGCAGCGCGCGCCAGGTCGGCGCGTTGCGGTCGAAGTCGTCCTTGAACTGCTGCAGCGCCGTCAGCAGCGTGTTCCAGCGGCCCTTGGTGATGCCGATCGTGAACATGATGAAGAACGAGTACAGGCCCGTCTTCTCGACGATCACGCCGTGCTCGGCGAGGAACTTGGTGACGATCGCCGCCGGGATGCCCATCTTCGCGAACTTGCCGGAGACGTCGAGCCCGGGCGTGACGATCGTCGACTTGATCGGGTCGAGCATGTTGAAGCCGTCGGCGAGCGGCCCGAAGCCGTGCCACTTGGCGTCGGCCTTGATCATCCAGTCGTCCGAGCGGCCGATGCCGCTTTCGGCGAGCCGGCTCGGCCCCCAGACGGTGAACCACCAGTCCTTGCCGAATTCCTTCTCGACCTTGCGCATCGCGCGGCGGAAGTCGAGCGCTTCGCTGATGCTCTCCTCGACGAGCGCGGTGCCGCCCGGCGGCTCCATCATCGCCGCCGCGACGTCGCACGACGCGATGATCGCGTACTGCGGGCTGGTCGAGGTGTGCATCAGGAAGGCCTCGTTGAAGAGGTGGCGGTCGAGCTTGGTGTGCTCCGCCTCCTGCACCAGCACCTGCGACGCCTGGCTGATGCCGGCGAGCAGCTTGTGCGTCGACTGCGTCGAGTAGACGACCGCGTGCTTCGGCCGCGCCCGCTTCTTGCCCATCGCGTGGAACGCGCCGTAAAAGCTGTGGAACGCGGCGTGCGGCAGCCACGCCTCGTCGAAATGCAGCGTATCGATCCAGCCGTCGAGCAGCGCCTTGATCGTCTGCGTGTTGTAGAGCACGCCGTCGTAGGTGCTTTGCGTCACGGTCAGGATGCGCGGCTTGATGCTCGCCGCGTCGACGCCGGCGAGCAGCGGGTTGGCGGCGATCTTGCGGCGGATCGTCTCCGGCTCGAACTCGCTCTTCGGGATCGGGCCGATGATGCCGAGGTGGTTGCGCGTCGGCGTCAGGAACACCGGCACCGCGCCGGTCATGATGATCGCGTGCAGGATCGACTTGTGGCAGTTGCGGTCGACGACGACGACGTCGCCCGGCGCGACGGTGTGGTGCCAGACGATCTTGTTGCTCGTGCTCGTGCCGTTGGTGACGAAGAAGCAGTGGTCGGCGTTGAAGATGCGCGCCGCGTTGCGCTCGCTCGCCGCGACCGGGCCGGTGTGGTCGAGCAGCTGGCCGAGCTCCTCGACCGCGTTGCAGACGTCGGCGCGCAGCATGTTCTCGCCGAAGAACTGATGAAACATGCGCCCGATCGGGCTCTTCAGGAACGCGACGCCGCCCGAGTGCCCCGGGCAGTGCCACGAATACGAGCCGTCCTGCGCGTAGTCGACGAGCGCCTTGAAGAACGGCGGCGCGAGCGAATCGAGGTAGCTGCGTGCCTCGCGGATGATGTGGCGGGCGACGAACTCCGGCGTGTCCTCGAACATGTGGATGAAGCCGTGCAGCTCGCGCAGGATGTCGTTCGGGATGTGCTGCGAGGTGCGCGTCTCGCCGTAGAGGTAGATCGGAATGTCGGCGTTCTTGCGCCGGATCTCCTCGATGAACTTGCGCAGGTTCGCCACCGCCGGCGCTTCCTCCGGCCCGGCGCCGAACTCCTCGTCGTCGATCGACAGGATGAAGGCGCTCGCCCGGCTTTGCTGCTGCGCAAACTGCGACAGGTCGCCGTAGCTCGTGTTGCCGATGACCTCGAAGCCCTCTTTCTGGATCGCTTCGGCGAGCGCCCTGATGCCCAGCCCCGACGTGTTCTCGGAGCGGAAGTCCTCGTCGATGATGACGATCGGAAAGCTGAAATACTGCATTCGAAGGCCCCTCGCGCCACACCACCGCGGCAGGCGAAGCGCGAAGTGTAGGACGCTTCCGATGCGGCCGAAGCGCCGGCCGTGCGCGCGTTGAAGGCGCGCGCCGGCGCCGCGATTGGGCCTAAACTGAAAGCAAGGAAACGAGCCTGAACCGGCGCCTTGGCGCTGGTGCCCTGCCCCACTCGAACGTAGCAAGACCATGGCCTACAACGTCCTCGGCACCGAACTCGTGCCCTGCTCCTACGACCCGCTGACCGGGTTCTTCCGCGACGGCTGCTGCAACACGAACGAGGAGGATGTCGGCGCCCATGTCGTGTGCGTGCGCGTCACGGCGTCCTTCCTCGCCTTCTCGAGGCTGCGCGGCAACGACCTCTCCACACCGCTGCCCGAGGCGCGCTTTCGCGGCCTGTCGCCGGGCGACCGCTGGTGCCTCTGCGCGCTGCGCTGGAAGGAGGCCTACGACGCCGGCGCGGCGCCCGATGTCGTCCTCGAAGCGACGCACGAACGCGCGCTCGACTACGTCAGCCTCGCGATGCTCAAGGCCCATGCGAAGGACCGCGTCGGCTAAACTCGCCAGCCCCGGAGGGATGGATGAGCGGTTTAAGTCGCACGCCTGGAAAGCGTGTGGGGGCTAAACACCCCCCGCGGGTTCGAATCCCGCTCCCTCCGCCA
>JACSRM010000306.1 GCA_014879745.1 Burkholderiaceae bacterium | reverse complement strand
GCCGAGAGCATGAGCCTGGTGCCGATGGGCGGCAACAAGCCGTCGTTCAATCCGGAAGTCTTCGCCCGCGACGAGAATGTCGGCATCGCCTACGGCATGGGCCTGACGGCGGAGAAGGTCGCCGCGCAATGGAAGGTCGGCCGCGAGGCGCAGGATGCGTTCGCGCTCGAATCGCACCGCCGCGCGCTGAAGGCGATCGCCGACGGCGAGTTCGCCGACGAGATGACGCCGATCGACGTGGTCTCCCGCACGCCCGATCTGGCGACCGGCGAGGTCATGACGCAGACGCGCCGCGTCGCGATCGACGAGGGCCCGCGCGCCGATACCTCGCTCGAGGGCCTGGCGAAGCTGCGCCCGGTATTCGCTGCGAAGGGCTCGGTCACGGCCGGCAACAGCTCGCAGACGAGCGATGGTGCCGGCGCGCTGATCCTCGCCAGCGAGAAGGCGATCAAGCAGTTCGACCTCGAGCCGCTGGCGCGCTTCGTCGCCTTTGCCGCGCGCGGCGTCGCGCCCGAGATCATGGGCATCGGCCCGATCGAGGCGATCCCTGCGGCGCTGCGCTATGCCGGTCTCACGCAGGATGCGATGGACTGGATCGAGCTGAACGAGGCATTCGCCGCGCAGTCGCTGGCGGTGATCGACACCCTCGGGCTCGATCGGGCCAAGGTCAACCCGATGGGCGGCGCGATCGCGCTCGGCCACCCGCTCGGCGCGACCGGCGCGATCCGCTCTGCGACCGTCGTCCACGCGCTGCGCCGCCGCAACCTGAAATACGGCATGGTGACGATGTGCGTCGGCATGGGGCAGGGCGCGGCCGGCATCTTCGAGCGCGTATGAACTGCGCCCGCGGCGCGATCGAGGAGCAGGAATGACGATCAAGACGGCGGTACTGAACGGCGTCGCGACGATCGAGATCGCGCGTCCCGAGAAGAAGAACGCGCTCACCGTCGCGATGTACGCCGCGATGGCCGACGCGCTGACCGCTGCGCAGGCCGATCCGGCGGTGCGCGCGGTGCTGATCACCGGCCAGCCGGGGATCTTCACGTCGGGCAACGATATCGAGGATTTCATGCAGCGGCGCGGCGAATTCGAGAAGTCGCCGGCGTTCGACTTCATGCGCGCGCTGCTCGGCTGCGACAAGCCGGTGATCGCCGCGGTCACCGGCGCGGCGATCGGCATCGGCACGACGATCCTGCTGCACTGCGACTTCGTCTACGTCTCGGACGAGGCGCGGCTCGCGATGCCGTTCGTCGGACTCGGGCTCGTCCCCGAGTTCGCCTCCAGCCTCGTCGTGCCGCAACTGATGGGCAATGTGCGCGCGGCGGAGAAGCTGCTGCTCGGCGATCCGTTCACCGCCGCCGAGGCGGTCGAGTGCGGCATCGCCAACGCCGTGCTGCCGGCGGCCGAAGTGATGGGCCATGCGCGCCGCATCGCCGAGCGTTTCAATGCGCTGCCGCCGGGCGCGGTGCAGCAGAGCAAGCGGCTGCTGCGCCGCGCGCGATCGGCGGCCGTGCTGGAGACGATCGCGATCGAAGGCAAGCAGTTCGCCGAACGCCTGCGCAGCCCCGAGGCGACGGAGGCGTTCACCGCCTTCTTCGAGAAGCGCGCGCCGGACTTCTCGAAGTTCTAGCGCGCCGGGAAGAACGGGGAGCGGCCGAAGTGAGCAGGGGCGAGCCGGCCCGATCGCTCGCACTCAAACTCGTCCTCGCACCGGTGCTCGTCGCGCAGGCGGTCGCGACGCGCAGGCGCGCGCCGTCGCTGCCCGAGGCCGAAGGCCCGCGCGAGGGCCGGCTCGGGCGCGGCGACCCTGCGCTGCGGCTGCTGATCGCCGGCGACTCGTCGGCCGCCGGCGTCGGCGTCGCACGGCAGGATCAGGCGCTCGCCGGCCACCTGAGCCGTGCCCTGCATCGTGCGCTCGCGCGGCCGCTGCAGTGGAGCCTTCGCGCGCGATCGGGCTTCACGACGCAGCAGGTCTTCGCGCTGCTGCGCGAGCAGCCATTGCCGGCCGCCGACGTCGCGGTCGTCGTCACCGGCGTCAACGACGTGATCGATCAGATTCCGCTGCGCCGCGCGCTCGCGCAGCGTGCCGCGCTCGCCGACTGGCTGCTCGGCGAGCGCGGCGTTTCGCACGTCGTCTTCGCGCCGCTGCCGCCGGTCGAGCGCTTCCCGCTGCTGCCGAGCCCGCTGCGCAACGTGATGGGTGCCGACGCGCACCGCCTCGACGACGCCGTCGCGCGCTGGACGGCGACGCGCAGCGACGTATCGCATGCCGTGATCGAGGTCGAGCTCGGCCCCGATGCGATGGCGATCGACGGCTTTCACCCCGGCGAGCCGGTCTACCGCGCGTGCGGCGAGGCGCTCGCGGCGCATATCTCGAAACTGACCCTGACGGTCGCGGAGGAACACAGATGAATACGCTCGCAGGCAAGACCCTCTTCGTCACCGGCGCGTCGCGCGGCATCGGCCTTGCGATCGCCAAACGCGCGGCCGCCGATGGCGCGAACATCGTGATTGCCGCGAAGACGACCGAGACGAATCCGAAGCTGCCGGGGACGATCCACAGCGCGGCCGCCGAGATCGAAGCGGCCGGCGGCAAGGCGCTCGCGCAGCAGTGCGACATCCGCGACGAGGCAAGCGTGCTCGCCGCGGTCGAAGCGGGGGTGAAGCGTTTCGGCGGCATCGACATCCTCGTCAACAATGCGAGCGCGATCAGCCTGACGACTACGCCGGCGACGCCGATGAAGCGCTTCGACCTGATGTTTTCCGTCAACGTGCGCGGCACGTACCTGTGCACGCAGGCGTGCCTGGCCGAACTGACGAAGAGCGCGCAGGCCGGCCGCAACCCGCACGTGCTCAATATGAGCCCGCCGCTGTCGATGAAGGAGCACTGGTTCAAGGGCCACGTCGCGTACACCATGGCCAAGTACGGCATGAGCGAATGCACGCTCGGCCACGCGGGCGAGTTCAGGCCGCTCGGCATCGGCGTCAATTCGCTGTGGCCGCGCACCGCGATCGCGACCGCCGCGCTGCAGATGATCCCCGGCGTCAACGTCGAGATGTGCCGCAAGCCCGAGATCCTGGCCGACGCCGCCTACCTGATCCTCACCAGCGACGCGAAGACGACGAGCGGCAAGTTCTTCATCGACGACGCGCTGCTCGCGCAACACGGCGTGACCGATCTGGAGAAATACTCGGTCAAGCCGGGGACCAAGACCTTCATCCCCGATTTCTTTGTAGACTGAACGCAAGGGCGCGACCGGCGCCGGGAGGGCAGGATGTCGATGCTGCGGCGGATGCTGGCAGGGCTTGCCGTGCTGATGCTGGCGTTCGCGCCCGCGTGGCCTGCCGCGGCGCAGGACGCATCGCCGCACGCGATCGATATCCCACGCTGGTTTACCGACAGCTTTCTCGACATCGCCGACGAAGCGGCCGCCGCCGGCCGCGAGGGCAAGCGGCTGCTCGTCTATTTCGGCCAGGATGGCTGCCCGTACTGCCGCGAGTTGATGCAGAACAACTTCAGCCAGCGCGAGATCGTCGACAAGACGCGCCGCAATTTCGTCGCCATCGCGCTCAACCTGTGGGGCGACCGCGAGGTCACGTGGACCGACGGCCGCACGATGACCGAGAAGGAATTCGGGCGGCTGCTGAAGGTTCAGTTCACGCCGACGATCCTGTTTTTCGACGAGCGCGGGCGCATCGTCGCCCGTCTCAACGGCTACTATCCGCCGCGCCGCTTCTCGGCCGCGCTCGACTATGTCGCCGCGAAGCTGGAGGGCAAGCAATCGCTCGGCGACTACCTCGCCGCGCACGTCAAGGACGAGGCGAACGCGAAGCTCGCCGACGAGCCCTTCCTGATGCAGCCACCGTTCGATCTGCGCCGCAAGGCCGGCGCCAAGCCGCTCGCGGTGCTGTTCGAGACGCGCCACTGCCAGCCGTGCGACGAGATGCACGCCGAGGGCTTTCGCCGCCCCGAGGTGCGCGCGCAACTCGATCGCTTCGATGTCGCCCGCTTCGCGCTGTCCGATCCGCGCGAGATCGTCACGCCCGACGGCCGCAAGACGACGGCGCAGGCGTGGGCGCGCGCGCTGGGTGTCGGCTATACGCCGACGATCGTCTTCTTCGACAGCGGCAACCGCGAGGTATTTCGCATCGACGGCTACCAGCGCCCGTTCCATCTCGCCGCCAGCCTCGAGTATGTCGCGAGCGCGAGCTACCGCACCGAACCCGAGTTCCAGCGCTACCTGCAAGCCAAGGCCGAGCGCATGCGCGCGGCCGGGCAGCCGGTGGACCTCTGGCGCTGAAGCGCCGCGGACTCAGCGCGGGGCGAGTAGCCGCGGCTGGCCCTTGGCGTCGATCGCGACGTAGGTGACGGTCGCCTCGGTCACCTTCACGACCTGTGGAGCGGCCGGGTTGCGCTCGGCGTAGACCTCGACGCGCACCGTGATCGACGTGCGGCCGACGCGCAGCACTTCGGCATAGAAGCTCAGCAGGTCGCCGATCGAGACCGGCTGCTTGAAGATGAACTCGTTGACCGCGACCGTGACGATCTTGCCCTTGGCGATGCGCAGCGGCAGCACCGCGCCGGCGAGGTCGACCTGCGCCATGATCCAGCCGCCGAAGACGTCGCCGTTGGCGTTCGCGTCGGCCGGCAGCGGCATCACGCGCATCACCAGATCGCGATCGTCCGGCAAGGACAGCGGCGCTGCGGTATGTTCCGGTGTCGCGGCCGCGCCGCGGCTTGATTGTTCTGCCATCTGCCTCACCTTGGGCTGTCTCGGATCGCCCGATTCTTCCACGACTCCACGCCCACGATGCGCGCCCGTGCTCCGGCCCTGCCGCTCGCGCCCGCGCCCGTGCCTGGCGCGCCGGGCGCGGACTGGGCGGCGCTCGCGAAGCTGCTGCCCTACCTGTGGCACTACCGCTGGCGGGTCGCGGTCGCGCTTTCGTTTCTCGTCGCCGCCAAGCTCGCCAACGTCGGCGTGCCGATCCTGCTCAAGCACCTGGTCGATGCCCTCGCGATCCAGCCCGGCGATCCGCGTGCGCTGCTCGTCGTACCGGCCGGGCTGCTGATCGCCTACGCCGCGCTGCGGCTGTCGACGACGGTCTTCACCGAACTGCGCGAGATTGTCTTCGCGAAGGCGACCGAGGGCGCGGCGCGCAGCATCACGCTGTCGGTATTCCGCCATCTGCACGCGCTGTCGCTGCGCTTTCACCTCGAGCGCCAGACGGGCGGCATGACGCGCGATATCGAGCGCGGCACGCGCGCCGTGCGTTCGCTGATCTCGTACTCGATCTACAGCATCATCCCGACCGCGATCGAGGTCGGCCTCGTGCTCGTCTATCTGGCGTGGAAGTTCGACGCCTGGTTCGCCGGCATCACGCTCGCCGCGCTCGTCGTCTACATCGCGTTCACCGTTTCGCTCACCGAGTGGCGCACCAAGTTCAGGCGCCAGATGAACGAGTTCGACTCGCTGTCGCACAGCCGGGCGATCGATTCGCTGCTGAACTACGAGACCGTCAAGTATTTCAACAACGAGGAGTTCGAGGCGCGGCGCTACGACGAGAACCTCGAGAAGCTGCGCCGCGCGACGCTCACGAGCCAGCGCACGCTGTCGCTGCTCAATACCGGCCAGCAACTCATCATCGCGACCGCGCTCGTCGCGATCCTGTGGCGCGCGACGCAGGGCGTCGTCGACGGCCGCCTCACGCTCGGCGACCTCGTGATGGTCAACGCCTTCATGATCCAGCTCTACGTGCCGCTGAACTTCCTCGGCACGATCTACCGCGAGCTCAAGCAGAACCTGACCGACCTCGACCGCATGTTCGGCCTGCTCGAGCGCGAACGCGAGGTCGCCGACGCGCCGGACGCGAAGCCGCTGCACGTCGAGCGCGGCGTCGTCAGGTTCGAAGGCGTGAGCTTTGCGTACGACGCCGCGCGGCCGATCCTGCACGACCTCGACTTCGAGATCCCGGCCGGCAAGACGGTCGCCGTCGTCGGCCCGTCGGGCGCCGGCAAATCGACGCTCGCGCGGCTCTTGTACCGCTTCTACGACGTGAGCAGCGGCCGCATCACGATCGACGGCCAGGACCTGCGCGGCGTGACGCAGGAAAGCCTGCGCGCGGCGATCGGCATCGTGCCGCAGGACACCGTGCTCTTCAACGATACGGTCGAATACAACATCGCCTACGGCCGGCCCGGCGCGAGCCACGACGAGGTCGTCGCCGCGGCGCGGGCGGCGCGCATCCACGCCTTCATCGCCTCGACGCCCATGGGCTACGAGACGATGGTCGGCGAGCGCGGGCTCAAGCTCTCGGGCGGCGAGAAGCAGCGCGTCGCTATCGCGCGAACGCTGTTGAAGAACCCGCCGATCCTGATCTTCGACGAGGCGACTTCGGCGCTCGATTCGGCCAACGAGCGCGCGATCCAGGCCGAGCTGCAGGGCGTCGCGCGCGACAAGACGGCGCTCGTCGTCGCCCACCGTCTCTCGACGGTCGTCGACGCGCACCGCATCCTCGTCATGGAGCACGGCCGCATCGTCGAGCGCGGCAGGCACCTGGAACTGCTGGCGCAGGGCGGCCGCTATGCCGAGATGTGGCGGCTGCAGCAAAGCAGCGACGCCGCCGCGAACGAAAACGCCCGTCAGGCCGTGACGGCGTGACGGGCGTGGCGCGCCCGGCGAAAGGCTCGAGGCGTCAGGTGTTGCGGCGGCGGCGTGTGGCGAGGCCGATGCCAGCCAGACCGAGCGCCATCAGCGCGTAGCTCGACGGCTCGGGGATCACCGGCACATCGGCACCGAAGGTGATGTTGTCGTAGGCGGTGTAGTTGGCCGTGCCGCCGAAATTGATCGACATTGCGGTGCCGGCGAAAGCGACGCCGATCGGCGTCCAGTTGCAGTACTGGCCGTTCGGGTCGCCGCTGCAGCCGATGTTGTACTGGGCGTCGAGGTCAATCGAGCCGAGCAGGTTGCCGGTTCCATCGAGACCATCCCACACCGTCACCGTCGCCGCAAACGCCGACGAGTAGTAGAACGAAAACCCGGTATCGAAGCCGTTCAAGGCGTTCAGGATCGCGTTGTTCGCGTCCAGGAAGAACATGACTGTATCGGGCGACGGTTCGTTGGCGATGTTCCCGGTACCGCCAGCGTCCGCATCAATGATGGCGAGCGTGGCGTCGCTGAACGATACGCCGTAGTTCGGACCGCCGCCGCCGTTGTAGAAGTCGCCGACCGGCATTTGGTTGCCGATGCCTTCGAAATCGAGAAAGATCACGTCGGCAAACGCCGGCAAGGTGACCGAGAGCGCGGCCGCGACCGCGAGCTTCTTGAATGTCTTCATCGAGTCCTCCTGACGTGGTGAGATCTGAAGCAGAGCCAGGCTCCGACAGCATCGTCGATGCCCCTGTAAACAAATGTATTCAACTTGGCCAGGGATGACCAGACCGCGACCCCCCCCGATCAAGGGGGTCGCGAACCAGGGATAACCCGAGGCTGCGCACATCGCGAACTCCCGGCGTCCGATGGCCGCGACCTCCGCCCGTGGCCCCTGCCGCAATCCAACGTGGCAGCGGTTGCCGGCAATGAAAGCGCCCGCCAGGCCTTGACGGCATGGCGGGCGCTGTGCGGGCGCCGAGCGCTCCGCTGGGATGTGAAGCTCAGACGCTCCTGCGGCGGCGCGTGGCGAGGCCGATACCGGCCAGGCCGAGCACCATCAATGCGTAGGTCGAGGGCTCGGGAACCGCAGACACGGTTGCTGTGAAGCCGATATTCTGAAAGTCGACTTGCCGATTGCTTCCTGTCAGAAACGCGGTGACGTAGCGGACGTTCAATGGCGCGTCCAGAGCGATGTCCTCGGCGCGGATGCCGGGATAGCTTCCGAGAGCCGGCGCAACCGAGAGCGACCCAACCAGGACATTGCTGCCGTCGTAAAAGCTGAAGTCGACGTTGTCGACGTCGTAGCCTTCGCTGGTGTAGTTCCAGAAATGCAGCACGCTCAGGTCATATTCGATCTGGAAGTCGAACAGCAACTCGAGCCCGCCGCCAGTCTGCGCCGCGGTAAACCAGATATGAGTTGCCTGGCTGTGGATCTCTTCCGCGTCGGCGGACGGCGCATCGATGACCTTGTTGATGGTCGCGCCGTTGTCGAAGGTATTGTTGAAACTCCCGGGCGAGGTTCCCGATCCGACCGCGACGGTGATATTCGACTCGTTCAGATAGGTCGTCGCAGCGACGGCCGACTGGCAGGTGAGGGCGGCGATGGGGATCAAGATCGCCGCAATAGAAAGCTTCGGTTTCATGGGCAAGTTCCTTCTATCACTGCGAGAGCGCGGGCGGATGAAGACGCAGGCCATTGGTGACCTGGCATGCAACCGCCTCCAGGAATACCGGGCACCGTCAGCGCGTGACGGCGCCCCGATCGCGAGGCGCGGATCCTCACCCGCGCCGGCGGCGGCGCGCCGCGAGGCCGATGCCGGCCAAGCCTAGCGCCATCAGCGCGTAGGTCGAAGGCTCCGGAATCACCGGCACATCGGTGCCGAAGGTGATGTTGTCGTAGACGGTGTAGTTTGCGGTGCCGCCGAAGTCGATCGACTTCGCGATGCCGCTGAAGGTCACGCCGATCGGCGTCCAGTTGCAGTAGTCTCCGGTCGGGTCGCCGGTGCAGCCGATGTTGTACTGCGCCGCGAGATCGATAGACCCGAGCACGTTGCCGGACTTGTCTAGGCCGTCGTAGACCGTGACCGTGGCCGCCGTCGCCGACGAGTAGAAGAACGAGAATCCGGTTTCGAATCCAGCGGCGACATTCAATACCGCGTTGTCCGCCGCGAGGAAGACCATGACCGTATCGGCCGACGGTTCGTTCGCGATATTGCCACTGCCGCCGGCGTCCTGATCGACGAGTGCGAGCGTGGCCGCGCTGAACGAGACGCCGTAGTTCGGCCCGCCAACGCCGTTGTACCAATCGCCGACCGGATTGAGGTTGCCGATGCCCTCGAAGTCGAGCATGACGATATCCGCGAATGCCGGCAGGGAGACGCCGAGTGCGGCTGCGACCGCAAAGTGCTTGAATGACTTCAAGTAGACCTCCTGATTGATGTTTCGAAGCTGGAAACCATGGGCTGCGAACTCGATCTCGTCGCCCTGAGTTGAATGTATCCATCGACGCCCGGGTGTCCAGACCCCGAGCCCCCGCGATCGGGGGGGTGAGCGCCTCGGGCTTACCCGGGGTCTGGCATTCGCCGGTTCGAGGCTCGTGGGGCATTCGGCGCCGGGACAGCGCGTGCCCCGATGCGAAAATGCCGCAATGCCAAAGCAGATCACGATCACTCGACCCGACGATTGGCACCTGCACCTGCGCGACGGCGCGGTGCTCGCCGCGGTCGTGCCGCATACCGCGCGCCAGTTCGGCCGCGCGATCGTGATGCCCAACCTGAAGCCACCCATCACGACGACCGCGCAGGCGCTCGCCTACCGCGCCCGCATCGCCGCCGCACTGCCGCCGGGGTCGCGCTTCGAGCCGCTGATGACGCTTTATCTCACCGACACGCTCGCGCCCGACGAGATTCGCCGCGCGAAGGCGGAAGGCATCGTCGCCGTCAAGCTCTACCCGGCCGGCGCGACGACGAATAGCGACGCCGGCGTGACCGATCTACGCAAGACGTATCCGACGCTCGACGCGATGCAGCGCGAGGGCCTGCTGCTGCTCGTGCATGGCGAGGTGACCGATCCGCAGGTCGACACGTTCGACCGCGAGGCGGTCTTCATCGAGCGCGTGCTCGCGCCGCTGCGGCGCGACTTTCCCGCGCTTCGGGTCGTCTTCGAGCACATCACGACGCGCGACGCGGCGCAGTACGTCGCCGAGGCCGGCGAGAACCTTGCGGCGACGATCACCGCGCACCATCTGCTTTTCAACCGCAATGCGCTCTTCGTCGGCGGCCTGCGCCCGCACTTCTACTGCCTGCCGGTGCTCAAGCGCGAGGCGCATCGCCGCGCGCTGGTCGATGCGGCGACGTCGGGCAGCGCGAAGTTCTTTCTCGGCACCGACAGCGCGCCGCATGCCGTCGCGCTGAAGGAGCAGTCGGTTTGCGGCGCGGGCTGCTTCACCGCGCTTTCGGCGCTCGAACTCTACGCCGAAGCGTTCGACGCCGCGAATGCGCTCGACCGGCTCGAAGCCTTCGCGAGCTTCAACGGGCCGGATTTCTACCGCCTGCCGCGCAATACCGGCCGCGTGACGCTGGCGCGCGAGCGGTGGACGCTGCCCGAATCGGTCGCCTTCGGCGACGCGCGCCTCAAGCCGCTGCTCGGCGGCGAGACGCTGAACTGGAAGCTGCAATGAAATCGACGCCGCGCGTGATGGTGCTGATCGACGCCGACAATGTCTCGGCGAGCGTCGTCGAGCAGGCGCTGGCGACGATCGTCGAGCGCCACGGTGCGGCGCACGTGCGCCGCGCCTACTGCACGGCGGAGGCGGCGCTCAAGCACCTGGCGCTCTTCAAGCGGCTTTCGATCCGGCCGATCGTCAATGTCTCGACCGGCAAGAATTCGACCGATATCGCGCTCGCGGTCGACGCGATGGCCCTCGCGATCGCCGACCGTCCGGCGGTCGCGGTGATCGTATCGTCGGATTCGGACTTCGCGCCGCTCGTGATCCGCCTGCGCGAGACGGGCTGCCGCGTCGAGGGCATCGGCCAGAAGGGCAAGACGGGCGAGGAGTCCAAGCAGGTCTACGACGATTTCGTCGAACTCGACCACCGCACCGCGAAGGCGCGCGCGGCGTCGGGGGGCGCGGCGGCCAAGGCGGGCCCCGCAAAACCCGCCAAACGCGCAGCCGCGAAGACCGTGAACAAGCCGAATGCGGCGAATCCAACCGACGCCGCGCCCGACCCCGCGCCAGACACGGTGACATTGCCGAAGGACGTGCAAGCGATTCTCGACGCCGTGCCCGCGCTGCGCGGTGGCCAGTGGGTCGAATTGCGCACCGCTGCCGAGCCGCTGCGCCGCGCCAAGCTGCTCGGCAAGACCGCGGCGTCGACCAAGGTCTTCAAGAAGCACGCCGGGCATTTCGCCCTGCAGCCGGAGAAGGCGCCGAATCAGGTTCGCTTCGTCGACCCGGCCTGAGCCGGGGCAAGCGCGCCGCGCCGGTCGCTGGGATAATCGGCGCCGTGAAGCGGGCCAGACCGCCGCTGGTGCGGGGCCCGAAAGGGCGCACTGGAGGAAGGTCCGGACTGCACGGGGCAGCGTAGCGGGTAACGCCCGTCCACCGCGAGGTGCGAATCAGAGCCACAGAGACGAGCCGGTTCAGTCCGGAGTGAAACGCGGCAATCTTTACGCGCAGCAACACCGAATAGGCCGGCGATGAGGCGGCCCGCGGAGCCGGCGGGTGGGTGGCACCGAGCCGTGCAGCGATGCACGGCCCAGAGGAATGGCGGTCACGGCGCGGCCTTCGCAAGAGGGCCGCGGCGCACAGAATCCGGCCTATCGGCCCGCTTCACACTTTTACCCGGCCGAATCCGCGAAGAAGAAGAACGCATGTCGATGAACCCCGATGCCCATACGCTCTGGCGCGCGCCGAAGTGGACGCTTGCGCTGCTGCTGGCCTGCCTCGGCATGCTCGGGCCGTTCTCGATCGACACCTACCTGCCGGCGTTTGCCGGCATCTCGAAGTCGATCGGCGCCTCGCCAGTCGAGATGCAGCAGACGCTGTCGGCCTACCTGTTCGGCTTCGCGATCATGAATCTGTTTCACGGCGCGCTGTCCGACAGCTTCGGGCGCCGCCCGGTCGTGCTGTGGGGGATCGCGCTCTTCACCCTCGCGTCGGCCGGCTGCGCACTGTCGAACAATATCGGCGCGCTCGTCTTCTGGCGCGCGGTGCAGGGCATGTCGGCCGGCGCGGGCGTCGTCGTCTCGCGCGCCGTGATCCGCGATATGTTCCACCCGGCCGACGCGCAGCGCGTGATGTCGCAGGTGACGATCTATTTCGGCGTCGCGCCGGCGGTCGCGCCGATGGTCGGCGGCTTTCTCTTCATCCACGTCGGCTGGCACGCGATCTTCTGGTTCCTGACGATCATCGGCGTGCTGCTGTGGGCAGCGAACTACCGGCTGCTGCCGGAGACGCTGCACGATGGCTTCAAGCAGCGTTTCAACCTCGGCAACCTGCTGCGCGGCTACTGGGAACTCGGCAAGAACCCGCGCTTCATGCTGCTCGCACTGGCCAGCGGCATACCGTTCAACGGCATGTTCCTCTACGTGCTGTCGGCGCCGGTCTTCCTCGGCGACATCCTCGGCCTCGGACCGGGACAGTTCTTCTGGTTCTTCTGCATGACGATCGGCGGCATCATGGGCGGCGCCTGGCTGTCGGGCCGGCTCGCCGGCAATATCCGGCCCAAGCACCAGATCCGGCGCGGCTTCATCATCATGGTCGCGATCTCGGTCGCGAACGTGCTGCTGAACCTCGCGTTCGAACCGAACGCGTGGTGGGCTATGTGGCCGATCGCGATCTACGCCTTCGGCTGGGCGCTGATGGTGCCGGTCGTGACGCTGATGGTGCTCGACCTCGTCCCCGAGCGGCGCGGCATGGCGTCGTCGATCCAGGCCTTCATCGGCAGCATGGCCAACGGTTTCGTCGCCGGCGCGATCGCGCCGCTCGTCATGCACTCGGCGATCGCGCTGGCCGTGACCTCGCTCGCGATGATGAGCGTCGGCGCGGTCGCCTGGCTGTGGGTCAAGCAGGGATTGGGCTGATCCGGCGCAGTGTTCGATACTGCGAGGCGCGCGAGAAAACCGACGGCCTTGCCGTACCGGCAAGGCGCAAACCGCAGCGATACCCGTCGGCATCGCGAGGATATGGGGTCGCTGACGACGCCGCCGCGCACCGAAGGCGCGTGCTGGATGGTGATGCGCCAGCCGGCGCAGGCATCCGCCGGGCCGATCGCAAACTTCTCGCGCCTGGATCCGATGAATTCGCGGCCGCTGCAGCGGGCGGCGGGGCGGCCGATGAAGCCGTCGAACTGACCCGTCGGCCGCGGCGCGTCCTTCTTGCTTCGGGCGGGTCGTCGCCGAGGGTCGGCGCGATCGAGCCCGCGCCCGCTACTCCTTGCCGCAGGCGATCCTCCACATGCCGTCGCTCACCGAACCGGGCGCGATCTTGGCCCAGGCGCTGGAGCCCTTCTCGGACGCAACGGCCTTGCCCTGCGCCATCGGTTCCGGGAAAGCGGAAATCTCCACGCCGCGCGTGCGGGGCTCCTTGCAGTCGTACTCGTCTTGCCGCTTGAGCGAGACATAGGCCGCGCCGCCGGCCGAACCGGGCTGCTTCAACTCCTGCAGCGACCACATCTTCGCCGTATCGCCGCTGCGGGTGATGGTCGTCTTGTCGATATAGATGTCGGCCTGGCCGTTGTTGCCCATCGCCACCCATTCGGCTGCCGCACTGGTGCTTGCCACGGCAAGCACCGCCATCGTGAACCACATCGATCGCTTCATCTGCTTCCTCGCGTTGTCGGTTCGGTCGCGAACGGGGCGCTCGCAACCACCTCTGGATGCTAGTGCAGTCCGCGGCGCTGTTCGGTATGCGGGAACGCGGCGGGGTCGCCTTGACGGCGCGGCAAGCTCTGGCGATGCCTGCGGTCTGGCGCCGGTTTGCGCCTTGTCAGAACGGCGATTCCATCAGTTCACTACAGTGCCCGACGGTATCGACCACGGTGGCGGCGCTCGGGGCGGCGGCATCCACCGATCGGGCGGGAAACTCTTGATTGCACCCTGATTCCGGCATGGTTAAACTCAACCGACCGGTCGGTAATGGATAGGGCGCCTCGCGACGCCCCGAATTCGCCACCCCCGAAATCGATCGTCGACCGCAGCAAGCGCACTCCCACTCGACCCTTCCTCCATCATGCCCGCAACTCCCGATGCCGACCGACTCATCCTCGTTTCCGACGAGGGTCCAGTGCGCACGCTGACACTCAACCGGCCGCACGCGCTCAACAGCTTCACGACCGCGATGCATGCCGAGCTGCTTGCCGCGCTCGAGGCGGCCGCCGCCGATGCCGGCGTGCGCTGCGTCGTCGTCACCGGTGCCGGGCGCGGCTTCTGCGCCGGGCAGGACCTGTCCGACCCGGCGGTCGCACCCGATCTCACGCCCGGCGCGAAGCAGCCCGATATCGGCGCACTGATCGATCGTTGCTACCTGCCGCTCGCCTTGCGCATCCGCTCGATGCCGGTGCCGGTGGTCGCCGCGGTGAACGGCGTCGCGGCGGGAGCAGGCGCCAACTTCGCGCTCGGCTGCGACTTCGTGCTCGCGGCGCGTTCGGCGAGCTTCATCCAGGCCTTCTCGAAGATCGCTCTGGTCCCCGATTGCGGCGGCACCTGGCTGCTGCCGCGGCTCGTCGGCCGCGCGCGCGCGCTCGGGCTGGCGATGCTCGGCGACAAGCTCGGCGCCGAAGAGGCCGAGCGCATCGGCCTCATCTGGCGCTGCGTCGACGATGCCGTTTTCGAGCCGGAGGTGGCGACGCTCGCCGCGCGGCTGGCGGCGATGCCGGTGGCGGCGCTGGCGCGCACACGCGAGGTGATCGACGCCGCCGAAGGGCTCGACTACGCGCAGGCGCTCGCCGCCGAGGCGCGGGCGCAAAGCGAAATGGGCGCGGCGGCCGACTACCGCGAGGGCGTGGCCGCCTTCATGGCCAAGCGCAAACCCGTGTTCGGCGACCGATGAGATCGCCGACGCCTGCCACCGGCGGCGCCCTCACGCCGCAGCAGATCGCCGACGCAGTGCGCATCGGCATGTACGCCGCCGACCGCGCCTCGCAGGCGCTCGGCATCACGATCGATGCCATGACGCCGGGCCGCGCGACGCTGCGCATGACGGTGCGCCCCGATATGCTCAACGGCCTGGGCAGCTGCCACGGCGGACTGATCACGACGCTTGCCGACTCGGCGTTCGCCTGCGCCTGCAACTCGTACAACGAACTCACCGTCGCGTCGGGGCTGGCGATCGAGCTGCTCGCGCCGGCGTACGAGGGCGACGTGCTGGTCGCCGCGGCGAGCGAGGCGAGCCGCCGCGGCCGGCTCGGCATCTACGACGTCGCCGTCACCAACCAGCGCGGCGAGCGCGTCGCGCTGATGCGCGGGCGCTCCTACAGCGCCAAGGGCAAGCCCACCGTCGAGCTGCCCGCCACCCGGATCTGAACCCCACCGAGGCCGAACCATGAAGCGCCCCTTCAGCCCCACGACGCTCGACCCGATCGAGCGCGCCAGCCAGGACGAATTGCAGGCCCTGCAGCTGCAGCGCCTGCGCTGGAGCCTGCAGCACGCCTACGACAACGTGCCGCACTACCGAAAGGCATTCGACGCCCAGGGGGTGCAGCCGTCGGATCTGAAGCAGCTTGCCGATCTGGCGAAGTTTCCCTTCACGACCAAGAAGGAGCTGCGCGACAACTATCCGTTCGGCATGTTCGCCGTGCCGCGCGAGCGCGTGATGCGCATCCACGCGTCCTCCGGGACGACCGGCAAGCCGACCGTCGTCGGCTATACCGCGGCCGATATCGATCACTGGTCGAATCTCGTCGCGCGCTCGATCCGCGCCGCCGGCGGCCGTGCCGGCGACCTCGTGCACGTCGCCTACGGCTACGGCCTCTTCACCGGCGGGCTGGGCGCGCACTATGGCGCCGAGCGCCTGGGCTGCACGGTGATTCCGATGTCGGGCGGGCAGACCGAGAAGCAGGTGCAGCTGATCAACGACTTCAAGCCCGACATCATCATGGTCACGCCGAGCTACATGCAGGTGATCGTCGAGGAGATGCGCCGCCAGGGGCTCGACCCGACCGCGTCGTCGCTCAAGATCGGCATCTTCGGCGCCGAGCCGTGGACCGAGGCGATGCGCCGCGATATCGAGGCGAGCGCCAACATGGACGCGGTCGACATCTACGGCCTGTCCGAGGTGATGGGCCCCGGCGTCGCCAACGAATGCGTCGAGACGAAGGACGGCCCGGTCGTCTGGGAGGACCACTTCTACCCCGAGATCATCGACCCTGTCACCGGCGCCGTGCTGCCCGACGGCGAGGAAGGCGAGCTCGTCTTCACGACGCTGACGAAGGAGGCGCTGCCGGTGATCCGCTACCGCACGCGCGACCTGACGCGGCTGCACGCGCCGACCGCGCGCAGCATGCGCCGCATGGGCAAGATCGTCGGCCGCAGCGACGACATGCTGATCATCC
>JACSRM010000500.1 GCA_014879745.1 Burkholderiaceae bacterium | reverse complement strand
CAGCAGCAGCGCGTCGCGATCGCGCGCGCGCTGTCGATGGACCCGATCGTGATGCTGTTCGACGAGCCGACCTCGGCGCTCGACCCCGAGATGGTCGGCGAGGTGCTCGACGTCATGGTCGGCCTCGCCAAGGAGGGCATGACGATGATGGTCGTCACGCACGAGATGGGCTTCGCGCGCAAGGTCGCGAATCGCGTGATCTTCATCGACGTCGGCGGCCGCATCCTCGAGGACTGCGCGAAGGACGAGTTCTTCGGCCACCCGGAGAACCGTCAACCGCGCACGAAGGACTTTCTCGACAAGATCCTGGCGAACTGAGCTTGCGCCGGACTACCCGGCGCGAACGCGGATGCTGCGCAGCGCGAGCACCGCGGCACCGAGCGCGAGCAGCGCGTACAGCGCGAGGCTCCAGTATTCGAACGGCACGCCGAGCATCGATACCGCCGCCTCGGCGCACGACGCCGTCACCTTGAACATCGTCGGCCACAAGGTTTCGAGGCCAAGCGTCGTGACGAGCGTATCGGCAAAGGTCAGCGTGCAGGTGAACTGCTTGGCCGCGACCTCGTGCTGGTAGACCGCCGCCAGAATGCCGGCGGAGGCGGCGAGCAGGATCACGATGCTCAGCGCGAGCCGTGCGCGCCGCCACGGCAGGAACGCGCAGACGACGCACAGCAGCGCGATGACGAGATAGAGCAGCCGCTGCAGCACGCACCAGGGGCAGGGCCGCATGTCGAACGCGTACTGCGCAATGAGCGCGAAGCCGACCGCGAGCAGGCAAGCCAGTGCCATCGCGAGCGGCAGCCGCCGCGAGGTGCGCCGCAGGAAGGCCGTGCTCACTTGACTTCGGCGATCAGTTCGATCTCGACGCAGGCGCCGAGCGGAATCTGCGCGACGCCGAACGCGCTGCGCGCGTGCGTGCCCTTGTCGCCGAAGACCTCGCCGAGCAGTTCCGAGCAGCCGTTGGTGACGAGGTGCTGCTCGGTGAACGCCGGCGTGCTGTTGACGAGGCTCATCACCTTGACGATGCGCGTGACGCGGTCGAGGTCGCCGATCGCTGCGTGCAGCGTGCCGAGCAGGTCGATCGCGACCGCGCGCGCCGCCTGCTTGCCGGTCGCGGTATCGATCTCGCGGCCGAGCTGCCCGACCCAGGGCTTGCCGTCGCGCCTGGCGATATGGCCCGAGAGGAAGACGAGGTCGCCGCTGCGCACGAACGCAACGTAGGCGGCGGCGGGGGCGGCCACCGGCGGCAATTCGATGCCGAGGGACTTCAGTCGATCGTAGACGGACATGTGCTGCATGCTCCTGGATTGATCGCCGCGCGACGCAATTGCCGCCGGCGCCCGAACGTCCGGGCGATGCCCGGTATGACGGCTTGCGGCAATCCTACACTGCCGGCATGCCGCACCCCTCGCCCGGCGCGCTGCTCGCAACCGCAGGTCTCGCCTGGCTGGCCGGCGTTGCGCTCCAGTTGCAGCAGGCCGCGCTCTGGCCGGTCGCACCCTATGCGGTCGCCATCGCTTTGGCGGTGCTGGCGATGGTGGTCGCGGCGCGCGCCCGCTCCCGCCGTCTTGCTGCGCTGCTGTACCTGCCGGCCGCGGCGCTCGCCGGGTTTGCGCTGACCGGGCTGAATGCCGCCTGGCGGCTCGCCGATGGCCTGGCGCCGGACCTCGAAGGCCGCGACCTGATCGTCAGCGGCGTCGTCGCCGATATGCCGCAGGCGACCGCGACCGGGGTGCGATTTCGCTTCGAGATCGAGCAGGCCAGCCTCGACGCGGCAGCGGTGCGGGTGCCGCGCCGCGTGACGCTCGCCTGGTACGCGGCGCGCGGCGAAGAAGCCGCGCCGGTAGCGGACACGCCGCGCCAGACGCTGCGCCCCGGCCAGCGCTGGCGGCTGCAGGTGCGCCTGAAGCAGCCGCACGGCAATGCGAATCCGCACGGATTCGATTACGAGCTCTACCTCTTCGAGCAGGGCGTGCGGGCGAGCGGCTATGTGCGCGATGGCGTCGCGCCGGTGATGCTGGCGCCGGCGTCGGGTTTCGTCATCGCACGCTGGCGCCAATCGGTGCGCGATGCGATGCTGGCCGGCATCGGCGACGCGCGCGCCGCCGGCGTCCTCGCCGCGCTCGCGGTCGGCGACCAGGCGGCGATCGCGAGCGCCGACTGGGCGGTCTTCCGCGATACCGGCGTCGCGCACCTGATGTCGATCAGCGGCCTGCACATCACGATGTTCGCCTGGCTTGCGGCGCTGCTCGTTGCACCGCTGTGGCGGCGCAGCACGCGGGCGATGGCGTGGCTGCCGGCGCAGCGCGCCGCGGCCTGGGCGGGCGTCGCCGCGGCGCTCGGCTATGCGCTGTTCTCGGGCTTCGGCGTGCCGGCGCAGCGCACGGTGTGGATGCTCGCGACCGTCGTCCTGCTGCAGTCCATAGGCCGACGTTGGCCGTGGCCGCTGGTGCTGATCGCCGCCGCCGTGGTGGTGACGGCCGGCGATCCGTGGGCGCTGCTGCAGCCGGGCTTCTGGCTGTCGTTCATGGCGGTCGGGCTGCTGATGTCGTCCGAGCCGGTGCACGCCGCGGCCGCGCGCAAGCCGTCCGACGGCACCGAAGGCCGCATCTTGCGCGCGCTGCGGGCCCTGTGGCGCCACGCCCACGCCGGCATCCGGGCACAGGCGATCGCGACGGTCGGCCTCGCGCCGCTGACGCTCGTCTTCTTCGGCCAGGTCTCGCTCGTCGGCTTCGTCGCCAACCTTGCGGCGATTCCGCTCGTCACGCTCGTCGTCACCCCGCTCGCACTGCTCGGCGCATTCTTTGCTCCGCTGTGGGCGCTCGCCGCCTGGATGGTCGAGAGGCTCGTCGCCTACCTCTCCTGGCTCGCCGGGCTGCCGCTGGCGGTATGGAGCGTCGCGGCGGCGCCGGCCTGGGCGCAGCTCGCGGCGCTGCTTGGCGCGCTGCTGGTCGTGCTGCCGCTGCCGTGGCGCTTGCGCCTGCTCGCGGTGCCGCTCGCGGTGCCGCTGCTGCTGCCGCCGCGCATTCTGCCGCCGCACGGGCAGTTCGCGCTCACCGTCGTCGACGTCGGGCAGGGCACGGCGGTGCTGTTGCGCACGGCCAACCATTTGCTCGTCTACGATGCCGGGCCGCGGTATTCGCCCGACGCCGACGCCGGCGAACGGGTGCTGCTGCCGCTGCTGCGCTCGATGGGCGAGTCGCGCATCGACCTGCTGATGCTCAGCCACCGCGACAACGATCACGTCGGCGGTGCAGCGGCACTGCTGGCCGCGCTGCCGGTGGCGGCCGTCTCGAGCTCGCTCGAACCAGGCCATCCGCTGATTCTGGCGGCGCCGCGCCACAGCCGCTGCGAGGCCGGCCAGCGCTGGCAGTGGGACGGCGTCGGATTCGAGGTGCTCCATCCGCAGCCGCAGGACTTCGAGCGGCTTCGCAAGCCCAATGCATTGTCGTGCGTGCTGCGCGTCCGGGGCAGCGATATCAGCGTGCTGCTGGCCGGCGATATCGAACGCCAGCAGGAGGCGGCACTCGTCGCCGCCGACGCTGCGGCGCTGCGCAGCGACGTGCTGCTCGTTCCGCACCACGGCAGCCGCAGCTCGTCGAGCGCGGCCTTCCTCGACGCAGTCCAGCCTCGCATCGCGATCATCCAGGCGGGCTACCGCAACCGCTTCGGCCATCCGGCGCCCGACGTCGTCGCGCGCTATCGAGAGCGCGCCGTGCAGCTCGTCGCCAGTCCGCATTGCGGCGCCTGGACCTGGACGCCCAGCGGGTCGGCGGGCGACGTATCGGGGTCCTGCCAGCGCGATGCGGTCCGCCACTACTGGCAGCATCGCGCTGCGCCGCCGGCGTCGCCCGGCGCGGTCGATTGAAGGCGCCGGCGCAAGCGGCGAGAACAAGGCAGGGCGCGGGCAAAAAAATGCGCGGCAGACCGTTCGGGTCTGCCGCGCAATGCCGGTCGCGTTCAGGTCGCGATCAGCCTTCCACGATTAGCTCTCGGACGCGGCGCGCGCCTCCGGTGCGTTCGCGATCCGCGCATCGCGGCGGCCGACGATCACCATCCGCGGAAGCTGCTGCACGCTGGCGACCGCCTGCGACCGGCTCTGCGCGGTGACGACGACGGTCGGCAATTGAACGACGGCCTGCTTGAAGGCGGCCTCGCGCGGCGCCGCCAGACTGTCGATGCCGGCGAGCTCGATTGCGGTCGCGAATACCGACGCGATGGCGATCAGCAGGACGGTCTTGAGGGAAGTCGATGCATTCATGGCGGGCTCCTTGGTCAGTGGCGTCGAGTGCGTTCCTTGCTCTCGATGGCCTCAGTATCGGCACCCGCACCGGGCAATGCACGCCCGTTGCGACGAAATGCGCCAATCGCGCGATGAACTGCGGTGCGCGCCGACAGCCGGGGCGCGCCACGGCATATCGTGGCCTCAGCGCGCCGCGCCGATACCTTGCTTGACCGCCTCGCCGAGCTCGATCACCGCCATCGCGTAGTAGCTCGACTGGTTGTAGCGCGTGATCGCGAAGAAGTTCGACGTGCCGGCGACATAGCTCGGCGCGGCGGCGCCGTTTTGCAGTTCGACGAGGGCGAGCAGGCCGTCGAAGCGCTGCGCCTCGGGCGCGAGCACGGCGCCGTGCGCGGCGAACTGCGCCGGGCTGAAGGTCGGGACGATATCGGGGCCGAGCAGCAGTGCGCGGTCGGCGGCGTCGACCGGCACCGCGACCGCGAAGTGCGTCGGCACGCCGCGCCGCCAGCCGTACTCGGCCAGGTAGTGGGCGACACTGCCGATCACGTCGGCGCTGCTGTCGCGCAGGTCGATGCGGCCGTCGCCATCGAAATCCACCGCATGCCGGTTGATGCTGCCGGGCATGAACTGCGGCATCCCGAGCGCGCCGGCATAGCTGCCCCGCAGCGTGAGCGGGTCGCAGCCGGCGCGCTGCGGCGTACTGCGGCAATGGATGAAGAGCTGCTCGAGTTCGGCGCGAAAGAATGCGCTTCGATCGCGTGCGCCGGCCGGGTAGTCGAACGCCAGCGTGGTGAGCGCGTCGATGGCGCGGAAGTTGCCCATCTGCTGGCCGTAGATCGTCTCGACGCCGATGATGCCGACGACGATCTCGGGCGGCACGCCGTAGACGTCCTCGGCGCGCAGCAGCCAGCCTTCGTTGGCGCGCCAGAATGCGACGCCGGCCGTGATGCGCCGTGGCTCGACGAAGCGGGCGCGATAGGCGGCCCAGTTCTTGGCCGTGCCGGCCGGCGGCGGCGCGATGAACTTGACGACGCTCGGCTGATAGCGCGCATCGGCAAGCGCCGTCAGCACCCAGGCGGTGTCCAGCCCGTTGCGCTCGGCGATCTCGACGCCGAAGCGCATCACGTCGTCGCGCTGCAGATAGCTCGCATCCTTGCGCGCCGGGTCGGCCTTCGCCGCCTTCTGGGTCGTCTGCGGCTTGGCCTTCTTGTGCCGCGACGCGGCAGCGCCCGCCGGCGCACTCGCGAGCGCGAGCGCCATCACCGCCGCCGCGGCGGCAATCGGCAGGCCCCTCCATCGAGATCTCATGCCGGCGATTGTCGCCGCGCGAGGCGGCCGGCTTCGATCCGCACGCTGCGCAGCACCGCGCGCGTCGGATCGCGCCGCCCGCCGCGGCCGTAGCGCTGCTGTTCGAGTCTCGCCAGCGCGTCGGCCAGCGCGGCGCCCGCCGCGCCGAAGCGCGCATCCACCGCATCGGCGAGCCGGCCCGGCGATTCGTGCGCGCCGGCGTCGATGCCGAGCCGCCGCAGCGCCCGGCGCAGGCGTGCCGATTCGCGCACCCAGGGTTCGACCCGCTGGCGGTCCCACCAGGCCCATCCGGCGCCGGCGAGTGCGAGCGCGCTCGAGGCGCCGATCAGCAGCAGCGCGAGATCCTGCCAGTTGGGGGCGTCGAACCCGGCGTCCTTCAGCAAGTCCAGCTGCTGGCCGCGCGAATAGTTCAGCACCCACTGGTTCCAGCGGTTGTTCAGGCCCTCCCAGCCGCTGCGAAGGCGGGCCAGCAGGGCGGGGCTCACGCCGCCGATCGCGCTGGCGACGAGGCCCGACGCCGGCTCGAGCCGGCGGCTGCGGACGATGCGGTCGGGTGCGACGGCGGCCGTCGGGTCGGCGCGCAGCCAGCCGCGGCCGGCCTGCCAGTATTCGGCCCAGGCGTGGGCGTTGCTCTGGCGCACGATCCAGTAGCCGTCGACCGGCTCGGCATCGGCGCCCTGGTAGCCGGTGACGACGCGCGCCGGCACGCCCATCGCGCGCAGGATGACGACGAAGGCGGCGGCGTAGTGCTCGCAGAAGCCCTGCCGGCGGTCGAGCCAGAATTCGTCGATGCCGTTGACACCGCCGTCCTCGGCGTAAATGCCCGGGGTGAGCGTATAGACGAAGCCGGCGCTGCGGATGTGGTCGAACACGGCGCGAACGAGCGTCGACGCGTCGGCCTGCGCGAAGCGTGGCTGGCTGCGCAGATCCTCGGCCCAGGCGATCGTGCGCGGGTTGGCGCCGGCCGGCAGCAGCAGATGGTCGCGCAGGCGCTCGTCGGCTTCGAGCGGGCCGTGGCTGAACGCAAGCACGGCCCGGGCGTCGAGACGCACGCGCTCGGCGACCGGCCGATTGGTGCGCCACTGCAGGTCGTCGGTCGCGCGCACGCGCGCGCCTTCGATGTGCGGCGCGTCGGGCGCCGCTTCGAGCAGCGGCAGCAGCGCCAGCCGCGACGGCTCGAGCGTCATCTGGTAGTCGATGACCCGACTCGTGCCGCGCAGCCCGGCGCGCGCCTGTTCGTCCGAGACGAAGCGCGGCGCGGCCGGCAGCCACTCGCGGCCGTCGAAGCGCGTCAGTACCGGGCCGCGGAAGTACAGCGCCTCGGGCGGCGGTGGCGCGCCGTCGAAGCGCACCCGCAGCGCGACGCTGTCGTCCAGCGCAAGCTCGGCGACCGACCCCATCTCCATATTCATCGACAGCCCGGTCGACGACAGGCCGTCGCTCGGCAGCCCCCACAGCGGTCCGATGCGCGGGAAGAGGACGAACAGCAGCACCATCACCGGCAAGCCCAGCAGCGCGCAGCGCGCGGCAAGGCCCGCCGCCCGCCGCAGCGCGGGCTGGCCGACCGGCATGTGGACGAGGACGAGTGCGGTGAGCAAGCCCCAGACGGCGACCACCATCGCGAGCGCGACCGGCAGCGTCTGCGCGTAGAGAAACTGCGTCAGCACGACGAAGAAGCCGAGGAAGAAGACGACGAAGGCGTCGCGCCGCGCGCGCAGCTCGAGCGTCTTGAGCGCGACGAGCACGACGAGCATCGTCACGCCGGCTTCCTTGCCGAGCAGCGTGCGGTGCGTCCACAGCGTGAGGACGGTGGCGACGAACAGCACCGCGACGAGCAGCCAGCGCCCGGGCAGCGCCGCATTCGTGATCGCGAGCTGGGCGCGCCAGGCGAGCATCAGGCCGGTCAGCGCCGTGCACCACAGCGGCAGGTGCGACAGATGCGGCAGCACGGTCCAGCCGATCACGCCGAGCAGAAACAGCGTATCGCGCGCTTCGCGCGGCAACTGCCGCCAGACCGGGCGGATGCCGAGCCGCGACGCCCAGTCCTGCGTCAGCGCCACAGCGCGAGCGCCTCCAGGCAGGAGCGGCGGTGGGCGTCGCCCTGCGCCGGGGCCAGCTCGACGCCCGGCAGACGCAGGCCGAAATCGACCCCGGCACGATTCGCCGCGAGCACCCAGGCGGCGAGACGCGACAGGCGGGCTTCGCCGGCCAAAGCGCCACATTGATCCCAGGCCAGCCACAACTGCGCCTGCGCCGAGCCGCTCGCTTCGCGGCTGACGAGTTCGCCGCCGCCTTCGAGCGCGCGCGCCGCCTTCTTCCAGACGACGAGCTTGGGCGCATCGCCGCGGCGGTAGGCTCGGATGCCGTCGAACTCGGCGCCCTGGCCGGGCCGCGCGAGGGCCGGCCCGCCCGGCGTCGCGCTTTGCGCCGGCAGCGGTGGCGGCGGATCCTCGGGCCGCGGATAGGCCAGCACCTGCACCGCCGGCCGCCAGTAGGCCCAGGCGCGAAACAGGCCGAGCGGAAAGCGCGTCTCGGCGACCAGCGCCGGCACCGCGTGCAGGCCGCGCGCGGGCGGCGCGAAGCTCAGGTGCGCGGTCGCCTGGCCGCCGGCCGGGACATCGATCCAGGTGAAGGTCGACGCCGGCGCCGCCTGCAGGCGCAGGCCGATGCCGAAGCGCGCCGCCCCCGGGGTCGTCAGCACGACCGGCAGCAGCGCGGCTTCACCGGCGTGGGTCGCGGCGACCGGCTGCAGATGCAGCGTCAGTCCGCGCAGCGTTGCATGGGTCTGGTGCATCGACGCGATGCCGGCGCCGGCCAGCACGAAGGTGAGCAGGTAGCCGAGGTTCAACTGATAGTTGATCGACGCCAGCAGCAGCACGACGAGCGTCAGGCCAAACAGCAGCCCGGCCCGGGTCGGCAGGATGTAGACGTTGCGCTGCGTCAGCAGCAGCGTATCGCTGCGCGGCGTGCGCGCCAGCCACCAGGCGCGAAAGCGGCGGCGCGGGCTGCGGCCAGGGGGCGCGGCGACGGCGGACGCAGTCACACCGCGCTCGATGCAGGGGGGCAGGCAGGGCCCATCGTCACGGCAGCGCGACGGCCTCGATCATTGCCCGCACCTGCTCGCGCCGGCCGCGGCCGGCGCCGGCGGCCGGAACGAGGCGGTGCGCGATGGTCTGCGCGAGGATCGCCTGCACGTCGTCGGGGGCGACATAGTCGCGCCGCGCGAGCAGCGCGTGCGCCTTCGCCGCGCGCAGCACGCCGATGCCGGCGCGCGGCGACAGCCCCTCGACGAACCAGCGCCCCGAGCGGGTCGCCGCGATCAGCGCCTGCAGATAGTCGAGCAGGGCGTCGGAGGCGTGCACCGCGAGCACCGCGCGCTGGGCAGCGATCAACTCCTCGGGCGACATCACGGTCGAGAGGTGATGGATCGCCTCGCGCCGGTCGACGCCTTCGAGCAGCGCGCGCTCCGACGCCGAATCCGGGTAGCCGAGCGTGATGCACATCAGGAAGCGGTCGAGCTGCGACTCGGGCAGCGGATAGGTGCCGATCTGCTCGCTCGGGTTCTGCGTCGCGATGACGAAGAACGGCCGCGGCAGCGCGCGCGTTTCGCCCTCGACTGTGACCTGCTGCTCCTCCATCGCCTCGAGCAGTGCGCTTTGCGTCTTCGGCCCGGCGCGGTTGATCTCGTCGGCGAGCAGTACCTGGGCGAAGATCGGCCCGGGGTGGAAGACGAAGGCCTCGCGGCCGCGCTCGTAGATGCTGACGCCGACGAGGTCGGTCGGCATCAGGTCGGCGGTGAACTGGGTACGCGAGAAGCGCAGGCCGAGCGAGACGGCCAGCGCGTGCGCGAGGGTCGTCTTGCCGACGCCGGGCAGGTCCTCGATCAGCAGGTGGCCGCCGGCCAGCAGGCAGGCGACGCAGTCCTCGATCTGCGGGCGTTTGCCGACGATGATCGTGCTAACCTGATCGACCAGGCGGGAAAGTTGCAAGGCGAGGGGGTTTGTCATGCGAACGACAATACCCGAAAACCGCGGTCTGCCGTCCGCCGATCAACCCGCTGCTTGCGGCCCCATTTCGCTGCTTAGGCATCCGATGTCCACTGCGCTCTACAGCCACCCCGATTGCCGCCTGCACGACATGGGCGAGGGCCACCCCGAGTGCCCGCAGCGGCTCGACGCGATCAACGACCGCCTGCTCGTCTCCGGTCTGCACGATGTGCTCGACCTGCGCGACGCGCCGCTGGCCGATATTCCCGCGCTGATCCGGGCCCATGAAAGCCGCTATGTGACCGAGCTGGAGGATCTGCTCGTGAGAATCGCGGCCGGTACCGAGTCGCGCTATATCGACCCCGATACGGTCGCCTGCCCCGCCACCTGGCGCGCCGCGCTGCGTTCGGCGGGCGCCGCCGTCGCCGCGACCGACGCCGTGCTCGCGGGCGAGGTCGAGAACGCGTTCTGCGCCGTGCGCCCGCCCGGCCACCACGCGACGCGCAGCCAGGCGATGGGCTTCTGCTTCTTCAACAACATCGCCGTCGCCGCCCGCCACGCGCTCGACGTGCACGGGCTGGAGCGCGTCGCGATCGTCGATTTCGACGTTCATCACGGCAACGGCACCGAAGATATCGTCGCCGGCGACGAGCGCGTCCTGATGGTGGGCATCTTCCAGCATCCGCTCTATCCGAACAGCGGCGCGGTACCGATGGGCACCAACATGTGCAACCTGCCGATCCCGCCCTATACGCGCGGGCCGGAGATCCGCGACCTGATCGAGGCGATGTGGATGCCGCGGCTGGAAGACTTCAAGCCGCAGATGGTCTTCATCTCGGCCGGCTTCGACGGCCATCGGGAGGACGACATGGGCCAGCTCGGCCTCGTCGAGGCCGACTACGAGTGGATCACGCGGCGCGTCAAGGCGGTCGCCGAACGCCACGCGAAGGGCCGCATCGTCTCTTGCCTGGAAGGCGGCTACGCGCTCGACGCGCTGGCGCGCAGCGTCGCGGTGCACGTGCGCGTGCTGGCCGATCTCTGAGCGCGCTGCGCCTTGCCGATGGATCTGGATCTGTCCACCGCGTTCCCGCGGCTCGCCGCGCTCGCCGCGGACATGACGCGAACCAGCGTCTTCGTCGAGATCGGCGCGCTGGCCGCGTGTCTGCTGGCTGCGTGGTTTCTCGCCTGGCAGTTGCGGCGCATGTTCGCGATCGACGGCAAGGTGTTGTTCGGCAAGCGCATCGTCGACGGCGTCCTGTTTCCGGTACTGGCACTCGTTTGTGCACTGATCGCCCGCGAGACGCTGCGCGGGGTGACGCATCTGGCGCTGATCAAGGTCGTCATTCCGATCCTGATGTCGCTCGCCGCGATCCGGCTCACGGCGCGCGTGATGCGCGCCGCGCTCCCCGATTCGCGCGTCGCGATCGCGGTCGAGCGCACCGTCTCGTGGTTCGCCTGGTTCGCGGTCGTGCTCTGGCTGCTGGGCATCCTGCAGCCGCTGCTCGAGGAACTCGACGAGATCACCTGGCGCATGGGCGGCTCGCAGGTCTCGCTCGGCGAGGTGCTGCACGGCGTGCTGATGGGCGGCCTGGTCGTGATGCTGATGCTGTGGCTGTCGTCGGTCATCGAGCGGCAGCTGACGCGCGGCTCGACGGCGTCGCTGTCGACGCGCAAGATCGTCGCCAACCTGATTCGCATCGCGTTGCTGTTCATCGGCCTGCTCGTCACGCTGTCGGTCGTCGGCATCGACCTAACGGCGCTGTCGGTTTTCGGCGGCGCGATCGGCGTCGGCGTCGGCTTCGGCCTGCAGAAGATCGCCGCCAACTACGTCAGCGGCTTCGTCATCCTCTCCGAGCGCGCGCTGCGCATCGGCGATATGGTCATGGTCGACGGTTTCGAGGGCCGCATCACCGACATCCGCACCCGCTATACCGTGATCCGCGCCCTCAACGGGCGCGAGTCTCTCGTGCCCAACGAACTGCTGATCACGCAGCGCGTCGAGAACCTGACGCTCGCCGACCGGCGCGTCGTCATCAGCGCGCCGCTGCAGGTCGCCTATGGCACCGATGTCAACGCGCTGATCCCGGCGCTGGTCGAGGTGATCGCGACCGTCCCGCGCGTGCTGCGCGATCCGGGGCCTTCGGTCACGCTCGCCGGCTTCGGCGCCGACGGACTCGACCTCACGATCAGCTACTGGATCGGCGACCCGGAGAACGGCCAGGGCGCGGTGCGCTCGGCGGTGAATCTGGCGATCCTGGCCAGACTCGATGCGCTGGGCGTCGATATTCCGTTTCCGCAGCGCGTGCTGCGCCAGGTCGAACCGTGGCGCACCGTCGTCACGCGAGGCGAGGGCGGTGCGACTACCATCGGCGATGCGGCGCGCGGTTCGAGCTGATAGCGCGACGCCGCGACCCCAGCAGGAGATGACGATGAGGTTCCTCGAGCGTTTCGGATCGATGCTGGCCGTTGCGGCGGCCGTGCTGCTGATGCCGGGCTGCGCGACGCAGCCGACGACGCTGGACGCGCAATGGGTCAATCCGGCCTTCGTCGGCAAGAAGGCAGTGCGCAACGTGATGGTGATGTCGGCGGCGCGCGATTCGACGAACCGGCGCATCTTCGAGGACCAGATGGCCGCCGCGCTCGAAGCCGCGGGGCTGAAGGCGGTGCAGTCCTACAAATTCATTGCCGAGGACGGGCCGGTCAGCGTCGAGCGCTTGCGCCGCGCCGTCGCGCAGGCGGGCGTGCAGCAGGTGATGGTGACCCGCATCGTCAACGTATCGACCCAGGTCAACGTCTCGCCCGGCATGGTGATGGGGCCGGCGTGGGGCCCCGGCTGGGGGCCCGGCCCGGGCTGGGGCCCCGGCTGGGGCGGCTTCGCCGGCTACCACAATTCGATGTGGGCGACGACCATCCCGCCGCAGGTCACGACGACGCAGAACGTGAACGCCGATACGCGGCTGTTCGACGCCAACGACGCCGAGGTGATCTGGTCCGCATCGACGACGACCTCGGCCGGAACCGGTCAGTCGGTGCCGCAGTTGATCCCGCAGTTCGTCAGCCTGATCGTCGCAACGATGACGAAGGACGGCGTGCTTTGACGCAGGCGCAAGACGTTAACGTTTGCCGAACGACGCGGCTTGCGCGCGGGCCATAATCGGCACGCGCCGGATGCTGGCGCCGCCCCTCGAATACCCAAGCCTGAATGGAGATGCGGATGACCATCGACTCGAAGTTTCGCCGATTGACGCTCGTTGCGTTCACGGCGCTCATGCTGGCCTGCGCCGGCCATGCCGTCGCGGCCGAAGTGCCGATCGTCACCGGCGAGCAGTGGACCAAGTCGTCCGAAGACGTGAAGAAGGCCTACCTCGTCGGCATCGCCAACCTGGCGCAGGTCGAGGCGGCGTACGCCGGCAATACGCCGCCGAGCGATGCACAGAGCTTCCTGCCGCGGTTGTCCAAGGGCATGCAGGGGCAGACGCTCGACAGCGTGCGCGAAGGACTGAACCGCTGGTATGCGGCCAACCCCGGCAAGCTGCAGCGGCCGGTGATCGAGACGATCTGGTTCGAGATGGCCCTGCCGGGCCTGAAGAAGTGACGAAGGGAGAAGCGAACATGAAGCGAATCGCAACGTGGGTTGCCGTCGTCGCGGCGGCGGGGTTGGTGGCCTGCACCAACATGACGCCGCAGCAGCAGGGAACGATGAGCGGCGCGGCGATCGGCGCCGGCGCCGGGGCCGGCATCGCGGCGATCGCGGGCGGCAATGCCTGGACCGGCGCGGCGATCGGCGGCATTGCCGGCGGCGTCGCCGGCAACATGAAGGGCGCCCAGCGGCAGTAGGCGCCGCGGACGCGGGGCCCTGCTCGGCAGCGCCCCCAGCCTCCGCGGTGCCTCGTCGGTGCCGCGGCAACAACGCCGTCCCTCGGGGACGGCGTTTGCGTTCACGGGTCGCACCCGTATCGCCGGCTATGTGCTCGCCGCCGTCGTGCCGCTGCCGGCGGCGTCCCCTGCGGTCTGGGGCCGATCGGCCAGCGGCATCTTCCCGTCGCGCAGATGCAGTTCGCGCTGCGGCAGCGCAAGCTCGATGCCGGCCTGCGTAAGCCCGTCGCGCACCTTGACGGCGAGGTCGCTGCGCATGCGCAGCCAGTCGGCGCGCTCGGTCGTCCAGGCGCGCAGGTTGAATTCGAGCACGCCGGTCGCGAGGCCCGTCATGATCGCGGCCGGTGCGGGCGTCGTGGCGACGCCGTCGACGGTGCGCGCGATCTCGACCAGCAGTTCGAGCGTCCGCTTCGGATCGGCGGCGTGGGTCGTCGCGACGTCGATGTTGACGCGCCGGCGCGTGCCGCGCAGCGTCCAGTTGACGAGCTTGTCGGCGAGCAGCATGCCGTTGGGGACGATCACGTCGGCGCCGTCGAAAGTCGTGATCGTCGTCGCGCGCAACCCGATGTCGCGCACCGTGCCGAGCAGTTCGGCGAGCTCGACCGTATCGCCGCGCTGGATCGGGCGCTCGAACATCAGAATCAATCCGGCGACGAAATTGCGGACGACATCCTGCAGGCCGAAGCCGATGCCGACGCCGAGCGCGCCGAAGATGAGCGCCAGCTGGCTGACCTGGAAGCCGGCCGCGGCGAGCGCCGACAGCAGGCCGAGAAAGAGGATCACGTAGTAGCTCAGCGACGAGATGCTGTTGCCGACGCCGCGCGGCAGCGCGAGCGACGGCAGCACGTCCTCGGCGAGCACCTCGCGGATCGTGCGCGCGATCCAGAACGCGGCCCAGGTTGCGACGCCGAGTGCGACGAGGTTGCCGAGGCTGAGCGACAGCGAACCGACCGTGAACTCGTGGCTCAGCACCGCGACGAGGAAGGTCGCGAGCGGCCGGTAGACGCGAAACGACTGCAGCGCGAACACGAGCCACATCAGGACCAGCGCGAGCCGCCCGAGCCGCCCGATCGCCGGCAGCAGCGACGCCGAATGGCGCTGCGCGAGCCGTGCGGCGGTGGGTCCGGCGAGAAGCACCTGCACGAGCGAGAGCAGGACGATCGCGCCGGCATAGATCGCGAGCGCGCCGTAGGCGCTGTCGAGCGTCGCCGTCGTCAGCATGTCGGCGAGCGAGACGTTGCCGATGATGTTCGATCCGGCGGCGACGAGCAGCACGCCGAACGCCAGCCAGCGCGCCGCGGCCCAGACCCGGGCCGGCAGCGGCGACTCGCCGCCGGCACCGTCGCGCACGCGCCAGATGCTCCAGCCGAGCGCGGCGAGCATCAGCACGTTGATCGCGAGCAGCAGCACGCGGTGCCAGAACAGGTCGGCGACGAGCTGCGTCACGAAGGCGTTGAGCAGGTAGAACAACGCCGTCAGGTAGGCCCAGCGGCCGACGAAGGTCAGCACGCGCCGCTCGATCAGGACGAGGACGGGAAGCCACGCCAGCAGCATCACGAGTTGCTGGCGCAGGATCGGCCCCTGGAAGTCATAGGCGATCACGGCTCCGGCGAGCAGCAGCAGCCAGGCAGCCCAGGGGTGAAAGAGGGCCTGCATCGTCCCGGCCTCGGCCTGGCCGGCGGCAATGAGCCTGCGCGCCCGGCGCCGCAGCCCGAACAGCAACGGCAGCAGCAGCAGCGCGGCGGCGGCGTAGGCCGGCAGCACGCGTTCGCGGGTGGCGTCGAAGTCGCGCGCGAACGCCGTCTCGATCCGCAGGCTTTCGCGCAGGCCGGCGCCGATCGTCTCGGCTCCGCTCGCGTCGCGCGCCGCGCGCCACAGCGGCGGCGAGTCGATCGTGACGAGCCGCCGGTCCTGGGCATCGACCTCGTGCGAAACCTCGCCCAGACCGAGCTTGACCTGCGCCTCGATCGACGCGCTGGCGCGGCCGAGGTCGAGCAGCTTGGCAAGTTCGTCGGCGACGACGGCCTGCGCGGCTGCGATCGCGGCGATCAGTTCGTCGGCACGGTCGTGCAGCGCGGGTGCGAGGTCGGGCTCGTCGCGCGTCGCGATCCACGCCGCGCGGCGCGCCGCGAGCTGCGCCGCGTCCTCGGAGGCGACGTTGGTCGCGCGCGCGAGTTCCGAACGCGTCTGGCGGATCGTGCGGTCGTGCAGCTGCCAGTGGCGCTCGAGGCTCTCGAGCCGGCGCACCGACAGCCGCGCCAGGTCGCTGTTGTTCGTGATCGCGGCCAGTTCGCTCAGCGAATCGGCCTGCAGTGCGAGCCTGCGCTCGAGCTTCTCCGGCACGTCGCTCGCCTTCGCGCGCCGCTGCGCGGCCAGCGCGAACGCCTGGTCGACGTCGGCGGTGGCCGCGATGTCGGCGGCGGCGATCGCCGCTGCGCGCGGCTCGCCAGCCGTGGTCGGTGTCTCGGCGAAGACGGGCGCGGCGAGTGCGGCGAGCGCGAAGACCAGCGCCAGCACCGCGAGCCAGGGTGGCCGGCGGCGCCACGCCGCGCCACCACCGGTCATGGTCTTGCCGCCGCGCCCTCCGGCGCAGCGATGCCGCGTGCGATGCGATCGAGCACATACGGCAGGAACGGGTTCGACGAGGCGCGCGTCAGCGCGTCGGCGTTGACGATCAGCGCGCCGGTCTCGCCGCGTCCGCCGACGCTGCCGAGGTTGATTCCGAACGCCTTGTGCGCGTCGGGAGCGGCCTGGATGCCGTAGAGCGGATCGTCCATCGCGAACGGCAGC
>JACSRM010000104.1 GCA_014879745.1 Burkholderiaceae bacterium | reverse complement strand
ATCAGGTAGGCGTCGAAGTACTCGAGCACCTGGCGCCACAGCTTGTAGATGCTGCGGTGCGCCTCGTCGGTGACGATGATGTCGAAGGTCTCGATCGGGAGCGCGGGGTTGTAGGCGATCGGCTCGGGCTCGGCGAACAGGCTTTCCGCGCGTTCGGTGGATTCCTCGTCGGCTTCTTCCGGCAGCTCACGCCCTTTGAGCATCGAGAACATGCGCTGAATGGTGCTGATGCACACGCGCGCTGATCTGTCGAGCTGGTTGCTCGTCAGGTGCTGGACGATGAACTCCTCGCCGAACTTGTAGTTGTTGACCGGCGAGACGTACTGGTCGAACTCCTTCTTGGCCTGCCGGCCGAGGTTGCCGCGATCGACGAGGAACAGCACGCGCCGCGCGCCGGCGAACTTGATGAGCCGGTAGATGAAGCCGATGGCGGTGAAGGTCTTGCCGCTGCCGGTCGCCATTTGAATGAGGGCACGCGGCTTGCCTTGGGCCAGGCTACCCTCCAGGTTGCGGATCGCGGTGATCTGCGCCGGCCAGAGCTTGAAGTCGCCCCATTCGGTGACGAGCGGCGGCATCGCCTGCAGCCGGGCGAGCATCGTGCCGGCGCGGCGCTCGGCCCGCACCCCGGCCGGTGCGCCATCGGTCGTCAGCACGGTGGCCGGCGCGGCCGGCGGGTCGTCGCTGACCTCGGCCAGCCATGCGGCGAGCGTCTCCGGCCGGTGAAAGGCGAACACCGGCCGCGCCCTGGGCGCCGGGTCGAGCCCGTTGCTGAAGTGGGTCTCGATGCCGGTGCTTTCGTAGACGAAGGGCAGCGGCCGCCGCCACGCCGGCAGCGTCGGCGGCAGGCCCTGCGCGTAGCGCGCCGACTGCGCCTCGACGCCGGTGAGCGTGGCGCCCTGCTTCTTGGCCTCGATCACGCCGCAGGCCTTGGCGTCGACGTAGAGCAGATAGTCGGCCAAGCCGAAGCCCGGCAGCAGCGGAAACTCGCGGATCGCGACGCCGCGCGCGGCGGCGAGGTCGGCCGCGGCAAGGTCCTGCACCGCCCAGCCCGCCGCGTGCAGCAGCGTGTCGATCATCTGGCGGGCGGCGGCCTCGGGCTTCATGGGCGGGTCGTGGTCGGCATGCGCGGCGATGGGCGAGTGTAGGTACAGGCGCGGCGCGGCAGTCTCAAGCCTCGCCCGGCCGCCACGCCATGTCGATGCGGCCGTCGACGATGCCGATGCGGCGGTCGGCGACGCTCGCGAAGCTGCTGTCGTGGGTGACGGCGACGACGGTCTTGCCGGTTTCGCGCGTGAGGTCGTGCAGGATGTCGCGCACGTTGGCGCTGGAGACCGAATCGAGGTTGCCGGTCGGCTCGTCGGCCAGGATGACGAGCGGATCGTTGGCGAGCGCGCGGGCGATCGCGACGCGCTGGCGCTGGCCGCCGGAGAGCTGGCCCGGCCGCTTGTGCCGCTGGTCGGCCATGCCGAGGCGATCGAGCAGGTGCTCCCCGCGTGCCCTGGCTTGCGCGTCGTTCAGCCGGTCGAGCTTGCGCATCGGCAGCAGCACGTTGTCGAGCGCGCTGAACTCGGCGAGCAGGAAGTGGAACTGGAAGACGAAGCCGAGCTTGGCCAGGCGCAACGCGGTGAGTGCGTCGTCGTCGAACGCGCTCGTATCCTCGCCGTCGATCGCGATGCGGCCCGAGGTCGGTACATCGAGCAGCCCGAGCAGGTACAGCAGCGACGACTTGCCCGACCCCGACGGCCCCATGATGACGACGAACTCGCCGCGCTCGATGTGCAGGTTGGCGTCGCGCACGAGCGTGACCGGCACCTCGCCCGCGAGCGTGCGCGTGACGTTCTCGGCGCGGATGACTTCGCTCACCTGTCTAAGCGGCTCCACGCAGAATATCGACCGGATGCACCTTGCCGGCGCGGCGCGCCGGCAGGTAGGACGCGATGACGCACGACAGCATCGCGAACGCGGCGGCGAGGGCGTACTGGTCGGCGCCCCACCAGATCGGCAGGTGCACGACCTCGGCGACGCCCGGCGGGCGGACCTCGACCTGTGCCAGCACGGCCATCAAGCCGATGCCGGCGAGCACGCCGAAGCTGCTGCCGAAGGCGCCCACGATCAGGCCTTCGATCAGGAACACGCGGCGCACGTCGCGCGCGCGAAAGCCGATCGACTTCAGGATCGCGATATCGCGCGTCTTCTCCATCACGATCGTCGAGATCGTGTTGTAGATGCCGAACGCGGCGACGACGAGGATCGCGCCGACGACGCTGTACATGATGAGGTTGCGCACGAGCAGCAGGCTCATCACGTCCTCCGACGCCTCGATCCACGATACCGACTTGTAGCCGACGGCGGCCTCGATCGTCTGCGCCACGTCGCGCGCCGCGTACGGGTCGGCGAGCTGGATGATGATGCGGTTGATGCGGTTCTCGCGCCCGAGCAGCGACTGCGCGCGCTTGAGCAGCACGAAGGCCTGGTCCTCGTCGTACGCGGCGTTGCCGGTGCGAAAGATGCCGACCACGCGCAGCGCGCGGCTCTGGCCGTCGTCGCCGACGACCGACAGCGTGCTGCCCATGTGCAGGCTGAACTTGTCGACGAGGCCCTGGCCGATGATGATGCCGTTCGGGTTCGCGGCCAGCGCGTCGAGCGAGCCGTGCGTCATCTTCTCCTCGATCGTCGAGACGTGCTTCATCTTGTCGGGCACGATGCCCGACAACGCGACGCCCTGCTGGCGGCCGGCGAAGGTCAGGACCGCCGAGCCGGCGAGCACCGGCGCGGCGCGCACGCCGGGCAGCGCCTCGACCGCCGCCAGCCGCTGCGGCCAGCCGCGGATGCCGCGCGTCTCGCGCTGCGGGCGCACATTGCGCACGTCGACCGCGGCGTGCGGCCAGCGCATCACGGCCGGCTGCTCGCGCGCCTGGCGGTATTCGTCGTAGACCGTGATGTGCGGGCTGTTGTCGACCAGGCGCTTGATGAAATCCTGCTCCGAGCCGCGCATCAGCGCCGAGACGGCGAGAAAGAACGCGACGCCGAGGACGACGCCGGTGAGCGAGACGAGCGTCTGGCGCTTGCGGCTCGTCAGGTGCGCGACCGCGATGTCGAGCGTGACTGCCACCGCCGCCGCCCCGTCAGCGCGCCGCGGCGGATGCCGGTGCCGGCGCGGCAGCGGCTGGCGTCACCCTTGCGCGCCGGCCTTCGCGTGCCGCCTCGACGCCGGAGACGACGACAGCGTCGCCCTCGGCGAGGCCGGAGGTGATCTCGGTGCGCTCGGCGCCGACGACGCCGCGGCCGACGCTGCGCGCGTGAAGCCGGCCGTCCTCGACGATCCAGACGGTGTCGCCGTGCAGCGCGCGATTCGGGACGAGCAGCACGCCTTCGCGGCGCGCGATGATGATATTGGCGTCCATCGTCATGCCGGTGCGCACGCCGGCGGCGACGACCGCCGCAGGGTCGGCGAAGGCGATGCGCACCCGGTAGCTGCGCGCGACGGGGTCGCCCTTGGGCGTGATCTCGGCGACCTTGCCGTCGAAGACGCGATCGGGCAGCGCATCGCCGCGCAGCACGACCTTCTGGCCGATCGCGACGCGCACGATATCCTCCTCGTCGACCTCGGCGGCGACGCGCAGCGGCGCGCAGCACTCGAGCGTGAAGACCGGCTGGCCGGCGGGGATGAACTGGCCGATCTCGCCGTCGCGGCGCAAAACGCTGCCGTCGGCCGGCGCGACGAGCTGGTTGAAGTCGAGTTGCGCCTGGGCCCGTTTCAGCGCCGCCTGCGCGGCGTCGAGCTCGGTGCGGGTGCGGTCGAGCTCGGCGGTCGACATGAAATTCTGCGCCACCAGATCGCGCGTGCGCTCGTACTGGGTCTGCGCCAGGCGCTCGCGCGCCTGCATCTCCTCGACCGTGTGCGCGAGGTCGGGCGACTCCATGCGCGCCAGCACCTGGCCCTTCTTCACCGCCGCGCCCTCGTCGACGAGCAGCGCCGCGATGCGCCCGCCGCTGCGCGGCGCGACCGGCAGCATCACGCTCGGCTCGACGATGCCGGTCGCGTAGACCGCCTCGATCGCCGGCCCGCGCGCGACCGGCGCGACGTCCACCTCGAGCGGCCATTCGCGCCAGGCGACGGCGGCGGCGGCCGCGGCCAGCACGACGCCCACGGCGACAAACCAGGCGCCGGGCTTCACGCCCGGATCTCCGTTCCAGCAACCATGCCGGACTATGGCACGCCGGCTTGGCGCGATGCGCGGGCGCGCTATGCTCGCCTTGACGCAAGACATTCAACCTAGATCCGGCAGTTGACCGCTTGATCTCGCTGGGAACACCGTGTGGGCCCTGACTTTGACCGCCACGAGACTCGTCACCACTTGGGTGCCAGCGCTACGCACCCGATCGTGCCGCGCTGCGGGGCGCTGGCGGCGTTGCTTCTCCTCGCGGGCATGAGCCCGCAGCGTCCAGCACAAGCGAAGCGCAGGGCAAGCCTGCGCCTGGCCTCGCCAGCACCCCGCATCGCAGCCCGCTCCGGCGCGTCCAACTGCCGGATCTAGGTTCAATGGCCAATCTGCACATCACCGATATCGAATCGGCCATCGACTGGTGGCGCGAGAAGAAGCCCTCGGCCGACGGCATCACCGCCTGCGCCGAGGTGCGCGCGCTGGCCGAGGTCTATGCGCTGATGGCGATCGCGCACGCCAGCGAGCGCGACGAGGAAGCGATGCCGCCGGATGCGCGCGCCGCGTGGCTGGCGTGGTATGCGAGCACGCCCGACGCGCCGTGCATCGCGATCTGCTCGACGAGCCAGGGCGACGCCATCTGCAAGGGCTGCGGGCGCACCTTCGAAGAGGTGCAGCACTGGACGCTGATGACGCCGGCCGAGAAGCGCCAGACCTGGCGGCGCATCACGCAGGAAGGGACGGCGTGGCGCTTCAACCGCTATGCGGAGCGGGCGCGCGAGATGAGCGGCGCCGGCGCGCGCACCCGCCGCCGCTGAGCCGATGACCGCACCCCCATCCACCGCGCCGGCGGCGGGCGCGGCGCCGCGCAACCCGCGCATGACATTCGCGCAGGACGTGCGCCGCATCGCGCCGCTGGCCTGGCCGGTATTCGTCGGCCAGCTCGCGGTGGTCGCCTTCGCGACCGTCGATACGGTGCTCGTCGCGCGCTACAGCGCGCTCGACCTGGCCGCGCTCGCGGTCGGCGCCGCCGCCTACCTGAGCATCTTCGTCGGCCTGATGGGCGTCGTGCTCGCGATCGGGCCGATCGCCGGCCAGCTGTTCGGCGCCGGCCGGCTGAAGGAGGCCGGCGAGCAACTCCACCAGGCGGTCTGGCTCGCACTCGGCCTGTGCCTGATCGGCGGCGCCTTGCTGCTGTGGCCGCAGCCGTTTCTGGCCCTCTCGCGCGCCGAGCCGGCGGTCGCCGAGCGGGTGCGCGGCTATCTCACGGCGCTTGCCTTCGCACTGCCCGCGGCGCTGCTCTTCACCGCGTATCGCGGCTTCACGGTCGCCGTCTCGCGCCCGCTCGCCGTGATGATGCTGCAGCTCGCGGCGCTCGCGCTCAAGGTGCCGCTGAGCATCGCGCTGATCAACGGCTTCGCGCTGCCGGCGGGGCTTGGCGGCTGGCGCGTGCCGGCGCTCGGCGTCACCGGCTGCGGCGTCGCGACGGCGCTTGCGATGTGGGCGCAGTGCGGGGCCGCCTTCGTGCTGCTGCGGCGCGACGCGTTCTATGCGAAGTTCGGCCTGCACCGCACCGGGCTCGCGCCGCCGCAGGCCGCCGCGCAGCGCGCGCTGCTCAGGCTGGGCGTGCCGATGGGACTGTCGATCGGCATCGAGATCACCGCCTTCACCTTCATGGCATTCTTCATCGCGCGGCTCGGCGCGCTTGCCGTCGCCGGGCACCAGATCGCGATCAACCTCGTCTCGATGATGTTCATGATGCCGCTGGCGATCGGCATGGCCGCCGGCACGCTCGCCGCGCAGCGCCTGGGCGCGAACGACGGCCGCGATGCGCGCCGCATCGGCTGGCACGGCATGCAGCTCGGCCTCGTGATCGCGGTGCTGATGGGCGGCGCCGCCTGGCTCGCGCGCGAGCCGCTGCTCGGCGTCTATACCGGCGACGGCGCGATCCTCGCCGCCGCGCTGCCGCTGCTGGCCTGGGTGATGCTCTTTCACGTCGGCGACGCGGCGCAGGCGATCGCCGCCTTCATCCTGCGCGCCTACCATATCGCGACGCCGCCGGTGCTGATCTACGTGGCGTCGCTGTGGGGCGTCGGCATGGGCGGCGGCTATCTGCTCGCATTCGACCGCAGCGGCCGCGTGCCGCCGGCGCTGACCGGCGCCCCCGGCTACTGGGCGGCGTTCACGCTCGGCATTGCGATCGCCGCGGTCTCGCTGTGCGGCCTGCTCGCCTGGGTGCTGCGCGCCCGGCGCCGCGAGGAGCGCGCCGAGCACCTCGCGGCGCCGGCCGCCCTGTCGGCGCGCTCGGCTACAGGAGGCTGAAGCGCACGCCGGCCGGGCGCAATGCTTCGACCGCCTCCAGACCGAGGCCGCTGGCCGGCGTGACGAGGCCGACGTGCGGCGTGCGTCCGAGCGTGCCCAGCGCCAGCCCGCACGCCATCGCGACGACCATCTCCGGCGTCGAGCGGTAGCCCGGATGGCCTTCGGCCGTCACCCGGCCGTGCACGCGCTGGCCATCGGCGGCGGTGGCGAAAAGGGTGAATTCGTAGCCCATCGCGTCGAGCGCCGCTTCGCTCGGGCCCTCGCCCGGCTGCGGCGCGAAGCGTTCGATCAATTTTGCGAGGGCTTGGCGCTGAAACTGCAGCGGGCCGCAGACGCTTGCGCCGAGCCCGGCGAGCGGCGCGGCAACCGACGCCGCGGCGGCGAACTGCAGCGGCAGCGTCGCCGCCGCCGGCAGCAGGCGCGGCGCGGCGACGAGTGCGGCCATATTCGAGCCCTCGCGGTAGCGGAAGTCGGACGTGAAGAGTGTCGCGTCGTCGATCAGCGCCCAGCTGCGCAGCACCATCGGCGGGTTGACGAACGGCGCCGGGATGCTCGGCGCGACGACCGCGCCGCTATCGGCGTCGTAGCGCGGCGTCCACTCGATCGCGTTGCGCCGGGCGACGGCCGCCGCGTCGGCGCGCGCCGCCGGCAGCAGGCAGGCCATGTTGCGGATGCTGTCGCTGCGGTCGTGCTCGAGCAGCATGCGCATCGTCGCCAGCGTGCCGCCGCTGGCGGCATCGGCGAGCCGCGTGATGCGCCGGCCGGTGAAGGCGACGACGAGCTTGACTTCGCGGCACGCCTGGCCGTGGCGCTCGCGCAGCGCGTCGGCGATCCACAGCGTCGCGATATCGAACGGCAGCACCTCGTAGCCGCAGCTCGGGATGATGCGGACCTGCGCCTTCGCCGCCGCGTCGTGATAGCGCTCGATCATCCGGCGCACCCAGAACGTCTCGCCGCTCAGGTCGAGGCAGTGCGTGTTGTGCGCGATGCAGGCCTCGATCACCGCTTCGCCGGTCTGCGCGTACGGGCCGGCGAGATTGAGCAGCACCTTGGTCTGCGACGCCAGCGTCGCGAGCGATGCGGCATCGGTCGTATCGGCGAGCAGTACGCCGGGCTTGCGCGCACCGCGCCGCGTGCCGTCGCCGACCAGCGCCTGCATCGCGGCGACGTTGCGCCCGGCGACCGCCCAGCGCAGGTCCGCGCCCTGGCGCCGCATCGCGCGCACCGCCTGGCGGCCGGTATAGCCGGTCGCACCGAGAATCGCCACGTCGTAGGGTCGCCCGGCCGTCATCGGTGCAAAGCATAGCGCCGCCGCACAGCTGCGCAGGCGATCAGGCCAGCGGCAGCAACAGCTCGAAACAGCTTCCGCCGCCGTCGCGCGCCAGGCAGCGGATGCTGCCGCCGTGGCGTTCGGCGATCTGCTTGACGAGGGCGAGCCCGAGGCCGACGCCGCCGGCGAGTTCGGCGTGCCCCGGCAGGCGATAGAACGGCTCGAAGATGCGCTCGCGCGCGGCCTCGGGAACGCCGGGGCCGCGGTCGCAGACGCAAAGCAGGGCGCGCCCGTCGCGCACCTGCACCCGCACCGCGATCTCGCCGCCGCCGTAGCGGCGCGCATTCTCGAGCAGGTTGCGCAGCGCGCGGCGCAGCAGCCGCTCGTCGCCGTCGACCGCCACCGCGGCGCCATCGACATCGGCGTCGAAGCGCGCCGCCTCCTCGACCGCGAGGGCGAGCAGGTCCACGCGCTCCTTGTGCTCGAGCGCCTGCGCGGCGTCGAGCCGGCTCGCGAGCAGCACTTCTTCGACGAGGGCGTCGAGCTCGGCGATATTGGTGTCGATCTCGCGGCGCAGCGCCTCGCGCCGCTCGGCCGGTGCGTCCTCGAACATCGCGAGCGCCATCTTCATGCGCGCCAGCGGCGAGCGCAGTTCGTGGCTCGCATTCGCCAGCAGCGAGCGGTGCGAGCGCACGAGCGTCTCGATGCGCGCGGCGGCGCGGTTGAAGCTCTTGCCGACGGCGGCGACTTCGTCGTTGCCGTCCTCGGCGACGCGGCGGTCGAGCGCGCCGGCGCCGAATGCCTCGACGCCGCGCTCGAGCGATTCGAGGCGGCGCGTCAGGCGGCGCACGACCGGATAGGCGCCGATCGAGATCGCGGCGAACAGCAGCGCGAGCGTCATCACGAGCCCGGCACCGGGCAGCGCGAGCCAGCCGAAGGCGCCGGGCGGCGGGAGCGGCGGCCCGAGGGGTGGCACGCCGAACGCGCCGCGCGGGCGCATCGGACGGTGCGGGTCGGGGCGCAGCACGCGCAGCGTGCGCCCGTCAGCGAGCGGCAGCGAGGCGATGCGCAGGCCGGGGCGGCGCCCTTCCTGCGCATCGGCCTCGCGCCGGTCGAATCGCTCGGACGCGGCGATGCGCTCGCCGTCGGCGGCGTCGAGCGCGAGCGGCACGCGCATGCGCTGCGACAGTTCCTGCAGCGCGGCGCGCTGCTCGTCCTGGCTCGCGCTCGATGGCGGCAGGTGGCGCTGCGCATACTCGCCCCATTCGGCGAGGCGCTCGGCCCACAGCAGCTTCTCCTCGGCGCGCGCGCTGTCGATATTGCGCTGGAGCAGGAAACCGGAGACGAGCGCGAAGACGAGCAGCACGGCGACGACCGTGAGGTAGATGCGCAGATACAGCGTGCGCATGCGTCACTTCGAGTCGTCGCCGTCCTGCTTGCGCGCGAATACGTAGCCCGCGCCGCGCACGGTGAGCACGCGGCGCGGGGATTTCGGGTCGTCCTCGATCGCGGCCCGGATGCGCGAGACGTGGACATCGATCGAGCGGTCGAAGGCGTCCATCGGGTGGCCCTTGAGCGCATCCATGATCTGGTCGCGCGACAGCACGCGGCCCGGGCTTTGCGCAAGGACGACGAGGAGGTCGAACTGGTGCCCGGTGAGCTCGCAGGCGCGGCCGTCGATGCGCGCCGAACGTTCCCCCAGATCGATCTCGAGGCGCCCGAAGCGCAGCACCTGGGAGGCGTTCGGTTCGGGCGCGGCGCGCCGCAGCAGCGCCTTGATCCGTGCCTGCAGTTCGCGCGGCTCGAACGGTTTGGGCAGATAGTCGTCGGCGCCGAGTTCGAGGCCGACGATGCGGTCGGTCGGCTCGCCGCGCGCCGTCAGCATCAGGAGCGGCAACTGGCGCGTCGCCGGGTTGGCGCGCAGATCGCGGCACAGCTCGAGGCCGTCGCCGTCGGGCAGCATCAGGTCGAGCACGAGCGCGTCGTAGGCCTGCGTCGCGATCCGCATCCGGCCCGCGGCGAGCGTCGGCGCGGTGTCGACCTCGAAGCCGGCGCCGCGCAGATAGTCCCCGAGCATCGCGGCGAGCCGCTCGTCGTCGTCGATCAACAGCAGTCGGGCAGCCATGGGGTCAAGCGCGGGGACGGGGATGCAGCGAGCATAGCCGCCCGCCGCTCCCCGGCCCGATCCGCGCCTCAGCTCCTCGGCGCGGAGGCGCCCTGCTGGCGCTGCATGCGGTCGCGGCGCTGCTCGCTGCGCAGCTTCACGCGCTCGGCGAACTTGGCGCGCTGCTCGGGCGTCAGCACATTGGCGATCGCGACCATCGTCTGCGTCGTCTTCTGGCTCATCTGATCGTAGTGGGCGACCATCTGCTGGCGCAGCGATTCGACCGCCGCCGGGTCGACCGCCGGCGCGCCGAAGATCGCCAGACCCTGCGCGCGCAGCGCGCGGCCGGCCTCGAACTGCGTCTTCATGTCGGCCGCCGCGGCCTGCGTGATCTGGCGGATCTGGGCGCGCTGGGCGTCGGTCGCATCCAGCCCCTCGAGCATGCGATCGCTCATCCGGGTGCCGTCCCACATCATGCCGTGGCCGCCGCCCATCATGCCCGGGCCGCCGCAGCCGCCCGGACGGCCATCGGCCCAGGCGACGGCGCCGACGCCGGCCGCGAGCGCGACGAGCGTCACGATCGCGGCCTTCCTGATCCTGCCTGTGCGGCGCGTTGCCGCCGCCGTGCCCTGCGATCCGGTCTTCGATTCAGTCATTGCTTGCTCCCATGGTGGCTGGCCCGATCGGCCATGGACGCATGGTCGCGTGGCGGCGTAAAGCCACGATACGCCCTGCGTAAAGTTGTGCGAAGCGACCGCTTTGCGGCCGTGCCGGCGCCCGACACCCCCCGAATCGCGGGCTCGCCGCGGCCCGGGGCATGCGACACAATTCGATACATGAAGAGCCAGCGCTACAAGTGGGACGACGAGACGAAGGACGATACGCCGAGCGAATTCGCGTCCACCACCTATTCGACCCTCTCCGGCACCGCCCACAGCAGCTGGCCGCAGGAACGGCGTCGCCGCCGGCGCGCCGCCCGCCGCGGGGGTGTGCTGTGGACGATGTTCGCCGTGGTCAGCGCGAGCGCCGCCGTCCTCTATGTCGCCTCGCAATGGCTGCGGCAGTGATGGCACACGTGAGCCGCGCGCGGCACGCGCCGGCCTGAGCCATGCCGGGTGCGCCGTGCGCACCGCCGCGCGCCGATTCGACAGCCCGCGTTGAGCGAGCGCAACGCCATGCACGCGGCGTGACGCACGATGACGCCATGGCGAAAGGCGACCGCAAGTGGAATCGGTGATGCATCACGAGCCGGTGCGCTTGCGCGCAGTCGAAACGCAGGGCGAGCTTGCGCTGCCGGCCGATGCGACCGGCCTCGTCGTCTTCGCGCACCGCAGCGGCGGCGCCGGCGCCGATCGCCGCGACACCTTCGTCGCCGAGACCTTGCATGGCTACGGCCTGGCAACGCTGTCGCTGGAGTTGCCGGGCGCGGCCGAGTCGGCGCGAAGCCGCCCCGTTGCCGATGTCGATCGGCTGGCGATGCGCATCGATGCCGCGCTCGCCTGGGCCGACCGGCACGCCGCGACGGCGCAGTTGCCGCTCGGCGTGCTCGGTACCGGCACCGGCGCCGCCGCGGCCTTGCGCTCGGCCGCCCGATGCGGCGCAAAGATCTGCGCCGTCGTCTCGCGCGGCGGCCGCCCGGATCTCGCCGGCGCGGCGACGCTGGCCCGCGTCGATGCGCCGACCCTGCTGATCGTCGGCGGCGACGATAGCGAGGCGCTCGCGCTGAACCGGGACGCGCTGCGCCTTCTGCGCGGTGCCCGGCGCCTCGAGGTCGTCCCCGGCGCGTCGAGCCGGTTCGCCGAGCCCGGCGCGCTGGACGCCGCCGCGCATCTGGCCGGCACCTGGTTCGCGAACCATCTGCGGCTGCGCCGGGCGGCATGAAGGCGCATCGCTTCGCCAATCGGGAACAGGCGGCGCGCGAGCTTGCACGGCGGCTCGCGCCGATGAAGCTCGAGCCGCCGATCGTCGTCCTCGCGCTGCCGCGCGGCGGCGTGCCGATCGGCGCCGAGATCGCCCGCGCTCTCGACGCCCGGCTCGATCTGCTGCTGGTGCGCAAGATCGGCGCGCCCTGGCAGCCCGAACTCGCGGTCGCGGCGGTCGTCGACGGCGAGCGGCCGGAGGTCGTGATCGACGAGTCGATGCTCGGCATGCCCGGTGTCGATGCCGAGTACATCGACAAGCAGGTACGCCGCGAACTGCAGGAGATCGCGCGCCGCCGCGCGCTCTACCTGAAGGGCGGCGAAGCGTGGCCGATCGGCGGCGCGACGGCGATCGTCGTCGACGACGGCATCGCGACCGGCACCACGGTCCGCGCCGCGCTGAAGGCACTGCGGCGCATGGCGCCCCGGCGCCTGATCCTCGCCGTGCCGGTCGCGCCGGCCGATACCTGCCGCGCATTGCGCCCCGAGGTCGACGAGCTGGTATGCCTTTCGCAACCCGAGCCGTTTCGGGCGATCGGATTGCACTACGATGACTTCCATCAGCTCGACGACGCCGAGGTCATGCAGGCGCTGGACGCGGCGCAGCAGCGTTGGCGCGGCAGAGACGCCGCCGGCTCGCGTTGACACACCGATCGGCCGGATTCGCGATACCGACACGCACGACGATGAAGAATGAACGAATGATCAAGATCCTGCTCGCCATCGACGGTTCGGAGCCATCGAACCGCGCCATCGAGGCGGTGGCCCGGCTCGCCGGCCAGACGCGGCCGCTCAACGTCGTGCTGATCCACGTGCGGGCGCACCTCTCGCCGCTGGCCGGGTTGCCGTCCGCGACGCGCGGCGAGATCGAACAGGCGCAACGGCGCGAGCAGGACAGCCTGATCGCGGCGGCGCTCGATCACGCCCGCGGCTGCGGCCTCGCGATCGGCACGACGCGCCGCGCCGAGGGGTCGCCGGCGGCCGAGATCGTCGCCGCCGCGGCCGACTGCGGCGCCGACCAGATCGTGATGGGCACGCGCGGCCAGGGCGCGATCGGCAGGCTGTTCATGGGCTCGACCGCGCAGCGCGTCGTGCAGCTGGCCGACGTGCCGGTGCTGCTCGTCAAGTAGGCGGCAGCGCGGCGTCGTCGTTCAGGCCCTGCTCCAGCCCGTAGCGCACGAGCGCGGCGGTGCTGCCGAGTTGCAGCTTGTCCTGGATGCGCGCCTTGTGCGTGCTGATGGTCTTCACCGACAGGTGCAGCGCGCGCGCGATATCGGTCAGCCGCTCGCCGCCGACGATGCGGCGCAGCACCTGCAACTCGCGATCGCTGAGCTGCGCGTGGCGCGGCATGTCGAGCGCGCCGCTCAACTGCTGCACGACGCGCTCGGCAAGGCTCGCCGTCACATAGGCGCCGCCGGCCGCCACCTTGCGGACGGCACGCACGAGTTCCTCCGACGCGCTGTCCTTCGTCACGTAGCCGTTCGCGCCGGCCTTGAACGAACGCAGCGCATACTGCTCCTCGGCGTGCATGCTCAGCACGAGCACGGCAACGCCGGGATAGCCGGACTTGATGCGGCGGATCAGGTCGAGCCCGTTCATGCCGGGCATCGAGAGGTCGACGATCGCGAGCGCGAAGGCGGACCGGGCGAGCGCCTCGAGCGCCTGATAGCCCGAACTCGCCTCGACGATCACGAAGCCGTCGTCGGTCGCTTCGAGAATGCGCTTCAAGCCCTCGCGCACGATGGTGTGGTCGTCCACCAGCAGCAGGCGCAGCGCGGCGCCGCCGGCGCGGCGCGTCATGGTGCCGGCTCCGGCGCCGATGCGATCGGCGGGATCGGCGCTGGCGGCAGCAGCGGCGCCGGCGCGGCGAACGCCGCCGGCAGGCGAACCCGCAGCCGCCCGCCGCCGCCGGGCGCGTTGCCCACCTCCATGCGGCCACCCAGCATCAGCGCGCGTTCGCCGATGCCGAGCAGGCCGAACGAATCGTCCTTCGCGGTGGCGCGCTCGGCGAAGCCGACGCCGTTGTCGCGCACCGTGAGCACGAGTTCGCCGTCCGCATGCTTCATCTCGATGTGCACCTCGCTCGCGCGCGCGTGGCGCGCGACGTTGGTCAGCGCCTCCTGCACCATCCGATAGAGCGCGATCGCGCTGCGCGCATCGACCGACGAGACGGCGGCGTCGAGTTCCACCTTGACCTCGATCCCCATGCGGCGCGCCGCGTCGCGCGCCAGCCATTCGATCGCCGCGTCGAGCCCGAGATCGTCGAGCATCAGCGGGCGCAGGTCGGCCGAGATGCGGCGCACCGAGGTCACCGTCTCGTCGAGCATCTCGAGCATCGCGGCGATGCGCTCGCGCGTCTTGCCGCTGCGCGTTCCGGGCGCGAGGCTCGCCAGGTCCATCTTGAGCGCGGTCAGCCGCTGCCCGAGTTCGTCGTGCAGTTCGCGCGCGATGCGCCGGCGCTCGTCCTCGCGCACCTCGACCAGGCGCTGCGACAGCTTGCGCAGCGTATCGCGCACGCGCTCCTGCTCCTGGGTTTCGCGGCGGCGCTGGGTGATGTCGTTGATCACCATCTGCAGCGTCGTGCGGCCGTGGTCCGGCAGCGCGGCAAGCGCGATCTCGACGTCGCACGGCGTGCCGTCGAGGCGCTCGATGCGCTCCTGCAGCCGCGCCCCATCGCCATCCACCGCGAGCGCGCGCGTCACCTCGGCGCGCACCGCGTCGCGCGATTCGGGGTGCAGCAGTTCGTACATCGTGCGCCCGACGAGCTGCTCGGGCGAGCCCGCGCCGAACAGCGCGAGGCACGCCCGGTTGACGAAGACGATGCGCTCGGCCTGCGCGATCCACATCGCATTCGGCGACATCTCGACGACGGTGCGAAAGCCGCGCCGCAGCGTCTCGATCTCGTCGCGCAGTTCCTGCTCGACCGTGAGATCGCACAGCAGCGCGGCAAAGTGGCGGCCGTTCGCAAACGGCCCGAGGCCGTCGATGCGCGCGATCGTGACCGCGACCGGAAACTCCTCGCCGTCGGCGCGCAGGCCGGTCACCGTCGAGCGTTCGGCCATCGTCCTTTCCGCCACGCCGGAGGCGCCGAACTGCGCCACGTAGCCGGCATGCGCGGCGTGAAAGCGCTGCGGGATGAGGCGCGACAGGGGGCCGCCCAGCACGTCGGCGCTGCGGCAGCGAAACATCTCGGCCGCCGCCGGATTGAGCATGACGACGCGCTGCGCCTCGTCGATCACGACGATCGCCTCGTGCGCCGCGCGCGCCAGGCTCGCCATCGGCGCATCGAAGCGGTCGCGCTGCGGTGCGGCGTCAGTCGGCATCGTCCTGGGTTGCGTGCGCCGCGCACGCCGATTCGAGGCTCACGTCAGCTTGTCTCCGGCCGGGCCATGCCTGCGATGGACAGGGCTCGCGCCTATCGTAGCGCGCCGCTGCGGCCGCGGGTCGGCCCGGTGATTCGGAATCATCCTACGTTTCGAACGGAAACTTCCTATCCGTTTGCGCGCCAGTGCCCGATAGCCCTGGAAGGCGCAGCGGGCGATGCTCGCGCCATGGGCTGAGTCGGTAACGGGAGCATTTGATCACGCAGGGCGGGGAAGCATCATGAGCATGGCCAATCTGGAGATCGAGCAAGCCGCGGGAAGCAATGACGCCTGGTTCGTGCGCCGCGGCGCAGGCACGCCGCAGGATGGGCTGGCGGCCTTGTTCCGGCTGATGGGGGTCGCCGAAGCGTCGCCGCACGCGACGGCGCCGATCACGACGCGGCGGGTGCGCGCCGGCGTCGCCCTGTTCCACGAAGGCACGTGCGCCCAGGCGGTGTACTTCATCGCCGTCGGCACCTTCAAGCTGATGCATACCGCCGAGGACGGCTACGAGCAGGTGCTCGGCTTCGCCGGGCGCGCCGAGATGCTGGGCTACGACGCGCTGTGCCAGCGCAGCTATCCGACGACCGCCGTCGCGCTGGAGGATTCGACGGTCTATGCGCTGCCGGCCGCCGACCTGTTCGGCCTGAGCGCGCGCGTCCCGGCCCTTGGCCGCGTGCTGCACCTGGCGGCGAGCCGGCAGATGCTGCACCAGGTCGAGATCGCGCACCTGATGGCGGCCGTATCGGCCGAGGTGCGGCTGGCGCGCTTTCTGTTGCAGTTGTCCGATCACATGGCCGAACGCGGCCAGTCGCCGCGCCGCCTGTATCTGCGCATGAGCCGGCGCGACATCGCCAGCCACCTCGGCGTCGCCCACGAGACGGTGAGCCGTTCGTTCGGCGCGCTCGCCAGCTGGGGCTGCGTCGCGGTCAACAACCGGGAGGTCGAGATCCTCGACCGCGAGCGGCTGCTGGCCTGCGCCAGCAATACGCGCGGCCTCGTCCATCCGCGCTGCGGTGCGGCGGCCGACGGCCCCCGGCTGGCGCGTGCGCAGGCCGCGTTCGGCTGAGAGGCTGAGAGTCTTTCGGTCATGCCCGCTCGACACGCCAGAACGCGCCCGCTCGGCGTTGCAAA
>JACSRM010000166.1 GCA_014879745.1 Burkholderiaceae bacterium | reverse complement strand
GCCAAGCGTCCCCGCCTTCGTCGGCCGCCTGAAGGGCGAACCGTAGCGCCGCGCGCCCGGGCACAAGGGCCTTTCGCGGCATAAACGGCTGCCTTCCCGCCGCCGCCGTCGCTGCCGCTCAGGCGCCGGCAGGCCCCTTCCATTTATTCCACGGTGCCCTTGCTCCCGCGCTGCATCGCTGCGCTGTCGGTTTCGCACGGCGACCGACGAATGCGGGGCAGCACAGCTCGACAGCACACCCAACGCCGAGGGATCAACAGCCCAATCCGGCTCCCTCGGAAATTAGGGCAGGTGCCTTGAGCCAGGAAGGCAAAGACATGGTTGTGCGATGTCATGGAGTAGAGCAGGGCAGCAGCGCTCCGAGTCGCGGACAGCTGGAGGCCGCGACGCGAACGGCCAACGGCTTCGTTCCGCTGCCCGGCGTGCCACCTTGAGGGCTGACCGGACCGCGTCACATCGTCTTGTCAACTGTTGGAGATGAACATGGAACATGCCAAGGAATTGCTGTCGATCAGCCTGTCGAACCTCGTCGCGTCGCCGTTGAACGTGCGCCGTCACCCCGCAAGCAGCGTTGAGGAATTGGCTGCGCTGATTGCGTCGCAGGGTTTGCTGCATCCGCTGATCGTGACGGAGCAGATGGCCGGCCGCAGTCGCGACCGCAAGTTGAAGTTCGCGGTCGCGGCTGGCGAGCGCAGGCGCAGGGCCTTGCTGCTGTTGCAGCAGCGCGGCCGGCTGCCGAAGACGCACGAGGTGTTGTGCGAGCTGGTGCCACCCGAACGCGCGCTGGAAGTCAGCGTTGCCGAGAACAGTGGCCGGGAGGCACTGCACCCCGCCGACGAGTTCGAGGCTTTCAAGGCCATGATCGACGCCGGAAAGGGCATCGAGGACGCGGCGGCGCGCTTCGGTGTGTCCGTGCTGACCGTGCAGCGCAGGCTGAAGCTTTCGGTGCTGTCGCCGAAGCTGTTGGCGCTGTATCGGCAGGACGGCATCAACCTCGACCAGTTGATGGCGTTGGCGATCAGCGATGACCATGCGGTGCAAGAGCGTACCTGGTTCGACGCGCAGCCCTGGGAGCGGACACCGGCCGCACTACGCCGCAAGATCACTGCCGGGGAAATCGAAGCCGCAGGACACGCGCTCGTGCGCTTCGTCGGCATCGACACCTATGAGGCAGCCGGCGGCGTCGTTCGGCGCGACCTGTTCGACGACGAACAGAGCCGGTACTTGTCGGATCCGCCTTTGCTGCAGCGACTCGCAACCGAGAAGCTGGAGGCGCTGGCAGAGCCGGTGCGTCATGAAGGGTGGGCCTGGGTCGAGCCGCGCGTCGAGCTCGATTCGCAGGCGTTGCGGCAGTTCTCGCCGTGCGATCACATGCAGCGCAAGCCGACGCCGCAGGAGCGCGACGAGCTGGCTGCACTCGACCGCCGAAGTGTCGAGCTTGAGCGGCAAGCGCAGGCGCTCGACGATGCACCCGAGTGGTCGGCCGACGAGGCCGAGTGCATCGACCTTGAGGAGCAGGACATTGCCGCAAGGCGCAAGGCGATCCACGAGAGTCTGAAGACCTGGTCCGCCGACGTCAAAGCCCACGCGGGCGCGATCCTCACGGTCAGCCGCGAGGGCGACGCGGAGGTGATCCGTGGGCTCCTTCGAGACACGGAGCGAAAGGCACTGAATTCGGCACAAAAGAGCACGGGTCGTTCACCTGACGCCATGCGCGGTACTTCGCCTGACACTTCGGCGTCGATTCCGGCTGTCGGTGAACCGTCTGCGGCAGGCTGCAGCGAGAGCCTGGCCAAACGGCTTGCCGCGCACCGCACGGTGGCGTTGCAGTTGGCGCTGTCGCGGAACACACCCGTGGCGCTGGCGTCGCTGGCGCATGTTCTCGTGCAGCGAGTCTTCGCAGCCGACTACCGACGCTCGGGGTCAGCCTTGCAGATCACGACCCAAGCGCCCGAGTTCGCGCTGCTCTCGGCGGCAGACGATCTGAAGCAAAGCGCGGCATGGCAGGCGCTTGAGGCGGCGCGGCTCGCGTGGAGAGAGCGGCTGCCCGAGCAGACGAGCAGCTGGCTGACCTGGTTGATCGCCTTGCCGCAGGCCGAACTGCTCGACCTGTTGGCACTGTGCGGAGCCTTGACGCTGAGCGCACTGCCGAGTGCCGGCGCGACGCTGGACGCGAACGCGATCGCGGAGGCCGTGAATCTGGACATGGCCGACTGGTGGGAGGCGACGCCGCAGGGCTACTTGAATCACGTGCCAAAGGCGCAGATCGTTCAAGCGCTAAAGGAGGTCGGTCCGGATCTCGCCGACGATGGTGTCGCGGCGCTGAAGAAGGACGCGCTGGTCGCCAAGGCACAGACGCGGCTGGCCGGCAAACGCTGGCTGCCGGCGCCGCTACGGCGCCCGCCGAGTTGACGGCAAGGCAGTGGGGCTGCGTGGGGGGGATAGAACCCGACCGCGCGGCCCCTGTCGGAGCGAATCATGTGGCTGCTGGTATCACGAGAACCGAGGCCGGACGCGCCGTATTGGCCCGGCCGGCGCTTGCTCTCGGCGATCGATGCAGTGACTTGGCCATTTCTGTGGGCCATGGTCTTTGCGCACGCCCCTGAACCTGTCGGAATCGTCGGTCCGTTAGTTGCCGCCGTAGCCTTCCTGAGCGGGCTGGGCCGCCTGCGCCGCGCCCTGTGGCTCAACCATCGCTATTGGTTCACGACGTGGCGCTGGGTTCGGGTCGTTGTTGCAATGTTTGTGGCAGGTGCGGTGTTGAAGTTGACGTTGCCGGCGTGAATGATATGAACGCTGCGACACGCCATCGCGCAGCCCTTGACCGCCGCGATGAGCGCGATCAATGCGTCGCGGCCGGCAACGTCTCGCTCCACCGGTCGAGGTCTGCCCGCCGCCAAGCGACAGCGCGCGGACCCAGCCGGACCGGACTCGGAAACTTCCGCTCGGCGATCAGCCGATAGATCGTCGATCGTCCGAGACCGGTCATCCGCATGACCGTGGGCATACGCAGGAAGACGGGCGCCAAGGCGACAACACGGGCTGACGACGAGGTAGGTGGAGTACGCTGCACGGACCGCCCCCGGAAGTGAGTCATGTCAGCTACTCTAGGGG
>JACSRM010000525.1 GCA_014879745.1 Burkholderiaceae bacterium | reverse complement strand
CTTGGGGTTGGACAGCGCCGGCGTCTGGCGCCAGGCGCGGCTCGGCACGTGGCCGCGCACGGCGACGATAGGATGCACCTCGATGCGCGACTGCAGCCCGGTGCGCCGCTGCATGCCGCCGCGCAGCACGACGAACGGGTTGCCGAGCGTCCAGGCGATGCCGTCGGTGGCGTAGATCACCGCCGCTTCCTTCGCCGAGATCCACGACTGCGGCCGGCCACCGACATCGAGCTGCAGCACTTCCACGCTGAAACCTCCGAGAACGCTAGCGTAGCCGATTCTGCGCTTGCTGCTCTGGCGCGTCGCGAGCAGCGCGTTCGCCGACCCTATAGTTTTGGCGCTCCCCAACTTTTCGGATTCCGAACCGATGAACCCCGCAGCCCTCCCTATGCGCCGTCGCCGCCCTGGCCGCGCAGGCCTCCGGCACCGCGCCTGGCTGGCGCTCGCCGCCTTCGGAACGGCGGGCGCGCCGCTCGCCGCCGGCGCAGCGGATACCGACTGCGTCCGCATCGACGACGACGTCCGCCGCCTCGCGTGCTACGACCGCGCCGCCGGGCGCGCTGCGCCGGCTGCCGCCGCATCGCAGCCGGATCCCTCGCCCACGCCCGCGGGGTCCGGCGCCGAGGCTGCGACGAGCGCGCGGCAGGCGACGGCATCGGCGACGACGGGCGGCGACTCGCCGCTGTCCAAGCTGTGGGAACTCGATGTCGCCGACAAGCAGCGGCCGTTCGTGCTCCTGCCGTACAAGGCGAACTACCTGCTGCCGGTGCGCTATTCGACGAGCGTCAACAACCTGCCGCACAGCCCGAACCCGAACAATACCGTGACGACGCCGCTCGACTGGGATGCGGCCGAGGCCAAGTTCCAGTTGAGCGTGCGGCTCAAGGTGGCCGACTATCTGTTCGGCGATAACGGCGCGGTCTGGTTCGGCTATACGCAGCAGTCGAACTGGCAGGTCTACAACGCGGCGCAGTCGCGACCGTTTCGCGAGACCAACTACGAGCCCGAGGCGATCCTGTCGTTTCGCACCGATGCGGACATCCTCGGCTGGCGCTGGCGGCTGCTCAATTTCGGTTTCGTGCACCAGTCCAACGGACGCTCGGACCCGCTGTCGCGCAGCTGGAACCGCATCTATGCGCAGTTCGGGCTCGAGCGCGGCAACTTCACGCTGTTCGTTCAGCCGTGGTACCGCCTGCCCGAAAGCGCGAGCAACGACGACAACCCCGATATCCGCGACTACATGGGCTCGGGCGAGCTGCGGCTGCTCTATGCGAATGCCGGCCACGCGCTGTCGGCGCAGGCGCGCTACAGCTTCTCGGGCCACGCGGGCGGACTCAAGCTCGAGTGGGCCTTCCCGCTCGTCGACCAGTTGAAGGGCTACGTGCAGGTCACGAGCGGCTACGGCGAAAGCCTGATCGACTACAACCACCGCCAGAATACGATCGGCCTCGGCGTGCTGCTGCTGCCGTGGTAAATGCCGGCTCGCCGCCCGCACCGCGGCGCATCGGTGCGCCGGCCGGGGCCACAATCCGGCGTTGCCTGCAGGGACGACCGATGATCGACACCAGACTCGTTGCCGACGCCGCGCGCAAAAGCCTGCCGCGCATTCTCGCCATCGCCTGCGCGGGCGCCACGGCCCTGGCCGGCGCGCAGTCGCAGCCGCCGGGCAGCACGACGACCACGCTCGGCGCCGTTGCCGTGACCCAGCTCGATGCCAATCTCGATGGCGGCGGCAAGGCGGGCTGGAACAGCTTCGGGGCGAACCTGAACGTCGCGCACCAGTTCAGCACGGCACTGTCGATGAGCGTGCGCGCCGCGTATGTGGCCGAAGACTGGCGTTTCGATACGCCCACGGCCTTCGGCCCGGCCGCGCCGTGGGGCCGCATCGACCGGCCGGGCGTCGGCTTCGATATCAGCTATGCGACATCCGCGGACACCGCCTGGTTCGTCGCGCCGCAGTTCGAATGGGCCTACGAATCGGGCGCGAGCGCGTCCGACGGTCTGAACTATGGCGCCGTATTCGGCGTGACGAAGATTTTTTCGCCGACGCTCGTGCTGGGCTTCGGCCTGGGGGTCTTCCGGCAGATCGACGAGACGAAATATTTTCCGTTCCTGGTCGTCAACTGGCAGATCGACGACAAGCTGCGGCTGGCCAACCCCTTGCCGGCCGGGCCGGCGGGCGGTGCCGGGCTCGAGCTTGTCTATGCATTCGAAGCGGGATGGGAGCTTGGCGCCGGCGGCACCTATCGCGACTACCGCTTCCGCCTGAACGACGACGCCGCCGCGCCGGGCGGCCTGGGCCGCAATACCGGCATCCCGATCTTCGCGCGCCTGACGCGCAGGTTCGGCGACGCGGCGCGCATCGACCTCTACGCCGGCCTCGTCGCCGACGGCAGGCTGCGCCTGCTCGATGCGAACGGCGAGACCTTGCGCTCGGCCGACTACGGCACCGCGCCGCTGCTGGCCATCAGCGGTTCGTTCAGCTTCTGACGCCGGCGTGAATCGGCGCATCATTGCGCCACCGGTCGCGGCTGTGCGGCCGTGAACCGCCAACCCGGAGCCAAGCATGTCGTACTCGGCCTATCACAAGAAGGCGATCCTCGATCGCGAGCTGCACCCCGAAACGCAGATGATGTCGTACGGCTACGACCCCTTCCTCTCCGAGGGCGCGGTCAAGCCGCCGGTCTTCCTGACCTCGACCTTCGCGTTTCGCAGCGCCGAGGACGGCGCCGAGTTCTTCGACGTCGTCGCCGGACGCAAGCCGCAGCCGCGCGACGCCGGCGCCGGGCTGGTCTACAGCCGCTTCAACCATCCGAACCTCGAGATCGTCGAGGATCGCCTGGCGCTGCTCGACGGCGCCGAGGCCGCCGCCGTCACGTCGAGCGGCATGTCGGCGATCGCGATGCTGTTCCTGACGCTGCTGCGCCCGGGCGACCAGATCGTCCATTCGACGCCGCTGTACGGCGGCACCGAAACGCTGATCCGCAAGATCCTGCCCGAATGGGGGATAGCCGGCGAGCCGTTCGCCGACGGCCTGGCGCCGGCGCAGATCGAGGCCGCGCTCGAGGCGGCGGCGGCGCGCGGCAAGGTGGCGCTCGTCTATATCGAGACGCCGGCCAA
>JACSRM010000240.1 GCA_014879745.1 Burkholderiaceae bacterium | reverse complement strand
GGGCGAGCAAATCCTGGCGCAGCCGCTGATCATCCTGATGCTGGCGGTGCCGATCCTCATCCAGGTCTATTTCAACTCGGGTTTCGCCTACCTGCTCAATCGTCAGCTGGGCGTCGCCCATTGCGTGGCCGCTCCCTCGGCGCTGATCGGCGCCAGCAACTTCTTCGAGCTCGCGGTCGCCACGGCGATCGTGTTGTTCGGTTTCAACTCCGGTGCTGCTCTGGCGACCGTGGTCGGCGTGCTGGTCGAGGTGCCTGTCATGCTCTCCGTGGTGCGGATCACCAACTCCACCCGGAACTGGTACGAGCGCGCCGCCTGACGGAACCGCTCATCGACAAAGGAGTGAAACCATGGACACCGAAGCCGACATCAAGCGGGTCGTGCGCGAACGCTACGCATCGGCAGCCGCGACGTCCAAGCGCTGTTGCGGCGCGACGGCGGGCAAGGGCCTAGCGCAACCCGACCTCGGCCTCGACATGATCGGCGATGTCTACAAGGCAGTCGATGGTTACGTTGCGGACGCCGATCTCGGCCTCGGCTGCGGGCTGCCGACACAGCACGCGGGAATCAAGGCGGGTGATGTCGTCCTTGACCTCGGCTCCGGAGCCGGCATCGACGCCTTCGTGGCACGGCGCATCGTTGGCGCGCAAGGGCGTGTCGTCGGCGTCGACATGACGCCCGAGATGCTGACGCGGGCTCGAGAAAACGCGGCGAAGCTCGGCTACGAGAACGTCGAGTTTCGTGCGGGTGAAATCGAGGCGCTGCCGGTCGACGACGCATCGATTGACGTCGTCGTCAGCAACTGCGTCCTCAACCTGGTTCCGGACAAAGCCGGCGCCTTTGCCGAGATCTATCGGGTGCTGCGACGCGGCGCGCATTTCTGTGTGTCGGACATCGTCGCGACCGGCCCTCTTCCGGAGCCGCTCCGCAAGGCCGCCGCGCTCTACGTCGGCTGCGTGGCAGGTGCATTGCCTCGCGACGACTATTTGCGGCTTATCGACGAAGCGGGGTTCGCGGCAATCAACGTCGCGGAAACCAAGTCGATCGACTTGCCTGACGAGGTGCTTGCTTCGCACCTGGACAATGCTGGTCTCGCCGCCTTCCGCAGCTCCGGAACCGCCCTGCAGAGCATCACCGTGCGCGCCACGAAACCTGCCTGAGCGCTTGCGGAGGCGCGCCCAGCGCGCAAAGCGGAACCTGCACGCGTCCGCTTTCGACGGCCCTGAAACGACGTTCCTGGCGAAGAGCGACCGACCCCCGAGTAGGTGTAGCCGCTCGCAATCATCGCCGGTCGTGCTCGCAAACAGCGCCGATTTTTGCTCACGCTCGTTGCCAATAGCAGCGTGCTGATGCTCACATTATCTGCCAACCTGCTTGCCATGAAGGGGGTGTGCTCGCCATCGACGGGTTCTGCTCACACTCTCTGACAATGAGAAGTGCTGCGGACAGCGACGGCGCCGAGCTGATGGCCGCCGGCTGTTCTCGCAAACCGGGGTATCTGAGAACGCTCTGCCCTGACCTCGGATGCGCTGCCCAGACGTGCCAAAGCGTTCTCAAAACCGTTCTTGATTGCTGCGTTCCGAAACGCTAAGCGATCGACGGCTTCTGAGAAGGTAGCGTCGCATGCGAGTCGGTTACGCCAGGGTGAGCACCGTCGATCAGAACCCCGAGTTGCAGCTGGATGCGCTGCGCCGGGCCGGCTGCGAGAAGATCTACACCGAGCGGGCATCGGGCGCGCGCGAGGATCGGCCGGAGTTCGCCCGCGTGCTGGCTGACGTGCTGCGCGCCGGCGATACGCTCGTCGTGTGGAAACTCGATCGTCTCGCGCGCTCGCTGAAGACGCTGATTGCGACGGCCGAGGATCTGGCGCAGCGGGGCGTCGGCCTGGTGTCGCTGACCGAGAGCATCGACACCACGACGCCCGGCGGGGTGCTCGTTTTCCACGTTTTCGGCGCCATCGCCCAGTTCGAGCGCGCACTGATCTGCGAGCGCACCGCCGCCGGCCTGGCCGAGGCGCGCCGGCGCGGGCGCAAGGGCGGACGGCCATCGGCGCTCAAGGAAGCGGATGTCATCGCGACGCTGCCGGTCCGCGCCGTCGCTAAGCGCCTGGGCGTGTCGGTCGCCACGCTCTACCGGCATGTCGGCAAGCGCGGTCCTGCCGACGAAGGTACCGGGCCCGAGCGCCTGCATGCCTGACCGCGAGAAGCGGCCACCCGGCGAAGCGCTCGTTGATCTGCGACGCCGGCTGTCGCTGCTTCGCCAGCTCCAGCACGCCGACCTTGTTGCGGATGATCTTCTCGTCCCTCGTCATCGTGTCGTCTCCTCGCTCCGATACTCCAACGTCTACGCTCGGAGACGACACCCCCACCATCGCAACCTGTCAGATTTGATCTAAACGGATACAGACCACGGCAGCACACGGGTCGCACCCAGGTCCGATATGGAGCGCTTCGCAGAAATCGTCGCCGCCCTGAAGCTCCGGACCTCGAACAAGAAGGGTCGCCACCTCTCGACCCAGCGTGCGATTGAGCTGCTGGAGACGACCGGGGGTCGACACGCCCGAAGGGCTGGTGCGAGCGCCCGTGGGCTTGCTCAAGCGGCCGACGATCGATCGCCTGCTGCGCACCAGCGGTCTCGACTACGCGCGCGTCATCCGACCGACCGCGGCCGTCCGCTTTCAGGCGCGGCACGCCAACCAGCTCTGGCACTTTGACATGAGCCCGTCGGACCTGAAGCAGGTCGAGGCACCGCTCTGGATCGAGGAGGGCCGCGGCAAGCCGACGCTCATGCTGTTCTCCGTCGTCGACGACCGCTCCGGCGTCACCTACCAGGAGTACCGTTGCGTCTACGGCGAGAACGCCGAAGCGGCCTTGCGTTTCCTCTTCAACGCCATGGCGCCAAAGCCAGAGCCCGAGCTACCGTTCCAGGGCATCCCGACGACACTCTACATGGACAACGGCCCGGTCAGCCGCGCCAAGGTCTTCCAATCGGTCATGGGCAGCGAGCGTGAGCAGAAATCAGCCCTGTTTGCGAGCACGGCCACGGATGATTGCAGGTCGCTACACCTACCTGTAGTGACGCGCAAACGAAATGTGGCGGACGCGAGATTCAGGATCCTTTCCGGCGCAGATTGTTTGAGACGGACGC
>JACSRM010000521.1 GCA_014879745.1 Burkholderiaceae bacterium | reverse complement strand
GAGGCGCTGCGCTGGTACGAGGAGGCCTATCGCACCAGCCAGGGCCCGGCAACAAGGCTGCAGTGGGGCGCGAGCTACGTGAATGCGCTGGTCGAACTGTCGCCGCAGGATACGGCGCGCATCGAGCGCGCGGCGAGCGACCTGATCGCCGATGCGGCGAAACAGCCGAACGCGTTCTACGAGCGCAGCGCGCGATCGCTGCAAAGCGCCGGCCGCAAGTTGCAGACGTGGAATGCGAACGGCGCGCACGCCGATTCGATCAAGCGGCTGCAGACGCAACTCGCGGCGGTCTGCGCCGCGCTGCCCGCGCAGGATGCGCAGCGCAATACCTGCGACGCGCTGCTGCACGCCAAGCCGGCCGCCGGCTGATCGCGCCCGCCGCGCGGCGCGCGCCGGCGGCGCACAGGGTGCTACTTCAGCAGACCCTCGGCCTTCATTGCCTGCTGCACCGCGGGCCGGGACGCGACGCGCGCCATGTAGGCGCCGAGATTTGCGAGATGCGAGATGTCCAGGCCGACCGGCCTGGCCCAGTTCGTCAGCGTGAACAGATAGGGGTCGGCGACCGTGAAGGGCTCGCCCATCAGATACGCCTTGCCTTCGAGCTGGGCGTCGACCCACGCGAGGCGGTCGGCCAGGCGCGCCTTCGCGACCGGCTTGTAGTCCTCCGGCGTAGCGGGGTTGAAGAGCGGCGAGAAACCCTTGTGCACCTCGCTCGTCAGGAAATTCAGCCACTCCTGCAGCCGGTATCGCGCCATCGTGCCGTTGGCTGGCGCAAGCTTGGCCGCCGGCGCCAGATCGGCAAGGTATTGCACGATCACCGGGCCCTCGGTGAGGCGCTCGCCGTTGTCGAGTTCGAGCAGCGGCACCGAGCCCTTGCTGTTGATCGTGTAGTAGTCGGTGCCGTCGGCGAGCTTGTGGGTCTTGGTGCTGGCAAGGACGAGTTCGCAATCGAGTCCCGCCTCGAGCAGCACGATATGGGGCGACAGCGAGCAGGCGCCGGGGCTGTAGTAGAGCTTCATCGAAACAGGCCGAGAGTGGAAGAAGGCCGCGACGATAGCGCGTAACGCACGGCCCTACGCCCGGCGTGGCAGCGCTGGCGCGCGGGCCCGAGCCCTATAATCCGCACGTTTTTTTGCACGCCGCGCCCGCCTTCGTGTCGCGGCGCGAAGGCCGAACGCAGCCAGATTCGAGGACTCCATGAGCGACGCCCCCAACGATCACGACGAAGCCCACGAAGGCCCGATCAAGACCCCGAAGCAGCTCGTCGCGACCGTCTTCTTCGCGTTCGCCATCCCCATCACCGTGCTGTCGATGCTCGCCATCCATGTGGGCAACGAGACCCGTCCAGCGGCCGGCAGCGACGCGCTCGATCGCGAGGCGATCGCGCGGCGCCTGCAGTCGGTCGGCACGATCGAGATCGCCGAAGGCGGCGGCGCGGCCGTCGTGCACACCGGCGAGCAGGTCTACACCGCGCAATGCAGCGCCTGCCACGCGACGGGCACCGCCGGCGCGCCCAAGTTCGGCGACACCGCGGCCTGGGCCCCGCGCATCAAGACCGGCTACGACGCCCTGCTGCATTCGGCGCTCGCGGGCAAGAATGCGATGCCGCCGCAGGGCGGCGGCAGCTTCGCCGACTTCGAGATCGGCCGCGCCGTCGTCTATATGGCCAACGACGCGGGCGCCAAGTTCGAAGAGCCGGCGGCGCCTGCGGCGGCGTCGGACGCGGCATCCGAGCCCGCGAAGTAGCCGCGGCGCGAGCCTGGGGCTCGTGCACGCGCCGGCCGCGGCTGCGCCATCGGCGCGGTGCGCAATCCTGCCGCTGCCGGGATCGATCCGAAGCACCGCCCCCGATTCGCGGGATTGCACGGGCGCCGCGCCGCGCGCATCATCGCGCAACCGCTGGAGTTTCCGGCGGCTCGCGTGCATCAAGGAGAACGCATGAAACTCATCGCCAAAGTCGTCGCGCTCGCCGCGCTGGCGGTCAACCTGTCGGCCCAAGCCTTCCCGATCGCCACCCCGGGCACCGAAGGCCTTCTCGTCATCGCGTCGGGCGGCGAGGTGACGGCCACCTACGAAGGCAATTCCGCGTCCTACAGCAACGATCTGTACCTCGAGAACACCGGCGAGTTCGTGTTCAACAACCACGCCAACAACCCGGGGGACACCAAGTCGCTCGGTACGTTTGCCGCGGGAACCGAACTGCTCTTCAGGCTCCACGTCAACAATACCGGCAACGACTTCTTCACCGGCCCGGGCTCGCGCAATCCGGATGGACATGCCCACGCCCGCGTGCAGACCGAGTGGATGCCCGGAACGACGCTCGTCAGCTTCGAAGACCTGTACAACGGGCCGTTCGATTTCAACGACCTGAGCTTCTCGTTCACCAACACGGTGTCCGGCGTCCCCGAGCCCGAAAGCTACGCACTGATGGCTCTCGGCCTGGCCGCGCTGGGAGTCGTCGCGCGCCGCCGCCGCCAAGATTGATCGACGCCACAGCCGGCCGCGATCGAGCAAGGGGAGCTTCGGCTCCCCTTTGTCATGTCCGCATGCGATCCATCCGCGGGCTGAGCCTGAAACCGAAGCGCTGGGGCAACTCGGCAAAGTCTGCCTGCCGCGGCGCCCACCTGCCAGCCTCGATCGCATTCGCGGCGTCGAGCATGTCCTGGGTGTGGACGATGCCCAGGCCCCGATCGGTGGCGAGAAAAAGCCGCCCCTGCTCGTCGAGCCAGCTCTCGCCCGGCGTTGCCGCCGCGCCGCAATGGTCATGCACCTGCACCGTGTTGCCGCAGGCGCGAACGCGCCAGACCCACGGCGCGGCCTCGAGTTCGACATACACGCGCTGCGGCCCGTTCTGGAAGAACCAGCAGCCGGTGTCGTCGGCCGCATAGTTGCGCTCGATGAAGGCGCGCAGCTTCGCATGCTCGATGCGGCTGCCCTTGACGGCCGGAAACGGCCCGGCGGCCTGGATGCGGTCGTCGCGCATATACCAGTCGCCGCGCGCGTCGAGCGCCAGCCAGCCGTAGCAGGCCGGAACGTTGGGCCACTTCTTCAGCGCGGCACGGACGATCTCATCCATCCGCGCATCATCGCTCAAGAAAACGCCGGGCCGCCCCAAGTTTTCTTGCGCCCCCGCGGGGGGCCGGGACGGGCAAGGCCCG
>JACSRM010000517.1 GCA_014879745.1 Burkholderiaceae bacterium | reverse complement strand
CACCACGCCGAGGTCTTTCGCACCCTGGTGCGCGACGTCGAGGGCCACATCACGGTCGAGCAGGTCGCCGACGACCTCTCGGCGCTCGCCGACGCGACGCTGCAATGCACGATTCGCTGGGCCTGGAAGCATTTCAGGCAGGCGCATCGGGCGACGCCGCAGTTCGGCGTCATCGCCTACGGCAAGCTCGGCGGCAAGGAGCTCGGCTACGGCAGCGACCTCGACGTCGTCTTCGTCTACGACGAGAACGACGACCGCGCCGATGCGGACCGCCTGGCCGAGGTCTACGCCGCCTTCGTGCGCAAGCTGATCGGCTGGCTCACGCTGCGCACCGCGGCGGGCGAGCTGTTCGACATCGATACCGCGCTGCGGCCGAACGGCAACTCGGGCCTGCTCGTGACCTCGATGAGCACCTTCGAGCGCTACCAGGAAGGGCGCGGCAGCAATACCGCCTGGACCTGGGAGCACCAGGCGCTGACCCGGGCGCGCTACTGCGCCGGCTGGCCGGCGCTCGGCCCGCGCTTCGAGGCGGCGCGGCGCAGCGTGCTCGCCGCGCCGCGCGACGCCGCCGCGCTCGGCGCCGAGGTGCAATCGATGCGCGACAAGCTGCGCGCCGCGCGGCCGGTGAAGACGGGGCTCTTCGACGTCAAGCACAGCCCGGGCGGCATGCTGGATGCCGAGTTCGCCGTCCAGTATCTCGTCCTGCTGCACGGCGCGGCGCACGCCGAACTGCTCGACAACGTCGGCAATATCGCGCTGCTGCAGCGCGCCGAAGCGTGCGGCCTGCTGCCGGCGGGGGTCGGCGTCGCGGCAGCCGACGCCTACCGCGAACTGCGCCGCGCGCAGCACCAGGCGCGGCTAGACGAGCGGCCGACCCAGGTCGAGCCCGGCTCGATGAGCGCACCGCGTGATGCCGTGCTCGCGCTGTGGCGCAGCGTCTTCGGCGCGCAGGCGTGAAGCGCTGCGCCGCGGCGTGAACGAAGGCCCACGCGGCGCCGGTGCGCAGATCGTCTGGTGGCGCCGCAGCGGCCGCGCCTGGCTCGCGGTCGCGCTGCTGCTCGCGCTGGGCAGCGCGCTTGCGCACGGCCGGCCGCAGGCGCTGCTCGAGGCCATCGATTGGCAGCCCGGCCTCGCGTTCGCCGAACCCTGGCGCGCGTACAGCGCCGCCTTCGTCCACTACAGCGATCTGCACCTGCTCGGCAACGCCGCCGGGCTTGCGCTGACCGCCGCCTATGGGTTGGCCGCTCGCGTGCCGCCGCGGCTCGCGCTCGCCTGGCTTGTCGCCTGGCCGCTGACGCAGCTCGGGCTGCTCGCGCAGCCGGCGCTCGTGCACTACGGCGGCCTCTCGGGCGTCGTCCATGCCGGCGTCGCGATCGTCACGCTGTATGTGATCCTCGTCGGCCATCGATGGATCGGCGGCACGGTGCTCGTGATGCTCCTCGTCAAGCTCGCGACCGAAGCGCCGTTCGGTGCGCCGCTGCGGCACGAGGCGGGTTGGGACATCGCGCTCGCGCCGCTCGCCCATCTGACCGGCGTCGCGGCGGGGCTGCTGTGCTGCGCGCTGGCCGAGGCGGCAGCGCGGACCCGTCGAGGTCGAGCGGCAAGCCGCCATACGGCGGATTGACGTCTCGGGGCGCGGCCTGCCGCAAAGGCCGCGCGTCCGGAAGCGCGATGCCCGCCTCGTAAAATGCGAGCTTCGCCCCCAACGCTTCGAAGCCGCATGGCCACGACCCAAACCACCCTGATGGCCAACGCGATCCGCGCGCTGGCGATGGACGCCGTGCAGCAGGCCAACTCCGGCCACCCCGGCGCGCCGATGGGCATGGCCGAGATGGCCGTCGCGCTCTGGTCGCGCCACCTGCGCCACAACCCGGCCGACCCGCACTGGGCCAATCGCGACCGCTTCGTGCTGTCGAATGGCCATGCGTCGATGATGCTCTACGCCGTGCTGCACCTGACGGGCTACGCGCTGCCGATGGCCGAGCTGCGCAACTTCCGCCAGCTCCACAGCAAGACGCCAGGCCACCCCGAGCATGGCCTGACGCCCGGCGTCGAGACGACGACCGGCCCGCTCGGCCAGGGCTTCGCCAACGCCGTCGGCATGGCGCTCGCCGAGAAGCTGCTGGCGCACGAATTCAACCGCGACGGCCACAAGATCGTCGACCACCGCACCTACGTCTTCATGGGCGACGGCTGCATGATGGAAGGCATCAGCCACGAGGCCTGCGGCCTCGCCGGCGCCTGGAAGCTCGGCAAGCTGACGGCGCTCTACGATCACAACGGCATCTCGATCGACGGCGCCGTCAAACCCTGGTTCATCGACGACACGGCGCGCCGCTTCGAGGCGCATGGCTGGCACGTGATCGCCGACGTCGATGGCCAGGACGCCGATGCGGTCGACGCCGCGATCACGCAGGCGCACGCCGTCACCGACCGGCCGACGCTGATTCTCTGCACGACGACGATCGGCAAGGGCTCGCCGCATCGCGCCGGCACCGCGAAGGCGCACGGCGAGGCGCTCGGTGCCGAGGAAGTCAAGCTCACCCGCGAGGCGATCGGCTGGCCCTACGAGCCGTTCGTGATCCCGCAGGACGTCTACGAAGCATGGGACGCGCGCGCCGCCGGTGCCGCGGCGCAGACGGCGTGGAACGACGCCTTCGACGCCTACCGCACGGCCTACCCGCAACTCGCCGCCGAGTTCGCGCGCCGCACGAGCGGCGCGCTGCCGGCAAGCTGGACGCAGGCGGCGGTCGATGCCGCGATCGCCGCCCACGCCAAGGCCGAGACGGTCGCCAGCCGCAAGGCGAGCCAGCTCGCGCTCGAATCGTTCACGCTGGCGCTGCCCGAACTGCTCGGCGGCAGCGCCGACCTGACCGGATCGAACCTGACGAACACCAGCCACACGCCGGCGCTGCGCTTCGACGACGCCGGCACGCCCAACGGCGGGCGCCACATCAACTACGGCGTGCGCGAGTTCGGCATGATGGCGGTGATGAGCGGCATCGCGCTGCACGGCGGCCACATCCCCTACGGCGGCACCTTCCTGACGTTTTCCGACTACTGCCGCAACGCGCTGCGCATGGCGGCGCTGATGAAGCAGCGCGTCGTCTACGTCTTCACGCACGACTCGATCGGCCTCGGCGAGGACGGCCCGACGCACCA
>JACSRM010000482.1 GCA_014879745.1 Burkholderiaceae bacterium | reverse complement strand
CATGGGCCGCAAGGACAAGAGCCGCATGGCGCCGATGGACAAGCTGCTCAAGAGCCTCGGCAAGAGCGCCGTCAAGGTGGCGGGCGTGGTGATGAACGAGCATTGAACGCGGACCCGGCCGCTGAAGTCGATCGCTCCGGCGCGCAGCCCTCGGCGAACGCCCATCGATCGCGCGACGTGACGAATTGCCCGGGACGCTGCCAAGCCGGCGCCTGGCTCGGCCGGTAGGCAGGCGGCGCCCGCTTAGACTGCAAGCAAGGCGCGCACACGCCTGTGCCGGGTCCGGGCCATGCGGTCGCCGCCGGCGCGAGGGGCCGTAGCGCCGGACTCCAACGGGCGCGCGGGCCTGGCCGACATGGCGTCGTGCGGGCGCGCGCTCGACAACTCACAACCCGCGGGTCTGCGTGCCGCGAGAGGGAATCAACAGTGAACGTTACAGTGATCGGTGTCGGATATGTCGGACTCGTCACCGGCGCCTGCCTGGCCGACATGGGCAATCATGTCATCTGCGTCGATATCGATGAAGCCAAGATCGGCGTACTCAACGGCGGCGGCATCCCCATCCATGAGCCCGGCCTTGCCGAACTGGTGCGCGGCAACGTCGGCGGCGGGCGCCTCGGGTTCACGTCCGACTTCGACAAGGCGATCGCGCACGGCACGATCCTGATGATCGCGGTCGGAACCCCGCCCGGCGAGGACGGAGCCATCGACCTTCGGTACGTGCTGGCTGCCGCGCGCAGCATCGGCGAGTGCATGACCGACTACAAGGTCGTCGTCAACAAGAGCACCGTGCCGGTGGGAACCGGCGATGTCGTGCGCGAGACGATCCAGGCGCAGCTTGCGGCCCGCGGGGTCGCGCCCGAATTTGCAGTGGTGTCGAATCCGGAGTTTCTGAAGGAAGGGGCCGCCATCGCCGACTTCATGCGCCCGGATCGCATCGTCGTCGGGACCGAAGACGAGTGTGCCGAACTGCTGATGCGTGCCCTGTATGCGCCGTTCACGCGCGTTCACGACCGCCTGATGTTCATGGACGTGCGCAGTGCGGAGTTCACGAAATACGCGGCCAACGCCATGCTGGCAACGCGCATCAGCTTCATGAACGAACTGGCGATACTGGCCGAACGTCTCGGCGTCGATATCGAACGGGTGCGCTGCGGCATTGGCAGCGACTCGCGCATCGGCTACCAGTTTCTCTATTCGGGTGCCGGCTACGGCGGCTCGTGCTTTCCCAAGGATGTCAAGGCGCTGGTGCGCACGGGCGCGGAATCCGGGGTCGACCTGCAGGTGCTGCGCGCCGTCGAATCGGCCAACGAACGGCAAAAGCGCGTCCTGCTCGAGAAGATCGAGCAGCGTTTCGGCGCCGGCCTCGAGGGCAGGCACTTCGCCGTCTGGGGTCTGGCCTTCAAGCCCAATACCGACGACATGCGCGAAGCCCCCAGCCGCATCTTGATTGCCGAGTTGCTGCGGCGCGGCGCGACGGTAGCAGCCTACGATCCCGTGGCCATGCAAGAGGCCCGACGGGTGCTCGGCGATCACGCAGGCCTCACCTTCGCGGCGACCTCGTCGGAAGCCCTCGGCGGCGCCGATGCCCTCGTCATCGTCACCGAATGGAAGGAGTTCCGCACGCCCGACTTCGAGCACATCCGCGCCAGCCTCAGGCAGCCGCTGATCTTCGACGGCCGCAACCTGTACGAACCCGCGCTGATGGCGCAGCTCGGTTTCGACTATCACGGCATAGGCCGCGGCGGCCGGACATCGGTTGCATCCCGACGCGGCGCGGAACGCTCGCGACCGGCATCACGATGATCGGCCCAAGCGCGAAGTCCTCCTTGCGCACGACCGCGCCATTCGGCTGTTTCGGCTGATCGGATTTCGAACGGCGCAGCGCTCTGCCCGCGCTTCAAGCGAATCGCCCTGCCGCATCGGTCATGCGGCAGGGCGAGCGGTTTCGACGAGTGGTCAGCGGTGCGTCAGGGTTCGAGCGAGGAGCCCACCTTCAAGCCTGCAGCGGCCAGTTTCTGCTGCCAGCTTGTGTATTCGGCGGCCTCCATCTCGACCGTGACCGAACCCGTCATGTACGCGTTGCCTTGGCAGGCGTTTCCGGGACAATCGGGGAACCAGGAATTGTTCAAGTTGCCTGAGGCGTTGATCCAGCCGATCGTATTGGCCGTCACCCCGTTGTTGAAGAAGGTTCCCGGGTAGCCATAGCCGTTGGATACGTACGAACCGACGTTGGCCGCAGCGAGCTTGCGCCCATCCGACAGCTTTCCCGATGAAACGACTCGATTGTCGCGGACGTCGATATCGTGGCCGGCGGCAATGGCGATGCCGTAGTTGGTCGTGCTGACGACCTGGTTGCCGTGAATCCGGACGAAGCCCGCGGCCTGCTGCAGGTTGGAAGTGCCGCCGTCGATGATGATCCCGCCGCCGCTGAACTTCGGGGTGGCCGGGTCGGCCGGATAGGCCCCCTGGATATAGTTGTCGTGGATCTGCATCGGGCTGTCGGCGGTTCCGCTCGACAGATAGATGTTGATGTTGTCCTCGACCCGGCTCTTCCCGATCTCGTTGATGACCTGATTCCAGGCAACCTCGACATTCTTCGTCGCGCGGACGTTGTTGAACTGCACGAACTGCATTCTTACGAAATCGCTCAGGTAGCCACCTTTGCCGTCACTCAGTCGGCCTTCGATATTCTGCGCGCGGTTGTAGCGCACCGTGATGCCCTTGGCCGTGGCGCCGGCGCCGTCGGCATAGATCCCGCCCGTGCCTAGCATCGTATTGCGCTCGACGACAAGCGTCCCAGGCTTGTACACACTCACGAACCGGCCGGTGCGGGTGTTGACGACGTTCGGGTTGAGGCCCTCGCCAATGCAGTTGCGCACCGTGATGTTGGTGTTATCCCGCAGGGCCAACACCAGGTGCCCCTTGCCGCGCAGGCGGCAGTTCTCGATAACCACCGGCTCGGTTGTGGAAACCGTGACGGCAGCGACCTTCGGGTCCTGGCTTTCCCAGTTCGCCGAATACGTGCCGCCCTTGGAGATGACGAGCGGCGCCACGAATACCGGCTCGGGCGGCGGCGGAGGCGCCTTCGGCGGGGCCGGCTCCGGCTTGGCGACCCGCGGGGACGTGAGTCCGGCGGTCTGCAAGTCGCACTGCTTGGTCACGCCGTAGGCGGGGTCGATGCCG
>JACSRM010000208.1 GCA_014879745.1 Burkholderiaceae bacterium | reverse complement strand
GGCCAACTTCGTGCAGATCGTGCAGCAGTACCACCCGCTGCTGATCCGCATCGGCGACGGCCCCGGCGCGTTCGCGTCGATTCCGCGCCGCTCGTGCATCGCCGAAGCGCAGGCCGAGGGTGCCGTGCTGTGGGAGATGAAGAAGACCGCCGCGCGCGACGCCTGGCGCGAGATCGAGCCCAGCCTGCGGCGCATCGCCGACATCGTCATCGCGCCCACCAAGGCGCCGGAGTCGAGCCATGCCCCTGCAGCTTGACGACCTGGCCGCGCTCGACGCCCCGGCGCCCGATACGTTCGGCCAACCCCTGATGCTGCCGATCGACAGCATCGACGAGGACCCCGATCAGCCACGCCGCGAATTCGATGCCAGTACCTTGCAGGAACTGGCCGACACGATCCGCGATCGTGGCGTCAGGCAGCCGATCTCGGTGCGTCCGTACCCGCAGATCGCAGGCCGCTGGGTACTCAACTTCGGCGCGCGCCGCCTGCGCGCATCGAAGTTGGCCGGGCTCTCGACGATCCCGGCCTTCGTCGACGCATCGACCGACAGCTATGACCAGGTGATCGAGAACGAGCAGCGCGAGGGGTTGAAGCCGCTGGAGTTGGCGCTTTTCGTGCAGAAGCGCCTGGCGCTTGGCGAAAGCAGGTCAGAGATCGCGCGCCGGCTGGGCAAGAGCAAGCAATGGTTGACGCTGGCTGCAGCGTTGGTCGAGGCTCCACGGTGGTTGCTGGATGTGCATCACCAAGGCCGGTGCAACGGGCTGAATGAACTCCACGAACTGCGCCGCCTCTACAGCGAATACCCGGTGGCCGTCGAGCACTGGGCAGCACAGCAGAATCTGATCACGCGACCCCGCATCGCGGCACTCAAGCAGACGCTCGCCGAGTCAAGGCCGACGGCCGCGCCAAGCCCGGCGAACAAGGCTGCACCCCTGCCGGACACGCCCGGAGCGTCGGGCCCTGGAGAACATGGTCGAGCGTCCAGACGCATTCACGTCGAGCTCGACGGGCAAGACTTCCAACTCCTGGTTTCGGCGGTGCCGCCCGAGCCGGGCACCATGTACATCGTGCCGCTGGCGGGTGGGCCGCGGCGTTCTGCGCCAGCCGACGCCCTGCGACTGCGCGGCTTCTGCGACAGTTGATCTGCCGTCCATCCGATGGACGGTTCGCGTTTCACTGACTTGGGCTGCGCCTCACCGGCGTCCCGATGCTCTTGATCATGACGGTTGGGCGTCGCAGTTCACTCCACTGCGGCCAGGCGACCTCGCCGCGTGCGTAGGCTGCACCGTCGCGGCGCCCCTCTTGTGCCAGGCAAGCCATGAACGGCTGGCAGAACATGTCCTCCGAGAGAAGCCCAGAATCGGCCTTGCACTGCAGCTTCTTCGGTGCACAGCTTGCGGCGGCGGCCGCGGCCGCGGCGTAGTAGGTTAAGAACATCGGCTCGGGCTTGCTGCTGGGTTCCATGGGCCTGACGGGTTCGTGCGCAAGAAAATCCGCGATCTGGATCGAGTCGCGCATGCCCTGTTCGGTCACCAGCTCGCTGAGTCGCCCGGCCAAATCCAGGACGTGGTTGTCGACCTCGCTCGGTTCGATGCTCAGATCGCCATGCACGAAGGCGAACATCCGGCGCGTGACGCCCGGTTCCTGGAGCGCAGCCGGCAGTTCGGTTAGGAACAGATGGCGCCGGGCTCCTCCGTCGATGAACATGCGCCCATCGATAAACTGAGGCTGAAAGGCGATGGGGATCGCCGACGAAGCGTTGACGACGGCCCGATAGCAGTCGTCGCGCCGCTGCGTGGGGGTCAAGCCATTTGCCAGCGCGATCATGTTGATGCGCTGAAACTCGCCCGAGTCGGCATCGACCACACCGATGTACAAGCCCTTGCCGTCCGGGGCTTTCGCCACTTCGTCGATCAATTCGGTGGTCAGGTAGCTCTCGATGAGCGCCCTCTTTCCACTGGCATCCAGAAGCGAATTAGACCAAAGCAGTGCGATCCTGGGTCGGGCCTTGTAGATGGTCTTGCCGGATGAGCTCAGGTAGGCCTGCTCGATTTCTTCATCCTTGCCCAAGAACGCATGGGTGGCGAGGATCGTACCCGTGCTGACGCCGGTGACGATCTGGACGTCCTGACGTGCAGAGGGCTGCGCCCGCGTGCCGGCGCTGCTCCAGCCAATGAGGACACCCGCTCCATAGGCACCGAACTCGCCGCCCGCAGATAGCGCGAGCAGGTTTACTGACATCGGCAAGGATGCGCCGGCAGCCTTCATTGTGATGCGATAGATCCCGGCTTCGGAGTACACGTCCTGGCGCACGAAGCGTTCCAGGTCGCACGAAGGGTTGTCGGGGCCTGCCGCAGGTCGCGGGGCTGCGCAGCCGCCGAAAAGCAGAATCGCCGCGATCGTGGCAATGATCGGCCGGATGTTCATGGAGAGCGTGTCCTTGCAGTGCTCGATGGTTGTACGGGAGGAAGTTTGGCGGGCATATCCCCACTATGAATGAGGGCAGGACACGGGGCGCTGTCCACCAGATGGACTCCGTCAGGCGTGCCGGCCCGGTCCGATTTGCGTATTTCAGCGATCGCGGACGGCTGTATCAGTCTGATCGCGGACGCCATTTCAGTCTGATCACGGACGCACGCCGGGGTGTGCGCAAGCGAGGTGTTCAATGTAGCGTAGTCGTCCGCGATCAGCCTGAAGCGTGCTGTCGCGAAGCGGTTGGTGGATGTGCTCGGCGCAGACATATCCACGGCGGCGGGCGTCGCTTGCGACGAACGCACGACGCGGTGGGTATGTCGTGTTCGACGCCGAGGCGGTGGCGGTGCTCGACAGTCATTTGTCTTCCTTGTGGTCGCGCAGCGATTTGCCCTTGAGCTCGATCTTGTGGCTGCTGTGCACGATGCGGTCGAGGATCGCGTCGGCGAGCGTGGGGTCGTCCAGGTAGGTGTGCCAGGCCTTCACCGGTAGTTGGCTCGTGATCAACGTGGAGCGCGTGCCGACGCGGTCATCGAGCAGCTCGAGCAGGTCGTTGCGCTCGGCAGCACCCATGGGTGAGATTGCAAAGTCGTCAATCACAAGCAGGTCCAGCTTGGCAAGCTGCGCCAGGCGCCGCGCGAAGCTGCCGTCACCGTGGGCGACCTGCAGTTCGTCGAACAGCCGCGCGGCGCGCGTGTAGAGCACGGAGAAGCCCGACCTCGCCGCCTGATGCGCCAGCGCACAAGCAAGCCAAGTCTTCCCGCAGCCGGTCATTCCGGTGATCAACAGATTCTGTGCGTTGCGCAACCAGTCGCCGCCGGCCAGCGTTGCCACCAAGGAGCGGTCCAGCGAGCGGCTGGCGCGCCAGTTGATCTCCTCGACGCAGGCGGAGCTCACCTTGAGCTTGGCGGCCTTGAGCAGGCGCTGTACGCGACGGTTGTCGCGCCAGGCGATCTCGCTTTGCACCAACAGCGCCAGCCGCTCATCGAACCCGAGCGCCGCGGCGGCAGTGCTGGTGGCTTGCTCCTCGATGGCGTGCACCATGCCGTCCATGCGCAGGCTGCGCAGCTGGGTGAGAGTGTGTTCGTTCAACATCGGTCGATCTCCTTGCAGTGGTGGTTGTGGGGGGTCAGTGGTAGTAGTCGGGGCCGCGCACGTTCTCGTGCTCCGGCAGCGTGGTGGTCGTGGCGGGCAGCAGGTTTTGCTGGCGATCCAACCCACTCTTGAGGATCGAGGCCACGCTGCGAAAGTTGGGTGAACGGATCGCCAGCGCCCGGGTGCAGGCGGCCTCAAGCCGGGCCGGGGTGTACTCGCGTGCCAGGCGCTTGAGCCCCAGGCAGGCGCGGTAGCCTTGCTCGGGGTGCGGGCGGTGCTCGAGCTGCCAGGCGACCACCGCGGCGGTGCTCACGCCGATGCGACGGCCCCAGTCGATGAGCTTGGCCGGTGTCCACTCCAGGTGCGCTCGGTGCGACGCCGGCATGTGCTCGGCAAGGGTCGTGTGAGCACCACGCTTGTGGCTCAGCGAGTGGCAGGCAACGCGCTGGTTGGCCGCGAAGGCCTCCACCAGGGTGTCGGTGACGCGCAGCTCGACCGTCGTGCCCACGAGCCTGTGCGGCACGCTGTAGTAGTGGGCATCGAACTCGACGTGGTAGTCGATGTTGACCTTGGCGGACTTCCAGCGGCTGATCTCGTAGCGCGTGGTCGGCAGCGGCTTGAGGGCCGGTGCGTCCAGCGCCGCGAAGGCGCTCGCCCTGCAGCCGGGCAGCTTCTTGAAGGGCCGCTGGTTCAGCTCGACGAGTAGCTCGGCAATGGCGCGGTTGAGTTCGACCAGGCTGAAGAAGCGGCGGTTGCGCAGCCGGGCCAGGATCCATCGCTGGACCAGGAGCACCGCAGCTTCGACCTTGGGTTTATCCCGCGGATGGCCTGGGCGCGCTGCGAGCAGGGCACACCCGTAATGCTCGGCGAATTCCTCGTAGGTTCGGTTGGGCTCGGGGTCGTAGCTGTCGGGGTACTTGATCAACGCGCGGGTCTGGTCGGGCACGATCAGGCGTGGGCTACCGCCGAAGAACTCGAGGGCGCGCACCTGGGCGCCGATCCAGTCGGCGGTGGTCTGGCGCGCGGTGGCGCAGGCGTAGGTGTAGTTCGACGCGCCGAGCGTGGCCACGAAGATCTGCGCCGCGGTGATCTCGCCGGTGGCGGCGTCGATCAGCGCCACGGTGTCGCCGCTGTAGTCGACGAACAGCTTCTCGCCGGCGACGTGGACCTGGCGCATCGAGCGCTTCAGACTCTGCGCGAACGCGCGGTACTTGATGCAAAAGCTCGTGTACTTGTAGGCCAGCGCGTTGTCACGCGCGTACTCCTCCCACAGCAACTGCAGCGTGACGCCGGCGCGCTTGAGCTCCTGGTGGACGAGCGCGAAGTCGGGCGTGAGTTGGTGGCTCGAGCGCGGCACTGGCGGGCGGAACAGCCGGGCCTCGAGCTCATCGTCGGTGAGAGTCTGGGCAACGTCCCAGTCCACGCCGGCCGCACGAGCCAGCGACACGTACTTGCCCGCCGAGCTCTTGGAAATCTTGAGCGCTCGGGCAATCTCGCCGTAGCTCAGCGCTGCCTGCAGATGCAGGCGCAATGTCTCTCGGATTCGGCGCATGGTGACTCTGTTCGTGGGCATCGGCTTGTCCGCAAAAGGCGGTGAGCCTAGGCCCGGTTCAAGAAATCACTTGCGCACCCCCAAATCGTCCGCGATCACGCTGAAACAGCGTCCGCGATCAGACTGAAACGCCGTCCGCGATCACGCTGAAATGCCGTCCGCGATCAGCCTGAAATGCCGTCCGCGATGACCTGAAATACGCACGATTCACGTTGCGCTGATTTTTGGCCAGAAATCATCGGTCGCCAGACCTCGATCCGAACCAATACTGAATGCGTAGGTGAGTGCAGAGATAGGCGCGGTGGCGCCGGTGTCTGACACGCACTGCATGTCAGGAGGTTCGGGTTTGGCACCCTCGTCACGCGATCGAATCAGCGTCGACATGCACGGCCTGAAGGCCGCGCTGTTCGAACGCGCGCAGACCGTTGGTGTCTCGCCTTCGGTCTGGATCCGCAACGCGCTTGCTGACGCGCTGGGTGAGCCCGGTGAGCGCGTTGGTCAGCTTGCCGCACCGCACCCCCGAAGCCACGGCGTAGGCCGCGTGCGGGTCACTCTGCGCATGACGCGCGAGCAAGCCGCGGCAACCCTGTCGGCGGCGCGCGAAGCCGGGATGACCCTCGGCGAGTTCGTGGCCGACCTGGTGGCCGGCGTGCCGGTAGTGGCGAACGCAGGCCACCGGGCCGAGCACATCGCCATGCTGGTCGCGTCCTGCGCCGAGCTGTCGACCTTCAGCCGCAACCTCAACCACCTGACCTCATTGCTGCGTCAGGGGGCCTACCGGCCGGCCGAGGAGTACCGGCCGATGCTGAACACGCTGGGCACTGACGTGCGCGCCCATCTGGACCTTGCCACACGGGCCCTGGCCGATCTGCGGCCCCGCAGAGGCGCCGCCGTCCGCTCGCGGCTCGCCACCGCCTGAACCATCTGGAGTAGCACCATGAGCCAAGGCCCGAACATCGACGGCGTCCTGTTGCAGTGGGGTGACCGGCTCTTCTACCCCGGCAACCGGATCGTCCGGACGCGCCCACAGCCGAAGCTCGGTGGGCTTTCGGCGCACCAGCGCGCCGCCGCCATCCGCGAGCGCATCGAAGCCACGGTAGTGCGCAGAGCGCCGCAGGTGATGGTCAAGGTGACGGGCGGCGGGCGCGGCATGAAGGCCATCGCCGCCCACTTGCGCTACATCAGCAAGAACGGCCGGCTCGACATCGAGGACGAGCGCGGCGAGACGATGCGCGGCAAGGACTCGCCGCGCGAGCTGGCCGACGACTGGCGCTTTGGTGGCAGCCTGATCGAGGACGTGAGCGATCGGCGCGAGGCCTTCAACATCATGCTGTCGATGCCGCGGGGCACCGACCCGTTGAGCGTGCAGTGGGCAGCGCGCGAGTTCGCGAAGGCCGAGTTGGCCGACCACAAATTCGTGATGGTGCTGCACGACCACCAGGCCAACCCGCATGTGCACATCAGCGTGCGCGCCGAGTCGAAGCACGGCAAGCGCCTGAACCCGCGCAAGACCGACCTGCATCGCTGGCGCGAGACCTTTGCGGAGAAGCTGCGCGAGCGCGGCGTCGAGGCCGAGGCGACGCGGCAGGCGACGCGCGGCGCTAGCCGCAACCATCCGCAGCTATGGCAAGTGAAGGCGGCGGAGCAAGGGCGACTGCTGAAGCCGCACAGCAGCCAGCAACGCGGTGCGGCCGTGAGCGCCAGCCGAACCGAGGCGAGGCGCGCGTGGCAGGGCATTGCCGAGGCGTTGGCGAAGTCGGGCGATGTGGGCGACCGCAAGCTCGCGCAGGCTATCGATCGCTTCAGCCGCGACACAGCGCCGTCGAGCGAACGGCTGGTGGGCACCGAGCACGCACAAGATCGGTTGCTGGGGCCAGGTGACCGATCACGATGACAGGGAAAGTCTCCTGGCTGAGAGCGTACCGCCCACCCTCTGGCACAGCGCCTTTGGCCCATCCTGATTGACGTGCACGTCAGGCAGTCGACCTTGCTGATGCGAATTCAGCTTGAGAGAGCCCTCGATGTACCATCGCGCCCAGATCGCAGGAGCGACGCCCCAATGTCGACCACCGCTTTCGATGCAATCACAACCGGCTATCGCCGGCTCCCGTCACGCGCCATTCTCAAAGACGCAGGTGGCAGCTCCTTCGCCGAATGGACGAGTGGGCGTTCCGCGGACGCCCTGTCCACTAACGCCGGTGCGGATGCATTGCCCTTCCAGCGCTGGCACCGCTTCAAGGAAGCGTTCTCTCCGGAATTGATTGCGGACGCGGTGCGGTCCTCGCCGGTGCCGGTGCGGCGGCTCGCCGACCCATTCGGAGGCTCCGGCACAAGCGCCTTGGCTGCGCAGTTCCTGGGGGTGCAGCCGGTAACCATCGAGGTCAATCCGTTCTTGGCCGATCTCATCGCAGCGAAGCTGGCCAATTACCGTGTACCGGCTCTCCTAACCGCGCTGAGCCGTGTCACGAGGAAAGCCTCCCGTTCGCGCAGGAGTGGCTCGTCAATCATTCGAATGCTGCCCGACACCTTCATTGAGCCCGGGGTCAAGGACCGCTGGCTGTTTGATCTCTCGGTCGCGGCGGAAGTCTTCCGGCTGCGCCAGGCGATCGAGGAGGAGAGTGATCCGGCTGTCGCCCGCCTGTTGCGCGTGCTGCTGGGCGGCCTCATCGTCGGCTTCAGCAATGCGGTGGTTAGCGGAAAAGGGCGCCGCTATCGGAGCAGCTGGAAAGAGCGGCGGGTTGACCCGAAGTGTGTGATTCCGATGTTTGCCAACGCCGTCGCCGGCGCGATAGTGGAGATCACGGCCTGCGCCATGCGCCCTGTACGCACGGCCACGGTACTTCAAGGGGATAGCCGTGCGCTGTTCGCAGGTGTGGGCCCGATCGACCAAATTGTCTGTTCGCCGCCGTACCCCAATTCCTTCGACTACACCGACGTGTACAACATGGAACTGTGGATGCTGGGCTATCTGAAATCGTCACGAGGCAACGCATCCTTGCGTCGCTCCACGTTGAGCTCGCACGTGCAAGTTTCGCGGGACTTCGACCAAGCCCCGCGGACCCGAACACTGGACAAGGCGCTGCGCGCCCTGAATCAAGTCGCCGACGAGCTGTGGGACGCGCGGATTCCAGCTATGGTCGGCGCCTACTTTTCTGACCTGCAGAAGCTGCTGCAGGTCAGTGCGCAGCTGTTGCCGCCAAAGGGCCAAGCTTGGTTCGTCGTGGGTGACAGCCAGTACGCCAACGTGCACGTCCAGGTGGCGAATATCCTCGCCGAACTGGCGCCAGCTGCCGGCCTACGCGTCGAGCGCATTGCTCCGTTCCGTTCCATGCGCGTGTCGCCGCAGCAAAGCGGTCGTCACATGCTCAGCGAGGACTTGGTGGTCTTTTCACGCACATAGCGCCTGGGCGACCGCGCACTTTCTCCAATGATCTGACGAACGATACAAGAACCAGTAGCGCAGGTCGACCTTGAGCTTCTTGGCCTGAGCGTCGAGCGGCGCCATGACCTTTGCCTCCCCAGCGTTGGCCGCGCGCATGTCAAAGCAGCACAACATCTGCTCGCGGAAGTTGCGGCGCGTCCCGTATTGATGGGCTTGTTCCAAACCGTCGTGCATGTGCGCAGCAATCTGCGTATCGTTGTACTTGTTTCCGGTTGACCCCATCTCGCGGAGCACCTTAAGTTCGAGGATGGCGTGATTCACTACCTGATTCTGCAGGTACTCTTGATCCTCCACGATCTCCAGATCGGTCCGTCCATCCTTCCCCGACTGTTCCCCGCGAATGGTGCAACGGCGGAACGCACCGATTAGCGCCAAGCGGACCATATGCTGCACCCGCGCCTCGGCTTCTTCGTGAGCCCAGCCTTTTTGTGCGTCTTGCCAGAGATGCAAGGACTTCTTCGTTTGATCTGGGGTAATCAGCTCGCCCACGTACGCCCGGTCGACAACTTCGGTAATCCGCTCAACGCTAGGCTGGTCCTCGACAAGGTTCCACAGTTCGACGTTGTCGTCCATCGCAATTCCGACCGGGAACCAGCTAAGCGTCGAGGTACCGTGCTTGGGCGAATACACCAAAGTAGGAAACGTCTGGACTCCGGCCGCTGAAAGAGCGTCGAACAGATTGCCCTCGTCGCCACTGTAGGCGAGCGAATGGCCGTTGGGCACGAGGTTGACGAAGTGAACCTGTCCCGTGAGCGGGTGATGACCGTTGTGCAATAGCGGGCGTCGGGACGTGCCGGTGGGTCGCTGCCAGTCCCGTGGGACAAGAACGAAAGCTGCTGGACGATCGTACTCGGCATCGGCTTGCCGCTCACGGCGCGCGACCAACTGCATGACGGCACGCCCAAATCGCACAGGATCAGGAGCATCTGCGTCACTCCCGCGGCCACTAAGCGGAACAGTCTCCAGCGCGCTGCGTTCCGAGCTCCAGGCGCCTAGGTTGCTGTCAGCCATGGGCCACCCGCTGCTGCAAATGGTCGAGATAGAGATAGAGGCGCTCGGCCGGCGCCAAGTGCTTACCCGGGGCGAAGGTCATTGCTGCATTGCGCGAGAAGTTCTTCTCCGCGCTGCTCCATTCGCCGAAGTCGATGACATTGTTAACGTCGACCGAGACATCAGCATATCGCGCGTCACCCACTGCCACGTGTCCTTGCTGCGCATCAGACAGGGCGCTGTAGGCGGCCGCCAATTCATCGAGAAACAACGCTTCAACCGGATAAAGCCCGCGGTAGCGGTCGAGGGCTGCTCGCACTGCTGACCGGCGCAGGAGATAGGACGCGCTGATGCGATAGCGCTGCTCAACTTCATCCAGTTCGTAGCGAAGTTCTTGCGCTTCGACCAAACCACGGCCCACGAGGCGATCGATGGTCTGCTGCAGCTCCGGATAGTAGGGGCCTGATTTGCGTTTAAGCAGGGTAGCGTCCAGAGGCGGCAAGTCGAACACCGGCGCCAGCACATTTGCCAAGTAGGCCAGTTCATGCAGTGCGCGCGAAGAGGAGGGCGCGAGTCCCGCGGCCGCCAAGGCATCGAGCAGCGTGAGCACGCGGACCGTCTGCGCAGTCGCGTCAAGAATGCGCGTGTCACTCATTCGGCCTCACTTCGACCTTCTTGCGCAGTTCCGCCCAGTAATGGTCGTAGGTATCTTTGGATGCCTGCATAGCGCGCGTAGGCACGCCGGCAGCAAACAAATCGACCAGCCGATCCAATCGGTGGCCAGGATCGGCAGCGGCGCGCAGCAACTGCGGCGCAAGCTCACCGGCCCCCAGATTGGAGGTGATGATCAGCCGGCTTCCGCTGCCGGAATTGGCAAACTGGCTAAGTACCTGGGCGGCCTTGTCGACAAACACGGCGTCCAAGGATGATTCGGGCGCATCGACGGCCAGCGTTGAAGCATGATCGGGCGAGGCGACCTTGATCAGCGCCATGCGAAACGCGAGGTCAATAAACTCGCGCTGGCTTTCGGACACCTGATTGGGTGTGGTGCGTCGTTGCAGGCCGACAAAGTCACTTCCCGACAATTCCACGGCAAAGGCTGGGTACTCCACCGGATCCATTCCGCCGGCCTGGCCGACGGTGCGTCGCTCCGGCGCCCAACTCAAGCCGCTCTCTTCAAACAGGAAACCATTTGCCACCTGCTCGAAGTGCTGTTTGACGGCTTCGGCCTTGGTCTGGATCTCGGAGCGATAGATATCCAAGGATGCGGCAAACTGCGCGCGTTCGACTTGCAGGTCGGCCCGCAGCTGTGCAACGAGCTCGTCAATGGCCTGCAGCTTGTTCTGCTGTTCGCTGACTTTGCGCTCGTCCGGTGGCAGCTGGTTGATCAACAGGCGGATGTTGTCCTGGACGTCGTTCCGATCAATCGCACACTCGCTCAGGGATTCGTTGTCCGCTTGATACTGCGCGTTGACTTCGTCGCGCAACCGCGCCTGTTCCAGCGCCCGCACTTGGGTGGACTCCACTCGATCCTGCAGCTCCTCGATCCGGCGGTCACCGATATCCACAACGGCATCATTGGCTGCCGGCAGCGTCGACTCGCAGATCAAGCAGTGATGCTCCGCCAGGGCCGATGCCAGTTCCTTGCGCTTCGCGCTCAGGCCGTGTGTCCCGCACGCCAGGCAGGTCTCGTCCGATATCAGGCGCGCGTATAGGAATCGCATGGATTCCTCCGCCTTCGGCAGATGGGCTTCAATCGCAAACAGTCGGGCTCGCTCCAGCTCGCGCAGGGCTTGGTCGTGCTCACTCTGCGCGCGCAGCGCGTTGAGGCGCACTTTCTGCCGTTCGTCCTCACCAACCTCCACGCGCGCTACGAGTTCTTCGTGCCGAGTATTCAATTGCTCCAAGCTGGACTCGGCTGCAGTCAATGCCGAGCGGATGTTGGAAGCGCCTTGGATCTTGGCCGCGGTTTTCTTGCGTTCGCGCTGCTCGCGGCGCAACGCCGCCTGCAAATTCCGCATTCGGGAGTCCAGCCCGAGAATGGAGCGCTCCTGCCGAGTCCATTCTCCGGCCTGGGCCGGGGAGAGAAATAAGCAGCGCAGCAACTGGCGCTGCGCCCCCGGGTCCCAAACCAAGGCGCGGCGATCCTCGAAGAAGAATACGAGCGTGCGCAGGATCAGCAGCCAATCCGCGTACGTGCCCAGACCGGAGGCCTTTAGAACGGCGGCGTGGTACGCCTGCTCATCAGCCGGCAGGGCGTTTCCGTCAACTTCCAGCCGCACAAGCGCGAGCTCGGCGAGTTCGCGTTCGACCAGAAACTCGACATGGCCCACCGAGAAACGAAGCGCCGCGCGTGCCTTCTGCGCACCGTCGTTGACGCGGTAAGCGAACTGTCGCCTTGCGGCCCGATTGAGTTCGTAATTTTCGACGTTCGAACTGCCTACTTCGTCGGGCAGGCTCAAGTCATGGGTGCCGGCGACCAAGCGGAAGATCAAGTTCATCAGCGTGGTCTTGCCCAGTCCGTTCGCGCCCAAGATCAGCGTGAGGCCGGGTTTGAAATCTAGCTCAAAGTGGCCATTGCGCTGCGGACCGGGATAGAGCCCGTAGTCCTGAATGTCCAGATGACGTAACAGAGGGAAGTAAACCATGCGCCATTCGCTTCCGTTGCGGACCAGGGACCACCACCGGTGGATCTCACTACGGCGGCACCTTACCCTATTCGCTATCGCTTGTGAGAACCGCAGCCACGGTCCACGGGTTCTGCTGCGGGAGAATGGGCGCTCTAGTTCTGTGGCATGTCCGCCGCCTTGGTGGCACACGCGGTCGCGAGCGCTAAAGTTTGCCGGCAGTGGCGCCCATCAATCCGGCTTGCAGGTTTCCGCCGCCATGCGCCCGATCGTCCACGAGACTACTCCCTGCTTCACGTACAGCGTCTGGCGACCGTTGGTAAACGTCGTACCGCCCGCACCGAGCGCTGACAATGACACGGCGTCGGCGCCATCGACGCCAACCTCAGCGGTCTCGCCGAGCAGCTTCACGGACAGCCTCGTGCCGCGTTCACAGGTGTATCTCTCGGTTGGTCGCGGCATGATCGACGTGGCGGGTCCTGCGGCGGCGGGCGGTGGCGGACTGGGCGAGCACGCGGCAAGAACTAGCACTGCGACGACCGCCACCGTGATGGATGCGTTCATGTCTGGCCTCCCTCTCCTGCGCGCGAGACATCAGATCCTATAGCCGGTTTTGTGCGCTAGTCACGATGAGCTTTTCCCGCAGTGCGACCACAACTCGACCAAGCTCTGGAACTTGGCCGCTGAGGGTTCTGGCAAACGCATCCCACTGGCGCTGTTTGCCCGCGTCAGCGTAAAAGTCGTCGCTCAGCCCATCTGGAACCGATGCCGGAATCTCGGTCTTGCGCCTTGCAAAGGTCGCAACGACGGCCCGCTGCAATCGTTCGGGCTTGATCTCGAATGTGTTCGTCAGCATCCACACGTCGTAGTAGTCCTTCATGCGGCTGTTGGCCCGGCCGAGGACGACCATCGCATGAAACTTCTCCGCAATCACCGTCTCCACCGGATATGCACGCAGGTGCGGCGATGGCATGTCGAGCAGCACCGGAAGATCGATGTCTTCGACACCGGGCTCGACGGCATCGCCGAAGCCTATGTCCACGGTGATCGGAATCCGCGCGCCGGCGAGCGCGGCGGTGGTGCGAAGCCGCGATCCGCCGTATTCGACCTCTTCGCGGATGGCCTCGATGCGCAGGCCCTTCAGGTCGAAGCTCACGCCATCGTCGACCTCGAGCGCCATGATTTCGCGGAACGTCCTGAGCAGTGCGTCGTCCGCCGCGTCCCCGAAACCCAGCAGGTCCACATCCCGCGTCGCGCGGTGCGGCTCGTCGAACCAGGTGGCGAGCAGCATCGCACCCTTCAGCACGAAACGCTCGCGGTGCGGCGAGAGACTCAGCCGATGCAGCAGACGTTCGAGTGCATAGCGTGTCAGCAGCAGTTCCATCGGCTGGCGGCGCGCATGCGCCAGGTTCAGCAGGCGCTGGCGCACCGAGGCGCCGATGTTGCGCGGGCGATCAGGCATCGCTGGTTAGCGCCATCACGTAAGGCTCCATCGTGGCCCACACGCCCGAAGCTTCAGCCTCGCGCGCGATCTCCGCGGGCGTGGCCTTGCGCCGCCGCAGGGCCTGGCGCAGGCCCTCGATGGCAATCGCATCGCCCACCGTGCGCCGGTAGCGGAACAGATCGGCCACCGTCTTGGCCACGCCGAACACCGGCACGGCCGTGCCGGCGATCTTCTTTCGTTCGATGCCGCGGCGAAGCAGTTCGTCCGAGAACCGTGCGACGCGGATCGGCGGGTAGCTCACCCGGGGGCGCCAGTCCTTGCGCCCGATGGCAATCCAGACCTTCGGCGGCATCTGATCGGTCAGGCCGTGGAAGGCCAGTGCCGAGGCTAGGCAGATGACCCCCTTGGGCACCAGCCGCGCCGCTTCGGCCAGCGACTGCTGGGGGTCGAGCGCGGCATCGGGCAGTTGGTACAGGCCACGGGCCAGGCGCACGACCTCGCCGGCCTGCTCCATGCGGCTGACGGTGGTGGCGGTGATGCCCGCTTCGCCAAACTCCGCCAGCCGCGTCATTCCCCGCCGCTTGAGCAGCGCCAGCGCCTGGCTGCGCTGCGTGGAGGTGTCATGGGAGAGCATGTTATGAATCCTAGGGCGAACGTAAGAAACGTCCGAGGAGTTATACCACTTCGGCAGGGCCGCGATGACCTGATCGATCATCGGCACTCGACCTCTGTGTCGGCCACGCATCGGCGACTTTGCTGCCGGTGCGGCAGGGCCGGCATCAACTCGCTCGACGGGTGCCAGAGCCACACCGGTATCGAGGGATCGGTCAGATGAAGATGCCGCCCGCTATCCTCCGCGCCCGCAGGCACGACGAAGAGCAACGGTGCCGAACCCTCGCAGTCGGTCAGCGTTGCGCAGGCCAGCGCGCTTGCCGCACTCAGGTTGTAACGAAGCCCCTTGACGAAGGATCGCCCGTCACCCACCAGCTTCTCGACAAGCTGCTTCTCGAAGGCGTCCTCGACCGGCAGCCAATGCCGTGTCACCGACATTAGCGACAGCTCCACGATCGTCGGGACGCCGGCCGCGCCGACGCTGAAGGTCGCAATCATGACCATGTGGATGTCGTCGGCGGCGGCCCACAGTGCGAGTTCCGGCTCGAAGCGCCGGCCGAGTCGCCGATAGGCCTGCTCGTCGAGTGTGAAGCCCTGGTCAGGCACATGCTTCACCACCGCCTTGAAGCCGTAGCGCGCCGGCACGATCTCCTTCACCTCGCCGATCAGCAGCATCAGTTGCTGCGGTTTGCCCGGCGCCGCAGTGGCTTGCGACCACTGCGCCATGCGCCGCGCGTTGATGGCATCGCGCTGGTCGACCGAGAAGGCTTCCGGGGTGTACAGCCGCGCGCGCAGCGAGTCACCGCGCGCGATCTTGTTCTCTGCCGCCTGCAGCAGATGCCTGCGTACCGTGCCCCAGCTGCGCTTGCCCGCGAATCCCGGCTGCCAGCGTGTCAGTTCGGCCTGGTCCCACAGGTAGTGCAGCAGGCCGCGCAGCGAGAGCCTGGTGCCCTGGCTCGCCACGCTGTCGCTGGCATCGCCCGCTACTGGTGTCGTCGAACGGCCGCCGATTTTCGACATCGGAAAGTCCAGCTTCAGTGTGGCCTCGCCAGTGGTCGGGTCTTCGGTGATCGCCGAGCCCAGCACCTGCCCCAGGCCGGAGACCTCGGGCGGCGGCTCGTAGGAAGGGCAGTCCGGCGCATGGTGGCTGCCGGTGCCCGGCATGCGCTTGACGATGAAGCCATCGCTCGTGCCCGCCAGGCGGGCCACGTACATCTCGACGCCTTCGACGAGACACATGCAGCGGGGACGCTGATGGTCTGCGTGGGCCGCGGCGATGGCATTGGCGAAGGCTGGATTCCCTGCCTCGAGCAGTTGGCCTCCGATGAGCCAGGCCGTGCGGCGTGGGACAGGTTCTGCAGGCTCACATGGAATGGCCATGCGAGCATTCCATCCGGGCCATCAGCGAACCGGCGTCGCACGCTCGCGCGTGCGCTGCGCCTCGGGCAACGGCACCATCACAGGCCGTTGCGATGGGGCCGCCTTGTCGTACACCTTGACCTTCGGCACTTGGCCGTCGCGCTGGCGTTGGGCCAGCTTCTCGGTGGCCGCGGCCATCACCGCCTCGCGCTGCTTCTCGGGAACCCGCTTGGCGACAAGGATGGCTTCGATGGCCGCGAGCACGGCCTTGCGGCCGCCGCCGCCTCGCGCCGATCCCTTCGCGGCCGGTGCTGCGCCCGAAGCTTTGTCTCCGGCAGCATCATGCGACGGCTCGATGCGGTTCACCAGCCTGGCTTCGCGTTCCCTCTTCAAGACCTCCAGGTCGCCGGGATTCGGTTCGTAGCCCAGGGTCTTCACCCCGCGCACTGAGGCCTCGAGCCAGACCATGCGCTTGAAGTCTTCGTTGCCCGACACACGCAGCGCCTTCCAGTTGCGCGCCTCGGCCACGTCGACCATGGAGCGGGCGACCGATGGGCTGTTGGTGTCCGTCGCCAGCCGGAAGGTCGATTCGGTGAAGGCCACGCGAGAGGTGTCGCCGCGGAAGCGGTACTCGGTGCGGCCGATCGTCACGTCGCCGACCGTCACCGGCGCGCGCTTGATCACGTAGCGCTCCATCAGCGCGGTTTCCAGGCGGGCGACGAGCGCGACGCGCTCGGCCTGGGCGTCGATCCTGGCGATGGCCTTGCCATCGATCAGTTCGGGCTGTGCCTGCGCCTTGGTTGAGCCGCGTACTGGAACGATGTCCGTGGCCTCCGGCACATCGTCTCGCACTGGTGTCGCGTCCGGCGGGCGTTCAGGTGCGGGCGGGAGCCGCCGCCCGCGCTGCCATTCGCCATCGACCTTCTGCACCATCGTGCGCTTGCCGTCCTCGGCCACCGCGACGAAGCGGCTGCTGCCCAGCTGCTCGGCCTTCGCGATCATCGCGGGGTAGCTGTTGACGCGGTAGGTCAC
>JACSRM010000129.1 GCA_014879745.1 Burkholderiaceae bacterium | reverse complement strand
AAGCACTTGCGAGTGCAAAACGGCTCGATTCCCGGGAAAGCAACGGCGAGTTGAGAAAGACGGGCTAGGTCTGCGAACGGCGCGCCGCGTGCCTGATGCTGCCATGATCGCGCTGTACCAGGGCCCCCTCGGGCCGAGGTGTGCGCACTCTTGCAAGGAGCTCGGATGATGAAGGCATTCTCCCCCTACCGCGCAATCGTTCTCGCCGCCGCGATGGTTGCCGGCAGCGCATCGGCGCAGCAGGTGGTGCTGAAGGTGCATCATTTCCTGCCGGCGACGTCGAGCGCGCAGGTGCGGTTGATCCAGCCCTGGTGCGACAAGATCGCCAAAGAGTCGGGCGACCGGCTGAAGTGCCAGATCTATCCGTCGATGCAGCTCGGCGGCACGCCGCCGCAGCTGCTCGACCAGGTGCGCGACGGTGTCGCCGATATCGTCTGGACCGTCCCGACCTACGCCGCCGGCCGCTACACCAAGGCCGAGGTCTTCGAGCTGCCCTGGATGACGACCACCGCCAAGGCCTCGAGCCAGGCGCTGTGGACCTATACCCAGAAGAATGCGATGGACGAGTTCAAGGGCGTGCACCTGCTGTGGATGCACGTCCACGACGGCGCGCTGTATTTCTTCGTCAGCAAGCAGCCGAAGACGCTCGAGGACCTGAAGGGCCTCAAGATCCGCGCCGCCACACGCACCAACGCGCACCTCATCACCGCGCTGGGCGCGACGCCGGTGCAGATGCCGCTGCCGGGCGTGCCCGACGCGCTCTCGAAGGGCATCGTCGACGGCGCGTCGGTGCCGTGGGAGGGGACGCCCGCGATCAAGCTGACCGAGATCGCGCGCTACTCGCTCGACGTGCCGCCCGGCGAGCCGCGGATCTCGAACACCATCTTCGCCTTCGGCATGAATCCGGCCAAGTACAACAGCCTGCCGCCCGACCTGAAGAAGGTGATCGACGACAACAGCGGACTGGCGACGTCGGCCTGGGCCGGCGAGGTCGGCTTCGACGCCATCGTCGCGCCGTTCAAGAAGGCGGCGACCGAGCGCGGCAACACGCTCGCCTATCTGTCCGAGGCCGAGTTCCAGCGCTGGGTCAAGGCGAGCGATCCGGTCGATGACCAGTGGTTCAAGGAGGCTGCGGCGAAGGGCGCGGACGGCCCCAAGCTGAAGGCCGAAGCCAAGGCCCTGGTGCAGCAGTACAGCAAGTGACGCCGGGCTCGGGCAGCGAGCGGGCGCTGACGCGCGCCCTTCGTCTTGCCTGCGATATCAGCGCCGGCATCGGCGGCCTGACCTTGATCGCGATGGCGAGCGTCACGGTGATCAGTGTCGCCGGACGCGCGCTGTTCTCGACCCCGATCCAGGGCGACGTCGAACTGGTCCAGCTCGGCTGCGCGATCGTCGTCGCGTCGTTCCTGCCGTATACCCAGTTCCGGCACGGCAACATCATCGTCGACTTCTTCACCACCGGCGTCGCGGCACCGAAGCGCTCGGTGATGGATGCGCTGGGCACGCTGCTGTACGCGATCATGATGGCGGTCATTTGCTGGCGCGTCGCCGCCGGCGGCCTGCAGGTCCACGAGTACCAGGAGACCTCGGCGCTGATGGCGATCCCGATCTGGATCCCCTACATGCTGATGCTGCCGGGGTTCGCGCTCGGCGCGGTGCTCGGCGGCGTGCAGACCGTCGATCATCTGCGCGCCGCCCGCGCCGGCGGAGAAAGGGTGTGAGGCGCGCGGCCGGCGGCGGCGCCCGGCGTTCGGGGGCCGCCCGATGAGCACGATGTCGATCGGGCTCGCGATGTTCGGCGGCATGCTGGCGCTGATGGTGCTGCGGGTGCCGATCGCGGTGTCGATGTTCATCCCGGGCGCGGTCGGCTATATCTTCCTCTCCGGGTGGATGCCGCTGCTGGCGCATCTGAAGGGCGCGGTCTACGGCCGCGTCTCGGCCTACGACCTGTCGGTGATTCCGCTCTTCATGCTGATGGGCGCGCTGGCCGTCAACGGCGGGCTCTCGAAGGCCTTGTTCGAATTCGCCAACTCGCTGCTCGGCCGCTTCCGCGGCGGCATGGCGATGGCCGGCGTGCTCGCCTGCGCCGCGTTCGGCGCGATCTCGGGCTCGACCGTCGCGACCACCGCGACGATCGCCCAGGTCGCCTATCCCGAGATGCGGCGCCTGAAATATTCGGGGCGCCTGGCGACCGCGGCGCTCGCCACCGGCGGCACGATGGGCATCCTGCTGCCGCCCTCGGTGACGCTGCTCGTCTACGCCATCCTGACCGAGCAGAACATCACGCGCATCTTTCTCGCCGCCTACGTGCCGGCGCTGCTCGCGGCGGTCGGCTATATCGTCGCGATCGCGATCTACGTGCGCCTGTATCCCGGCCATGCGCCGGGCGCGCAGGCCGTGCCGCGGGGAGAGGTCGGCCGCACCGCGCTGCAGGTCTGGCCGCTGGTCATCATCTTCCTGGCCGTCTTCGGCGGCATCTACGGCGGCATCTTCACGCCGACCGAAGGCGCGGCGATCGGCACGATCCTGACCTTCGTCGCGACGCTCGCGAAGCGCCAGATGTCGCGCCGCCTGTTCCTCGATTCGGTGCGCATCACGGCGCAGACGAGCGGCATGATCTTCATGATCTTCATCGGCGCCGACATGATCAACGCCGCGCTCGCGCTGTCGCAGCTGCCGGCGCAGCTCGCCGACGTGATCGCGACGGCGCAGATTTCGCCGGTCGCGGTGATGGCGGCGATCATGGTCTTCTACATCATCCTCGGCTGCGTGATGGACGAGATGAGCATGATCCTGCTCACCGTGCCGGTCGTCTTTCCGGTCATCCTCGGCCTCGACTTCTACGGCCTCGGGCCGGCCGACAAGGCGATGTGGTTCGGCATCCTGATCCTCACCGTCTGCGAGATCGGCATGATCTTCCCGCCGGTAGGGCTGAACGTCTACATCATGAACGGCCTCGCCAAGGACGTGCCGATGGTCGAGACCTACAAGGGTGTCGTGCCCTTCCTGATCTGGGACTTCATGCGCCTGGCGCTGCTGATCGCCTTCCCCGGCCTGACGCTGTGGCTGGTGCACCGGATGACGGGGTAGCGCGGCAGCGCGATGCTGCTCAACTTCGCCGACCTGCGGCGCGGCGCACAGCGCCGGCTGCCGCGCTTCGTCTTCGACTACCTCGACGGCGCCGCCGAAGACGAGCGCTGCCTGCAGCGCAATGGCGCCGCGCTCGAACGGCTGCACCTGCTGCCGACGACGCTGCGCGATACGCAGCGCATCGATACCGCACTCGAGGTCTTCGGCCAGCGCTGGGCGGGGCCGATCGGCGTTGCGCCGATCGGGCTGGTCGGCCTCGTCCGTCCGCAAGGCGACGTGCTGCTCGCGCGCGCCGCGGCGCGCGCCGGGCTGCCTCACGTGCTCTCGACGGCATCGAACTCGCGCATCGAGGCGGTGCGCCAGAGCGGCGCCGCGCAGTGGTTCCAGCTCTACGTCATGTCCGAGCGCGCGATCGCCGAGCAGATGGTGCGCCGCGCCCGCGCCGCGGGCTACTCCGCGCTCGTCCTCACCGTCGACGTGCCGGTCAGCGGCCTGCGCGAGCGCGACCTGCGCAACGGCTTTCGCATGCCGTGGCGGCCGGGGCCTGCGACGGCGCTGGACGTCGCGCTGCACCCGCGCTGGCTGGCCGGTGTCGCGCGTCACGGCATGCCCGGCCTCGTCAACCTCAGCGAGCACGGCGGGAGCGCCAGCATCGAGGCGCAGGCGGCGATCCTCGCGCGCTCCATGGACCGCAGCCTCGGCTGGGATGCGCTCGCCTGGCTGCGCCGGCTCTGGGATGGCCCGCTCGTGCTGAAGGGCGTGCTGCACCCCGGGGACGCGAAACGCGCGCTCGAATTCGGCGTCGACGGCCTCATCGTTTCGAACCACGGCGGGCGCCAGCTCGACGCCGCGCCGGCCGCGATCACCGCGCTGCCGCCGGTGCTCGACGCCGTGGCGGGGCGGATACCGGTCTTCGTCGACAGCGGCTTTCGGCGCGGCAGCGATGTCGTGAAGGCGCTCGCGCTCGGCGCGCGGGCGGTGTTCTTCGGCCGCACGCCGATCTTCGGCCTCGCCTGCGGCGGCGAGGATGGTGCCCATGCCGCGCTGATGGCGCTGCGCGACGAACTCGAGCGCACGCTGACGCTGCTCGGTGCGAACAGCCTCGCGGCGATCGAGCGCGGCCACGTCTGGCAGGCTGGCGCGTAGATTGGATTCGGCGCTGCGCTTCGCCGGTATCGTGCGCCGGCGGTCGCGCGCCCGCCCGCGGCTCAGCCGCCGTCATCGCGCGCCGGCACACCCAGCGTGCGCCGCGCGGCCGCGATGCGCCTGCGCAGCGACACCTCGGACAGGTCCAGCTCGGCGACCAGCGTGCGCAGCACTTCGTCATTGATGCGTTGCGCGTGCCGCTCGGCATACAGCGTATCGCGCTCGACGCGCAGGGTCTGCAGGCGCAGATCCATCTCCACCAGATAGCGCTGGCGGCGTTCACGCACCGCATCCGGGGCATCGGCCTGGGTCTCGGGTGTGCGCGCATCCTCGGCTTCGTCCAGCAGGTCGATGCGCTTGCGATAGTCCTGCGTCAATCGGCCGGCCGCTTCCTGCTGCTGCGTCAGCTGCTCGGGGTCGGTGGTCTGCGCCTTGCGCGGCGTCTGCACGAGGTAGGCGATCGCGGCGCGGCAGGCGGCGAGCCGCGCCTCGCGCTCCTCGCGCGTCGCAGCCTCCTCGCCGGCCGGCGGCAGCAGGCGCAGCGCCAGCGGCAGGCCGATGCTGCCGATCACGAGCGTGCACAGGATCGTGCCGGTGGCCAGGAAGATCAGCTGCTCGCGCGCCGGAAAGGGCGTGCTGTCGTTCATCAGCAGCGGCACCGACAGCGCGCCGGCCAGTGTCACCGCGCCGCGGATGCCGGCCAGCGTCCGGCACAGCGTCAGCGCGGCCGGGGGACGCTGGCCGCCGTGTTGCAGCCGGCCCAGAACGCCCAGCGACAGCCAGAGCCAGCGCAGGCCGAGCAGGCCCAGGCTGATCGCGAGGGCTTGCGCGATCGGCAGCCACCAGCGATCGCCGGCCGCATGCAGCGCGCCGCCGATGATCGAAGGCAGCTGCAGCCCGAGGAGCAGGAATACCGCGCCGTTGAAGGCCGACTCCATCATCGTCCAGGCGCCCTCGCTTTGCATCCGCTCGGCGATGAAGGCGCTGCGCCGCAGGTCGGCAAAATTGGTCGTCACGCCCGCCGCCACCGCGGCCAGGATGCCGGAGGCGCCGAACCGCTCGGCCAGGATGTAGGCGGCGAACGGCAGCAAGACGAGCAGTAGCACGAGCTGCGTCGCCGCCACGTCGCCGACACGGCGCGTGACCGCCTCGCGTGCGACCGCGAAGCCCCAGCCGAGCAGCGCGCCCAGGCCCAGGCCGCCGAGCGCCATCCACAGAAAGTCGCTCGCCGCGGCGGACCACGAGAATGCGCCGGTGAGTGTCGCCGCCACGGCGAACTTCAGCGCCACCAGGCCGGAGGCATCGTTCAGCAGCGACTCGCCCTGCAGCAGGTGCAGCGTGCGCGCCGGCATGCCGAGGTTGCGCGTGATCGCCGCGACCGCCACCGCATCGGTCGGCGAGACCACCGCCGCCAGCGCGAAGGCCACGCTCAGCGGGATGCCGGGAATCAGCCAGTGGATCAGCAGCCCGAGTCCGAGCACGGTGAACAGCACCAGGCCCAGCGCCAGCCGCAGGATCGGCATCAGCAGCGCGAAGAATTCCCGCTTCGGAATGCGCCAGCCGTCGGCGAACAGCAGCGGCGGGATGAACAGTGCGAGAAACAGGTCGGGATCGAAGGCGATGTGCAGGCCCTGGCGCGGCCAGGACAGCAGCGCCCCCAGCGCGATCTGGATCAGCGGCAGCGGAATGCCGCGCATATAGCGCGCCACGATCCCGGTCAGCGCGCCGAGCAGGACGACCAGCAGGACGATATCGACGGTGTGCATGCGTCAACGTTTCACCGTCGTCCGCGCCGAGGGTTTCGCCTCCCCGGCTCGGACGTTGCGAGGCGCGTGCTGCACAACTCAGAACTGCACCTTGGTACCGCAGTATCGATAGGTCTGGCCCGCCAGGGTGAAGCTCGTCGGGTTGGCGATGGTGACGACCGTCGGGCCGCCGACGATCTCGCCGCCACCCTGGATGTCGACGCACTTGTCGGTGATCGTGAAGACCTTGCCATTGCGTGTCAGCGTGCTGATCGTGCACGTCGCCTGCGCACTGCCGAACGACGACTTGCCGCCCCAATAGTTGACGATCTCGGCGTTGGACGCGCCCTTGCAGGGCCGATTCGCCGGCACATAGAGGCCCTGCTTCAACGGCAGCATGTCCTGCGCGAAAGCACCGGTGCAGGCCGCTACGGCCAGCGCGATCATGGCAAGCGTCGGCTTGTGCATCGCGTTCTCCTTCGAGGTGTAGTCAACTCAATATAGCTTGTTCAGCCCGGGAAGAATGCGATGCAGCGACCCGGCAGCTATATAGCGGCCAAGCCGGTCGCTGGACGGTGGCAGCCTTGGCGAGACGCTGTGATTCTGGATCCGGCAGTTGGACGCGCCCGAGCGGGCTGCGATGCGCTGCGTTGGCAAGGCCAAGCGCAGGCTCGCCCAGCGCTTCGCTTGGGCTTGACCCTTCGGGCTCATGCCCGCGAGGAAGAGCAACGTCGCCAGCGCGCCCGATGACGGCCCGTTCGGGCACGTTCAACTGTCGGATCCAGGATGATCGATTCCTCGCTTCGTCCGGGGCGCCGAGGAGCCGGGCGTCGGCCTCCTCCAGGATCGCGCAGTCGATCGCAAGAGGGGGGCCGATCCACAGGGCGCGTCGCGTGTGGTCGAGCAGTTGCAGGCGTGTGAGCGGATGAACGAGGATGCCGAGCCCGAAGGGACGGTTGAACATCAGCCACGACACATGATCGGCGAAGGCTTCACGCGTGAACAGCACTTCGAAGCTGCCGCGCGGGTGCGGCCGCAAGGCTGGTCGACATGATGGGTCAAGCTCACCGCGAGATGTCAGCCGCGGACCTGCTCGACCGGCAAGCTTGCCGGTACCGGTGGCCGCGCCGGAAGCAGTCCGTATCGAGCCATCACTTGTGCCAACCTTGCTCGATCCGGTGGCCCGCCCGCGTTGACGACCGCGCCGACGTCATGGAAGTATTGCGGCCCGATGTCCGGCGTCATGATGATCAGCGCGCGCGCCGCAGCATCGGTTTGGTTGATGAAGTGATGCGTCGCGCCCCGCGGCGTCGACATCCAGTCGCCTGGCTCGAGGTCGCGCGCCACCCCGTCGACGCAGTAGTGCAGCGTGCCTTGCAGGACGTAGATGCATTCCTCGTTGCCGGTGTGACTGTGCGGCGGGGGGACCATGGCCCCTGCAGGCACCGTCATCTCGAACACACCCAGCCCGCTCTTGTCTGTGCCATCGACGAGATAGCGGATCTCCAGTTGACCTACCTTGATCAGTTCGCCGCTCATATCTGCCTCCTGGGTTCGATGCCGGACCGTGTATCGGGGCCCGTGCGAAGACTGTAGGCCGTTGCGCGAACAGGATAAATAGTATCTAGTTCAACGCGTTGTTGCAGCAGCATCACCAATGAAGACCAAGCTGGCCGGCATGAACGTGTTCGCGGAGGTGGTGGGCGCGAAGAGCTTTTCCGCCGCCGCCGACAAGCTCGGCATCTCGAAGTCGCTCGCGAGCCGGGAGGTCAGCGCGCTGGAGCGCTCGCTGGCGGTGAAGCTGTTGAACCGCTCGACACGCAGGCTCAGCCTGACCGAAGCCGGCAGCATCTTCTACGGGCACTGCCTGAACATCCTGCACGAGGCGGAACTTGCCGAACAGCGGGTGACGCAGGCTCAGTCCGAGCCGGCCGGGGTCGTGAAGATGACCGCGGTCCCGGCGTTCGCGGTGCGGCACGTGTTGCCGGCCATCGTCGAGTTCCAGCAGCAGTATCCGAAGATCCAGGTCAGGCTCTCGTGCAGCAATCGCACGGTGGACTTGGGCGCAGAGGGCTTCGACCTCGGCATCCGCTCGTCGCCCCCGGCGCCGAACCTCGTCGCGCGAAAGCTCGCGGTCAGCCGGCTCGCCTTGCTCGCCTCGCCGGCGTATCTCGCTCAGCGCGGAACGCCGCGCCGGATCGAGGATGTGGAGAAGCACGACTGCGTGTTGTTCCCGATCTTCGCCCCCAAAGGGATCTGGACATTCCGGCGCAGCGGGCACAAGCACGCGCTGAAGGTCCCGGCGTCCTTCGAGACCGATGACTTGGAAGCCGTCCGAGCAGCCATCCTTGCCGGCCTCGGTGTGGGCATGTTGCCGCGCCACATGGCGCGCGCGGACGTGACGCAAGGCGCCCTTGTGCCGTTGCTGCGCCAGTATCAGCCGCTGCCCGAAGGCGCCATCTATCTGGTCTACCTGCCCAATCGGACGCTGCCGTCACGGGTGCGGGTGCTGATCGACTTTCTTGTCGCGCGCTTCGGGCCCGTGCCGCCGTGGGAGGAGGGTTGGTGACGTCCAACAGCGCGGGACAGGCAAGGTACGAGGAAGCTGTCGGCCGCCAGCGGCGGGTAGCGGCCGCGACTCCCAGTCCGATCCGGTACCCCACACCTGCCATTGAAGCCTGCCCGTCATTCGACGGTCACGCTCTTGGCCGGATTCTGTGGTGCTTGTGGCTGCGGCCGGCGCTGCGCGCCTTGACTTGGCTGCGCCAAGTCAGCCTGCGCCGCAAGCCGCGCCCTCTCGCGCGCCTGCGGCGCCGGCGCTGCGCGCCGCAAGCGCGCCCGTCATTCGACGGTCACGCTCTTGGCGAGGTTGCGCGGCTTGTCGACGTCGGTGCCGCGGGCGCAGGCGGTGTGGTAGGCGAGGAGTTGCAGCGGCACGACGTGCAGGATCGGCGACAGGGCGCCGTAGTGTTCGGGCATGTGGATGACGTGCACGCCGGGTTCGGCAACCAGCCGTGAATCGCCGTCGGCGACGACGTAGAGCTCGCCGCCGCGGGCGCGCACTTCCTGCATGTTGCTCTTGAGCTTTTCGAGCAGCACGTCGTTCGGTGCGACGGTGACGACCGGCATCTCGGCGGTGACGAGCGCGAGCGGGCCGTGCTTGAGCTCGCCGGCCGGATAGGCCTCGGCGTGGATGTAGCTGATCTCCTTGAGCTTCAACGCGCCTTCGAGCGCGATCGGATAGTGCAGCCCGCGGCCGAGGAAGAGGGCGTGCTCCTTGCGCGCGAATTCTTCGGACCAGGCGATCAGCTGCGGCTCGAGCGCGAGCACGCCCTGCAGCGCGGCAGGCAGGTGGCGCAGCGCCTTCAGATGCTCGGCTTCCTGCGCCTCGCTCAGGTGACCGCGCACCTGGGCCAGCGCGAGCGTGAGCAGGAACAGGCCGACGAGCTGGGTCGTGAACGCTTTCGTCGACGCGACGCCGATCTCGACCCCGGCACGCGTGATGTAGGCCAGCTCGCATTCGCGCACCATCGCGCTCGTCGCGACGTTGCAGATCGTCAGGCTGTGCGGCATGCCGAGCGCCCGCGCGTGCTTGAGCGCCGAGAGCGTGTCCGCCGTCTCGCCGCTTTGCGAGATCGTGACGACGAGCGTGCGCGGGTTCGGCACGCTGTCGCGGTAGCGGTATTCGCTCGCCACCTCGACGCTGGTCGGGATGCGGGCGATGCTCTCGAGCCAGTATTTCGCCGTCAGGCCCGCGTAGTGGCTCGTGCCGCAGGCGATGACGAGGATGGAGTCGACCTCCTTGAAGATGCGGTAGGCGCCGTCGCCGAACAGCTCGGGCGTGATGCCGACGACGCCTTCGAGGGTGTCGCCGATCGCGCGCGGCTGCTCGAAGATTTCCTTTTGCATGTAGTGCCGGTACGGCCCCAGCTCGGCCGCGCCGCTGTGCGCGACGACGGTGCGCAACTCGCGCTGCACTGCCTGGCGCGCGCCGCCGGCCGCGCGGCCGGTGATCCAGGTCTTGCCGATCTGCAGGTCGACGGCGTCGCCGTCCTCCAGATAGACGATCTGATCCGTCACGCCGGCCAGCGCCATCGCGTCCGACGCGATGAAGTTCGACCCGTCGGCGCTGATCCCGAGCACGAGCGGTGAGCCCTCGCGCGCGCCGACGACGCGGTGCGGCTCGTCGCGGCAGAAGACGGCGATCGCGTACGCGCCGCGCAGCCGCGCCGTCGCCTGCTGCACGGCGTCGAACAGGTCGCCGCCGTAGCAGTGATCGACCAGATGCGCGATGACCTCGGTATCGGTCTGGCTGTCGAAGCGGTAGCCGCGCGATTGCAGTTCGGCGCGCAGTTCGTCGTGGTTCTCGATGATGCCGTTGTGCACCAGCGCGATGCGCGCGCGCACGCCTTCCGCACCTCCGGTGCCGTGCGAGAAGTGCGGATGCGCGTTGTGCTCGGCCGGCGCGCCGTGCGTCGCCCAGCGCGTGTGGGCGATGCCGGTGCTGCTTTCGATGCCGCCCTGCGCCACCTTCGCGTCGAGTTCGGCGACGCGCGACGTGCTGCGCGCGCGGCGCAGCTCGCCGTCCTGATGCACGGCGACGCCGCACGAGTCGTAGCCGCGGTATTCGAGCCGCTTCAGGCCCTCGACCAGAACCGGGACGATATTGCGCGTGCTGACCGCGCCGACGATGCCGCACATGGATAGGCCCTTCCTCGAGTCTCGAATCGGGTCGCCATCGTAGGCATCATGAATTGCGCTTTGCTTGCATAATGTGCAAACGATTGAAAGAATATGGCATCGATGTCGATAGGCGGTGAAATATTCCATACTGGTGAGAATCATGAGTGATTCTGCCGATGCGCTGACCCTGGACGCCACCGACCTGCGCCTGCTCGAGTTGCTGCAGAACGACGCTTCGCTGACCAATCAGGCGCTTGCCGAGCGCGCCCATGTGTCGCCGGCGACCTGTCTGCGGCGCATCGCGCGGCTTGCCGCGGCAGGCGTGATCGAGCGCCGCGTCGCGCTGCTGTCGGTGGAAAGGCTCGGCGCCGGCCTGACCGCGATCGTCGAGATCACGCTCGACCGCCAGGGCGCCGAAGGGCTCTCCGCCTTCGAATCGCGCGTCGCCGCCGACGCCGCCGTCCAGCAGTGCTACCGCGTCTCGCCGGGGCCGGACTTCGTGCTCGTCGTGCAGGTTGCCGATATGCCGGGCTATCACGCGCTCGTGCAGCGCCTCTTCACGCACGACGCGAACGTGCGCAACGTGAAGGCGTACTTCAGCGTGCACCGCGCGAAATTCGATCCACGCATCGCGCTGCCGGCGCCGTCCAGGGCTTGACGCGGCGCGCCGATCGCAGCGGACGCTTCCACCGAAGGCCGGCCCCCGTCAGGGCGGCGGCTGCATCAAGGCCTTCCAGCGCATCGCGTTGAAGATCCGGGTGCGCGCGCTCGGGTGGTCGAAGAACAGCATCTCCTCGATCGGCCCCGGGTCGGGTTTGCGGTACTCGACGAGCTTCAGCATCACCTCGGCCATGCCGTCGGGTTCGCGCGCGAGGTTCAGGCCGAAGTAGTCGGCCTCGGTCTCCATCGTGCGCGTGATCGTGTTGATGACGGGCGTCGCGACGAAGAACGCGACCGCCAGCAGCGCGCCCAGCAGCGGCAGGCTGCCGACGTCCTGCACCGATTCGAGCTGCCAGCGCGAACCGAAGCGCCGCAACAGCCGCGCCGCGGCCCAGGCGACGAAGGCGAACGCGGCGACGATCACGAGGCCCAGTTGCAGCAGCGTCTTGGCAATGTGGTTCATCGTGTAGTGGCCGATCTCGTGCCCCATCACGGCCCGGATCTCGGGGGCTGTCGCGCGCTCGAGCAGGTTGTCGTTGAGGCGGATCGCCGCGGTGCCGAACAGGCCGCTGACATTGGCGCTGACGCGCGTGCTCTGGCGCGAGGCGTCGAACTCGTAGACGTTGGCCGCCGGCACACCGTTGGCCTGCGCCATCGCGACGATGTCTCGTTTCAGCGGCGTATCGGCGAGCGGCTTGTAGGTGTTGAACAGCGGCTCGATGAAGACCGGCGCGATCGCCACCAAGACGCCGAGCAGGCCGACCGCGACGATCGAGGCGCCAACCCACCAGTGCCGCGGCCAGCGCCGGATCGCGCCATAGAACGCGAGGATGGCCAGGGTTCCGATCACGAGCGCGACGGCGAGTGCCGTCAACTGCTCGCCGAACCAGGCGCCGAAGGTCTGCGTCGCGAGACCGTACTGATGTTCGCGGACGAAGTTCTGGTAGATCGCGAGCGGCAGGCCGAGCAGCCAGAACGCGGCGAGGTAGAACGCCGCATAGCTTGCCACCTGCGCGACGCGCCGCTTGCGCCGCGCGCACCAGCGCCGCGCCGCCCGCGCCGGCGCGGCGGCAAGTAGCAGCCAGGCGATCAGCAGCCCGAGCAGCAGGTTCCACAGCTGCAGCCAGCAGCCGCCCTCGAAGTAGGCGTCCGACCTCGCGCGCACCTCGGGCGACAGGCGGTCGAGATAGGCCTGCGTCGCCGCCTCGGGGTCGCGCGGCAGCGCCGCGCGCCAAGCGTCGTCGGCGGGTGCGATGCCGATCGACGCCGCGGATGCGGCGGCGTCCGGCGCGGACGCCGATGGCTGGGCGAAAGCGGGGGCTGCCAGCACGGCTGCGGCCAGCCACAGCGCGCCGAAGAGTTGTCGAAGCATGCGGTTCATCGCTTGCGCGCACGTGGGTGCGCCGCGCCGTGCCGCAGACAAAGTCCGGAACTCATCTGCGCCTGGCCCGCGGGTGTGCGGCGTCGTAGACCTTCGCGAGGTGCTGGAAGTCCAGCTTCGTATACACCTGTGTCGTGCTGATATTGGCGTGGCCGAGCAGTTCCTGCACCGCGCGCAGGTCGCCACTCGACTGCAGCAGGTGCGACGCGAACGAGTGGCGCAGCATGTGCGGATGGACGTGGCTCGTGATGCCGGCCTCGATCGCGCGCATCTTCAGGCGCGAGCGGATCTGGCTCGCCGTGAGGCGCGTGCCGTTGCGGCCGACGATCAGTGCCGGTTGCTCCGATCCGGCAAGAAGCTCGCGCAGCGGCAGCCAGGCGGCGATCGCCGCGCGCGCCGCGCTGCCGATCGGCACACTGCGCCGCTTGCTGCCCTTGCCGAGCACGTGCGCCTCGGCGCCAGGGACGTCGATCCAGCCGCGCGCCGCAGCGCTCGCGCGCACGTCGAGGCCGACGAGTTCGGCGATCCGCAGTCCGCTGCCATAGAGCAGTTCTACGATGCAGGCGTCGCGCGCTTCGAGCGCCGCATTGCCCGTACCGCGATGCTCGGCGAGGGCGACCGACTGATCGACGGCGAGCGCCTTCGGCAGCGGCTTGGCCGCCTTCGGTGCACGAACGCCTTCGACCGGATTGGCTTGCACCGCCGCGTCGCGTCCGAGCCAGCGATAAAAGCCGCGCCACGCGCTCAGGTGCAGCGCGACGCTGCGCGGCGACAGGCCCGCGCCGTGCAGTTGCGCCGCCCAGCGCCGCACCTGTTGCGGCTCGACGGCGTCGAGCGCGGCGCCGGCCGCTTGCGCCTGACGCGAAAGCCGCCGCAGCGCATCGTCGTAGATCGCGAGCGTGCGCGCCGCGAGCCGGCGTTCGACGCGCAGGTGCGTCAGGTAGCGGTCGATCGCTGCGGGTGTCGCTTGCGGGACGGGCGCGTCTTGCGTCACGCCGGGGCTTTCGTGGCGGCTGCGCCTAGAGGGTGCCCGTGCCGTTCGGGCCGAGCAGCCGTGCGAGGCCGGCGCTCGCGATCTCGCCGATGCGCACGAGGAAGTCGGTCCCCATGTCGACGCTGTAGCGCGTCGGATCGGGCGAGCCGAGGACGAGCATGCCGAAGGCCGGTGCACCCGCCGCGGCACGCAGCGGAATCAGCGCGAGCGACATGACCTGCGCCGGCTCGGCGAACCACTGCGCCGCCTCGAAGCCGGCGTTGACGCCGCAGTACGGCCCACCCAGGCTCGTCGCGAAGGTCTTCGCATCGGCGCCGACCGCCTGCGCGAACGGCATTCCGGCGTAGGGCTCGTCGGCGCCCCAGACGCGGATGCCGGCCTGCGGGATCTGGAATTCGCGCATCAGTCCCTCGACCACCGCGCCTGGCACGTCGGCCGGGCTCGCGATGCGCATGATCTCCAGCGTCCAGCGGTGCAGGCGGTCGGCGAGGCCGAGGTTGTCCTGCGCGTTGCGGATCATCTCGATGATCTTGCCCTCGAGGCCCTTGATCTTGTCGCGCAGCATTTCCATCTGCCGCTCCTGCAGCGAGACGGCGCGCTGGCCGTGCGGGCTGGTGAGCTGCACGGTGCCGAGCAGCTCGGCGTGGCGCTCGAAGAAGCCGGGCGTATTGGCGAGGAAATTCGCGATATCGGCTTCGGTGATGCCCTGGGTGCCGAGGTTGGTGCTCATAGCGTGATGGTTCCTTCGAAGACAGTCTGTGCCGGCCCCGTCATCAGCACGTGGCTGTCGCCGCCGGCCCATTCGATGCGCAGTGATCCGCCGCGCGTGTGCGCCTCGACCGCGGCGTCGAGCAGCCCGAGGCGGATGCCGGCGACGACCGCCGCGCAGGCGCCGGTGCCGCAGGCCAGCGTCTCACCGGCGTCGCGCTCGAAGACACGCAGCCGCACTGCGTCGCGCGCGACGATCTGCATGAAGCCGGCGTTGACCTTGCGGGGAAAGCGCGGGTGGCGTTCGATCTGCGGGCCGATGGTCTCGACTGCCGCAGTGTCGATATCGCCGACGATCTGCACCGCATGCGGATTGCCCATCGACAGCACGGCGACTTCGACCGTCGCGCCGCCTGGCAGCGCGAGCGGCCACAGCTCGAAGCCGCCCACCTTGCGCGCGACCAGCCCGACCGCGTCGAACGGAATTCGCGCCAGCTCGAACACCGGCCGGTTCATATCGACCGTCACCCGGCCGTCCGCCTGCAGGCGCAGTTCGAGCAGGTTGTTGACGGTCTGCACCCGCAAGGTCTTCTTCGCCGACAAACCCTTGTCGTGCACGAAGCGCACCAGGCAGCGCGCGCCGTTGCCGCAATGCTCGACCTCGTCGCCGCTGTTGTTGAAGATGCGGTAGCGAAAGTCCACCTCCGGCGTATCGCTCGCCTCGACGACGAGGATCTGGTCGGCGCCGACGCCGAATCGCCGGTCGCCGAGGCGGCGCAGCTGCTCGGCCGTGGCGCGAAACGGCGCGCGCGTCGCGTCGATGACGACGAAGTCGTTGCCCGCGCCCTGCATCTTCGTGAAGCTCAACTGCATGCGCGGGATTATCGGCGCTCGCCTGCAAGGCCAGCGCGCGCCATCATGCGCTGGCGCGCGGGTCGGCCTCCTGGCGCGGCCCCTTGTGGCGGTTGTAGCCCCACAGGTACTGCTGCGGCGCGCGCAGGATGAGCGTCTCCATCGCGCGGTTGACGGCGGTCGCGGCGGCGACCGGATCGTCGCCCGGCAGCGGTTCGGCGAGCGCCGACAGCCGCACCACGTAGCCCTTGCCGTGCGCCAGGCGCTCGCCCCAGGCGAGCAGCGGCGTCGCGCCGGTCTGCTGCACGAGGCGTGCGGCGAGCGTCATCGTATACGCCGGCTGACCGAAGAACGGCGCCCAGACGCCCAGCCCCGCCGGCGGCACCTGGTCGGGCAGCAGGCCGACCGCCTCGCCGCGGCGCAATGCGCGCACCATCTGGCGCACGCCGGCAAGCGTCGCCGGCGCCGCCGCGAGGCCCGGCCGGGCGCGGGCGGTATCGACCAGCTCGCGCAGCCAGGCCTTGCGAGCCGGCCGGTAAAGCACCGTGATCGGCCCGCGCAGCGCGGCGTAGCGCTCGGCGTAGGCCTGCGCCGTGACCTCGAAGCTGCCCATGTGCGGCGTCAGGAAGACGATGCCGCGGCCCCGCGCATGCGCGGCGTCGATCAGCGCCGCGCCGTCCCACTGCACCGGCGGCGAGATTGTCTCGCCCGGCGGGCGCAGCCAGAGGTAGGGCAGTTCGAGCAGCGCCCGGCCCGCTTCGGCCACCGCGCCGCGCCGCGCAGGCAGGCCGATGCCGGCGAGCGCCGCATTCGCCCGCACGCGCCGGCGGTAGGTCGGCGACAGCCAGTAGGTCGACCAGCCAACCGCCGCGCCGATCGCGTGCAAAAGCCACAAGGGGCGGCGCGAGAGCCAGCTGACGACGCGTTGCATGCTTCCTATAATGCCGCCATCGCCGAGTTATGAACTACTTGCGGGGCGATGCAGACGCAGATCGGCGTCTGCCGGGCGACGGCCGGAAGGCCTGGCTCAACAAATCCTGCTAAAGCGTTCGCCGACTCCGAAGGGAAACCAGACCGGCAACGCGATCTGAAACCCGACCGGAGCATCCACATGGCGAACGACTTCCTCTTCACTTCCGAATCCGTTTCCGAGGGCCATCCCGACAAGGTGGCCGACCAGATCTCGGATGCCATTCTCGACGCAATCTTCGCGCAGGACCCGCGCTCGCGCGTCGCCGCCGAGACGCTGACCAACACCGGCCTCGTCGTGCTGGCCGGCGAGATCACGACCAACGCGCACGTCGACTACATCCAGGTCGCTCGCGACACGATCAAGCGCATCGGCTACGACAACACCGAGTACGGCATCGACTACAAGGGCTGCGCGGTGATGGTCTGC
>JACSRM010000266.1 GCA_014879745.1 Burkholderiaceae bacterium | reverse complement strand
TTGGTCGGCTTCCACCCCGGCTCAAAATTCGGTCGGCACGGTGGCTCAAAATTGGATCGGCGCCGACAGCTTACGCCTGCCACGGATCGACGAGCCGCAGGCCCAGCCCGTCGAAGTCCCGCGTGTTGCGCGTCGCCAAGGCCAGATCGTGCTGCAGCGCGGTGGCGGCCAGCAGGCCGTCGATGACCGGAAGCGTTCGGCCTGCACTGGCCTGCAGGCGGCCCCAGCGGTCGGCCACGGCGGCGTCGATACCGAGCAATCGGCCCAGGAAGTAGTTGGGCAACTCCACCTCGAGCCAATCCGCAAGCGTGCGGCGGAACGCGGCGTCAGCGACGCTTTCGATGCCCTTGCGGATCTCGCCCAGGCTCAGCACGCTCAAGTACAGCGACGGGCGCGGGCGCTCCCGCACCCAGGCCACCACCCGTGCGTCGGCCTTCTTCCGGCGCAGTTCCGAAAGCACGTTGGTGTCGACCAGGTAGCTCAAAAGTCGATCTCGCGCGGCAGCCCGCGGTCGCGCTCGAACTCGATCTCGTCGTGGCCCCGCAGCGGCGACGCGCGCATGAAATCCACCAGCGACTGCTCGTTGCCGCAGAGCCGGTCGAACAGTTCGCGCGAAACCACCACGGCCACCGAGCGGCCGTGCACCGTGATGTCCTGCGGGCCCTGCTGAGCGGCGTGTTTGACCAGTTCAGAGAAGCGCGCCTTCGCGGCCTGCATCTGCCAGCTTTGCATATCGACACCAAGAAGTCTGACCTGACAGCTCTGAATTTTAGCGGATCGAGGGTGCTTGTTCATTGCGCCTGTCGTGCCGGCCAGCTGCAGCGTACGGCAGCGCGATCGGCAACGCCAGGTTCCGGCGCTGACTTCGGTGCGGCTCACGAAGCCGGCCGCATGCCGCGTCGGCCGTCCCAATGACAGGCAGCGCTTGCGAATCCATCAAGGCCGCGCCCGCTAGTGCGCAGCGGTGGCGGTCCCTACAGTCTGGGCAACGCTGCAGCGGCCGGCATCGCGACCGCCCGGCAGCAAAGCTGAAGGAGAACGACATGGACAACGACATGCAGGCGGCGGCCTCGAACTGCGGCGCGCGCACGCCCGGCCGCCCGCTTCCGCGCCGGCTGCAGGCCGTGCTGCTTGCCGCCTTACTGGCGACCAGCCTCGGCGCCGCCGCGCAGCCCGCCGAATACACCAACAGCATCGGCATGCGCTTCGTGAACATTCCGGCCGGCAGCTTCACGATGGGCTCGCCCGACAGCGACCGCGAGGCCGATGCCGACGAGAAGCCGGCGCACCGCGTGACCATCAGCCGGCCCTTCTACCTGGGCAAGTTCGAGGTCACGCAGGCGCAGTGGCAGGCGGTGATGGGCTCGAGCCCCTACGACGCGGCGGCCGGTGCGCGTTCCAACCCCTACTTCGACCTGCCCGGCATGGCCGAGCGCGTGCGCAAGCCCGACAACCCGGTCACCGTGTCGTGGAACGAAGCGCAGCAGTTTCTGCAGCGCCTGAACGAGAAGGAAGGCGAGAAGGCAGGCCAGCGCCGCTACCGGCTGCCGACCGAGGCCGAGTGGGAGTACGCCGCGCGCGCCGGTACGACCACGCGCTATTCGTTCGGCAACGACCGCGATCAGCTCGGCCGCTACGCCTGGTTCGGCGAGGACTTCGCCAGCGGCGCGCCGCACCCGGTGGGCGGCAAGCTGCCCAACCCCTGGGGCCTGCACGACGTGCACGGCAACGTCTGGGAATGGGTGCAGGACAACTACGGCCGCTACGACGCGGCGGCAGCCACCGACCCCGTCCGCGGAAGCGATGGGCCGGCCAGCGGCGCGGGCAAGGTGGTGCGCGGCGGCAGCTGGCACGCCACCGCCGGCGGCTGGCGCTCGGCGCACCGCAAGGAATACGCGGCCGACTACCGCGGCATCAGCATCGGCTTTCGCGTATTGATGGAGACGGAACGATGAGCAAGCTGCTGAAGATTCTGCGCCGGTCGCTGCTGGGCCTGCTGGCGCTGGCCGCCGCCGGTGCGGGCGCGGCCTTCGCCTACCTGCAGCAGCCGAAGTTCGACGCACCGTTGCCCGCCGCGCAAGCGGCGGCATTCGCGCAATCGCCGAACTACGCCGGCGGCGAGTTCCGCAACCAGGTGCCTTCGCCGCTGTACACCGGGCCGCGGCAGAGCCGGGTCGAATCGTTGTGGCGCTTCCTCACCGCCGACGGCGAGGGCCTGCGCCCGGCCGCGCCGCTGCCGGCGGTGAAGACCGACCTGCGCGCGCTGGACCCGGCGCAGGACGTGGTCGTCTGGCTCGGCCATTCGTCGTTCTTCGTGCAGCTGGCCGGCCGGCGCATCCTCATCGACCCGGTCTTCAGCATCGATGCGGCGCCGATCCCCGGCGTCAACCGCGCCTTCGACGGCACCAGCGTCTACCGCGCGGAAGATGTGCCCGAGATCGACCAGCTGCTGATCACGCACGACCACTGGGACCACCTGGACCACCCGACGGTGACGGTGCTCGAGCCCAAGGTGCGCCAGGTGCTCGCGCCGCTGGGCGTCGGCGGCTACTTCGAGCGCTGGGGCTACGCGCGCGCCAAGATTCGCGAGGCAGACTGGTACAGCACCGTGCAGGCCGCGCCCGGCTTGACGATCCACGTGCTGCCCGCGCGCCACTTCTCGGGCCGGCTGCTCGAGCGCAACAAGACGCTGTGGGCCGGCTACGCCATCGAAGCAAACGGCCGGCGCCTGTTCTTCAGCGGCGACAGCGGCTTCGGCCCGCACTTCGGGGAAATCGCCCAGCGCATCGGTGGCGGCTTCGACCTGGTGGTGACCGACAACGGCCAGTACAACGAACGCTGGGCGCACGTGCACATGACGCCGGAGGAAGCCTTCCGCGCGGCGCAGATCCTCGGCGCGAAGGCGTGGCTGCCGGCGCACGTGGGCAAGTTCCGCCTGGCGCGGCACGCTTGGGACGAGCCCTTCGAGCGTGCACTGGCCGCCAGCGCCGGGCAGTCGGAGATCCGGCTGGCGACGCCGCGCATCGGCGAGCCGCTGCGGCTGGGCGATGCGCAGCAGAGCTTCGAGCGCTGGTGGCAGGCGCCGCAGGGATAGGCGGTCTTCAAGGCGCCACGGTAAGTACTCCCCCGGCAAAGCCGGGGGCTTTACGGTGTGAGCCGCTCAAAGCGGCTGGACGGGGTCGCTAACGCGGCCCCGCAGGGTTGGGGCCA
>JACSRM010000209.1 GCA_014879745.1 Burkholderiaceae bacterium | reverse complement strand
AAGCGCATCGACGTGCGCCACGCGATCCAGGCGCTCGACGGCCGGGTCGTGATGGGGCACCACCACTACCCGGACATTCCGCTCGCGATGCTCGTCGATCGCCTGCTCGACCGGCTGCCGGCGGCGCGCACCGCGCGCAAGACCGGCAAGCGCGCGGCGCCGCCGAAAGCGGTGCCGACGCCCGATGCGGCGGCTATCCGCCCGGCCGACATCGCGGCCGCGGTGAACGAGATGATGCGCGAGCACGGCCCGCACCCGATCGCAAGCGACGTCGGCGACTGCCTCTTCACCGCGATGGACATGGACCCGACGGCGCTCGTCGCGCCCGGCTACTACGCGACGATGGGCTACGGCGTACCGGCCGGCCTCGGCCTGCAGGCGGCGGGCGGGCAGCGGCCGCTGATCCTGGTCGGCGACGGCGCGTTCCAGATGACGGGCTGGGAACTCGGCAACGCGCGCCGCTACGGCTGGGATCCGATCGTCCTCGTCTTCAACAACGCATCGTGGGAGATGCTGCGCGCGTTCGAACCGCGCGACGCCTTCAACACGCTCGGCACCTGGGACTTCGCGTCGATGGCGGCCGGCATGGGCGGCGACGGTGTCTGCGTTCGCAGCTGCGGCGAGCTGCGCGCCGCGCTGCAGAAGGCGGCGACCACGCGTGGGCGCTTCCAGCTGATCGACATCCGCCTCGCCCCCGGCGTCCAGTCGCCGACACTCGAGCGTTTCGTCAAGGCCGTCAAGCGGCTGTCGATGCCCGATTCCGACTGAAGCCGGGACGCGCGGCCTGGCGTAGGCTGGCGCGCCGCCACCTCTTGATATCGGACAGATTTCACGCCGTCGCGCGACCCCTGCGCGATCGCGGCGCGGTACCGTCATATCTTTGGGTACCATTCGTGCCGAGTGGGGAATCCGCAACAACGAGTTCGGCGCGCGGCATAGAGCCCTGCGCGCAGGAAGCTTTCGATGACGCTTTGGAGACTGGCAACCTTGGTTGCGCTGGGAGTAGGCATGCCATGGCTGGCCGGCTGTGGCGGCGGCAGCGGGCGCTATACCGGGACCGATCTGATCGTCACCGGCAGCGGGACCTCCGGAGTGCTCTACGGTGGGGATACGGCCGAGTTCGTAATGACCGTGCGCAACGGCGGCGACTACGACGCCAATGACATCACGATCACGAATCTGATCGGCAATCAGATGGCGGTGACGTCGATGACGTGTACCGCATCCGGGGGCGCTTCGTGTCCGACGCCGGTCAGCGTCGTGACGACGGTGCCCTTCCTGCCGGCGGGCGGCAAGCTGAGCTTCCAGGTCAATGCGCTGCTTGCACAGGGCGCCAACGGCCTGCTCAGCAATACGATGTCGGCGAGTTTCACGAACGAGAACAACCGGGGCGACAACTCGGCGACCGCCACCGTCACCGCCAGCGGCAACAACCTGAGCGTGACCGGAACGGCGCCGGCCGGGCCGTTGGTCGAGCCGTCCGCGAGCTTCACGATGGTGGTGACGAACAGCGGGCCGGGCGATGCGCAAAACGTCACGATCACGAATGCACTGACGGAAAACCTGACGCTGGCAGCGCCGATCGAGTGCGTGCCCGCCGGCGGCGCCTATGCGCCGGTGCTGCAGTCGGACGGATCGTTGATATCGGCCCTGATTCCGGTCGATGCAACGCTCACCTGCACCATCGCGACGACGGTGGCGATCGGCACCAACGGCCTGGTCGGCACGACGATGACGGTGAGCGCGCTCGGCGACGGGCGGCCGGCCGACAATACCGCGACGGCATTGGTTCAGGCGACGCTTTTCAACAACGTGGCCATCCGGGCCAATCCGGCGGACGGAACGGTCCCCAGCGGCGGCTCGACGACGTTCACTTTCGTGATCGTCAACAATGGCCCGGCGCAGGCACAGGACGTATCGATCGTGAATGCGCTCGGCCCGAATCTGACGCTCGCCGGCGCTATCGATTGCGTCCCCGCGGGAGGCGCGGCCGCTCCCGTGATGCAGCCCGACGGCAGCCTGCTGTCATCCTCGATTCCTTCGAGCGGAACCTTGACCTGCAACGTACCAGTGACCGTGGCGACCGGCATCACCGGCCGCGTCAGCTCCACGATGACGGTCGCGGCGGCGGCGGACCAGCACAGCGGCGACAACAGCGCAACAGCCTCGATCGTTGCCGTGAGACCATGATCTTGCGTCGCCTTGCGTGACGCACCGAGGATCACAATGACCTGCAACCACATCGTCTTCATCGTCATGGACAGTTGCCGCTACGACAGCTTCGTCGCCGCGCGCACGCCCAATATCGACCGCCTCGGACAAGCCGAGCGGCGCTATTCCTACGCGTCGTGGACCGCACCGTCGCATCACGCCTTCGCGATGGGCATGATGCCGCACGCGAGCCCGAAGGAGGTGTTCGCCTCCGAGGTCTACAAGGAGGAGTTCGCGCTGTGGACCGAGCGCACCGGGCACGCAGGCATCCAGTTCAAGGAGTTCCTGCCCGACCTCTCCTTGCCGAAGGTGCTGCGCAATATCGGCTACCGCACGGTGGCCAAGGTATCGCTGCCGGTGCTGAACAAGAATACGCTCATCAGCCGCGACTTCGACGACTACAAGCTGATGAAGAACCACAACGACTTCGCCGGCATGATCGACGAGATGGAGTTTCCGGACGAGCCGCACTACTACTTCCTCAATCTCGGCGAGACGCACTACCCGTACATGCTTTCGGGCGACAGCCTGCCGCACATCTCGGGCGTGCACGGCGCGCTGAAATCGATGGACGACGCGCCGGCGCGCGCCGAGAAGCAGACCTTCGACGCGGCGCAGATGCGGATGCTGCAGCAGCAGCAGGTGAAGTGCGTCGAGTACATCGACGGTCAGATCGGCCGCCTGATGGCGCAGACGCCGCCGAACACGCATTTCATCGTCACCGCCGACCACGGGGAGTTGTTCGGCGAGGATGGCTATTTCGGCCACGGACCGATCATGCACGAGAAGTGCTTCGAGGTGCCGTTCGTCGAGGGCCGCCTGGCCTGACCGGAGCCGCGCGATGGCCGATCCGCTGTTCCTGCTGGCGCCGCCGAGGTCGTACACCTCGCTCGTCAACGCGATGCTCGGCCAGCATCCGCAGGCGTTCGGGCTGCCCGAACTGTGCCTCTTCAACGTCGACAAGCTGATCGACCTGTGGCGCGGCTCGAAAGGCGAGATCTCGGAGAACGGCGCGCTGGTGCG
>JACSRM010000298.1 GCA_014879745.1 Burkholderiaceae bacterium | reverse complement strand
CGACGGGTTGTCGGACTTGCGGCTGATCTTGTCGATCTCGTCGATATAGACGATGCCGCGCTGGGCGCGGTCGACATCGTAGTTGCAGTTCTGCAGCAGCTTCTGGATGATGTTCTCGACGTCTTCGCCGACGTAGCCGGCCTCGGTCAGCGTCGTCGCGTCGGCGATCACGAACGGCACGTTGAGCAGGCGTGCGAGCGTCTGCGCGAGCAGCGTCTTGCCCGATCCGGTCGGGCCGATCAGCATGATGTTGCTCTTCGAGAGCTCGATCTCGTCCTTCGTCTCGTTGATATGCTTGAGACGCTTGTAGTGGTTGTAGACGGCGACCGAGAGGATGCGCTTGGCCGATTCCTGGCCGATCACGTACTGGTCCAGGCTCGCCTTGATTTCGCTGGGCACCGGCAGGTCGGATTTGGGCGCGCGCGCCGGCGCGCCTTCGGCCGGCACTTCATCGCGGATGATGTCGTTGCACAGCTCGATGCACTCGTCGCAGATGAACACGGACGGGCCGGCGATCAGCTTCTTCACCTCGTGCTGGCTCTTGCCGCAGAACGAGCAGTACAGAACCTTCTCGCTCGAGGAGCCCTTCTTTTCGGCCATGCTTGTGGATCCGGGTTGGAGTCGTCAGACCATCATAGTGCAAAGCGGCACTCCCGGCGCCGGCGAGTGGGATCGCTTCACCCGGCAGTTCGGCGCAATGCGCGCGCGCCGCGCCGCCGCTGGGCAGGCACGAGCGGCGCGCCGATCAAGCCTTGTCCGCGTCCGCGCCGGCCCGCTTGGCGACCACCTGGTCAATCAGGCCGTAGGCCTTAGCCTCTTCGGCCGACATGAAGAAGTCGCGCTCGGAATCGAGGCGGATCTTCTCGAGCTTCTGGCCGGTGCGCTCGGCGAGGATGAGGTTCAGGCTCTCGCGCAGCTTCAGGATCTCGCGCGCCTGGATCTCGATATCCGTCGCCTGGCCCTGCGCGCCGCCCGAAGGCTGGTGGATCATGATGCGCGAATTCGGCAGCGCGAAGCGCTTGCCCTTCGCGCCGGCGGCCATCAGGAACGCGCCCATGCTCGCCGCCATGCCGATGCACATCGTCGAGACGTCGGGCTTCACGAACTGCATCGTATCGAAGATAGACATCCCGGCGCTGACCGAACCGCCCGGCGAGTTGATGTAGAAGTGGATGTCCTTGTCGGGATTCTCGCTTTCGAGAAAAAGCAGCTGCGCGACGACCACTGCCGCCGTCTGGTCGTTGACCGGGCCGACGAGGAAGATCACCCGCTCGCGCAGCAGCCGGCTGTAGATGTCGTAGGCGCGTTCGCCGCGCCCCGATTGCTCGATGACCATCGGCACGAGGCCGAGGCCCTGGGTTTGCAGCGCGCTCATAAGATTTCCTTGCGAAGATGTTGCGTCGGGCTGACGCTGATTATGTCGGCGCTCGAGCCACCCCGCGGCCGTCGCGCATTCATGCACCGGCCCGGGTTCAGGACTGCATCAGTTCGTCGAACGCGAGCATCTTGTCGACGACCTTGGCCTTGTCGAGCACGAACTGCGTCACGTTGTTCTCGACGACGACGGCCTCGACCTCGGCCATGCGCTGGCGGTCGCCGAGATACCAGCGCACGACCTCGGACGGCTTCTCGTAGCTCTGCGCCATCTCTTCGATGTGCGCCTGCAACTGTTCCGCCTTCGCCTGCAGGTTGTTGGCGCGCACGAGTTCGGCGACGACGAGGCCGAGGCGCACCCGGCGTTCGGCCTGGTCCTTGAAGATCTCGGGCGGGATCGGCGCCTTCTCGGCATCCTTCACGCCGCGCTTCTTCAAATCCTCGCGCGCCGCCTCGATCATGCGCTCGGTCTCGCCGGCGACGAGGGTGGTCGGCACGTCGAGTTCCGCGGCCTTGACGAGCACGTCCATCACCGCGCCCTTGTTGCGTGCGAGGACGCGAAACTTCACCTCGCGCTCGAGATTGCGCCGGATGTCGGCGCGCAGGCCCTCGATCGTGCCGTCCTTGATGCCGAGCGCCTTGGCGAGTGCCTCGTTCACCTCGGGCAGGTGCTGCGCCTCGACCTTCTTCAGCGTGACCATGAAGTCGGCTTCCTTGCCCGCGACGTCCTTGCCCTGGTAGTCGGCCGGGAACTGCAGCGGGAAGGTCTTCGAGTCGCCGACCTTCATGCCGCGCACCGCGTCCTCGAACGCGGCGAGCATCTGGCCTTCGCCGACGACGAACTGGAACGCCTCGGCCTTGTTGCCCTCGAACGGCTCGCCGTCGATCTTGCCTTCGAAGTCGATCGTCACCCGGTCACCGTCGGCCGCCGGCTCGCTCTGTGCGCGCAGCGCGAAGGTGCGGCGCTGCTTGCGCAGGATGTCGAGCGTCTTGTCGACCGCCGCCTCGGTGACCTCGGTCGATACGCGCTCGACTTCGGCCGCCGACAGATCGCCGAGCTTGACCTCGGGGTAGACCTCGAAGGTCGCGTCGAAGGCGAGTTCGCCCTCGGCCGCGCCCTCCTTCTCGGCGATGCGCGGTGCACCGGCGACGCGCAGCTTGGCTTCGTTCGTCGCATCGGTGAAGGCGCGGCCGACCTTGTCGTTCATCACCTCGTAGTGGACCGAATAGCCGTAGCGCTGCGCAACGACGCTCATCGGCACCTTGCCGGGCCGAAACCCGGCCGCCTTCACGGTGCGCGCGAGCTTGCGCAGGCGCGATTCGACTTCCTGCTTGATCGCGCTGGCGGGCAGCGTCAGCGTGATGCGGCGTTCGAGCTTCTCGAGGTTTTCAACGTTCACGGCCATGATGTTCGGGGATCATTCAAGATTCGTTGCTGGTGCGCGGGGGGGGACTCGAACCCCCACACCATCGCTGGCGTCAGGACCTAAACCTGGTGCGTCTACCAATTTCGCCACCCGCGCTGGACGCCTTCGGCAGATGCGCGAGGCGGGGCTGCTGCGCAACCCCGCCTTCTTGCCTGGGGCGGTATCGGTAAACCGAGGATTTTAGCGGCTCGCCACCGAAGGCTCCTGCCCGGGCGGCGGGACGCGAAACCACGCCGCATACATCGCCGGCAGCGCGAGCAGCGTGAGCACCGTCGCCAGGATCAGCCCGCCCATGATGGAGACCGCCATCGGCCCCCAGAAGACGCTGCGCGACAGCGGAATCATCGCCAGCACCGCCGCCGCGGCGGTCAGCGCGATCGGCCGCAGCCGGCGCACGGCCGACTCGACGATCGCCGTCCAGGCCGGCAGCCCGCGCGCGCGGTCCTGCTCGATCTGGTCGATCAGGATCACCGAATTGCGCATCACCATGCCCATCAGCGCGATCACGCCGAGCAGCGCGACGAAGCCGAACGGGCGATCGAGCAGCAGCAGCGCCGCCGCCGCGCCGGCGATGCCCAGCGGCCCAGTCAGAAAGACGAGCATCGCGCGGCTGAAGCTCTGCAACTGCAGCATCAGGAGCGTGAAGATGATGAACAGCATCAACGGCACGCCGGCGGCGATCGAGCCGGTGCCCTTGCTGCTTTCCTCGGCGGCGCCGGCCAGTTCGATGCGATAGCCGGCCGGCATCTGCTGCTCGAGCTGCCGCATCACGGGCAGCAGTTCGCTGCTGACGGTCGGCCCCTGCTGGCCCTCGACCACGTCGCCCTGCACCGTGACCGCGTAGTTGCGGCCCTCGCGCCACATCACGCCCGGCTCCCAGCCGAAATCGACCTTCGCGATCTGGGTGATCGGGATCGCCTTGCCGCTCGCGGTGGGCAGATAGGCGTTCGCGATATCGGTGATCGCATCGCGCTCCCCGAGCGGCTGGCGCAGCACGATATCGATCAGCCGGTCGCCGTCGCGGTACTGGCCGACCGGCGTGCCCGACAGCAGCGTTCGCGAGGCCTGCGCCAGGCCCTGGCTGGTGACGCCGAGCGCGCGTGCCTTGTCCTGGTCGACGTCGAGGCGCAGGACCTTGACCGATTCGTTCCAGTTGTCGTTCACGCCGCGCAGCTTCGGGTTGGCGCGCATCAGCGCCTTGGCGCGGTCGGCCCAGGTGCGCACCTCGGCGGCGTCGACGCCGACGACGCGGAACTGCACCGGATAGGCGACCGGCGGTCCGTTCGGCAGCAGCTTGACGCGGCTGCGGACTTCGGGAAACTCCTGCGCCAGCAGCGCCGGCAGGCGCTTGCGCAAGTGCTCGCGCTGCGCGACGCCGGCCGGCATCACGATCGCCTGGCTGACATTGCTCTGCTGGAAGATACTCTCGAGCGGCAGATAAAAGCGCGGCACGCCGGTGCCGACCCAGGTCGTCACGCCAGTCACGCCGGGCTCCTGCATCAGCCTCGCCTCGAAGCGCCGCACCACGTCCTCGTTGGCCGCGAAGCTCGCGCCTTCGGGCAGCCACAGGTCGACCAGGATCTCGGGGCGGCTCGAGTCCGGGAAGAACTGCTGCTGCACCCGGCCCATGCCGGCGAGGCCGAGCGCGAAGATCGCGAGCGTCACCGCGATCGTCGTCCAGCGATGGGCGACGCACCAGTTCACCGTCGCGCGAAAGCGGGTGTAGAACGGCGTATCGAACAGCTCGCCTTCGTGCGCCTCGCCCTCGACGCGGCTGCGCGTTCGCAGCAGCGCGGCGCCGAGATAGGGCACGAAGTAGACCGATACCAGCCACGAGATGACGAGCGCCGCCGCGGTCACGGCGAAGATCGCGAAGGTGTACTCACCGGTCATCGACTTCGCCATGCCGATCGGCAGAAAGCCGGCGGCGGTGATCAGCGTGCCGGTCAGCATCGGCATCGCCGTCACGTCGTAGGCGAAGGTCGCGGCGCGCATCTTGTCGTAGCCCTCTTCGAGCTTCCTGACCATCATCTCGACCGCGATGATGGCGTCGTCGACGAGCAGGCCGAGCGCGACGATCAGCGAGCCGAGCGAGATCTTGTGCAGGCCCACGCCCCAGTAGTACATCGTCACGAACGTGATCGCGAGCACGAGCGGAATCGTGATCGCGACCACCAGCCCGGGCCAGATGTCCAGGCGCAGCGGCTTCGTGTGCAGCCCGAGGCTGAGAAAGCTGACGCCGAGCACGATCAGCACCGCCTCGATCAGCACCTTCACGAATTCGTCGACCGAGGACGTCACTGCGCGCGGCTGGTCCTGGATCTGCATCATCTCGATGCCGTGCGGCAGATCGCGTGCGATGCGGCCGACCTCGGCGCGCAGCGCTTCGCCGAGCCGCACGATGTCGCCGCCCTTGGCCATCGAGATGCCGACCGCGATCGCCTCGCGCCCCTGATGGCGCACCTTGACCTGCGGCGGATCGACATACTCGCGCCGGATCTCGGCCAGATCGCCGAGCCGCAACGTGCTCGCGGCGCCGGTCGCCGGGTTGACGGCGCGGATCGGAAACGCCCGCAGCGCCTCGACACTCGTGAACTGGCCGCCGACGCGGACCTGCAGGCTCTCGCTGCCGGCGTCGAGCACGCCGGCGCTCTCGACCGCGTTCTGCGCCCCGAGTTGCGCCAGCACCTGGTTCAGGTCCAGACCCAGCTCGGCGCTGCGCCGTTGCGAGATCTCGACGAAGAGCTTCTCGTCCTGCACGCCGAACAGTTCGACCTTCGCCACGTCGGGCACCTGCAAGAGCGCATGGCGCACGCGCTCGGCGTGCTGGCGCAGCTCCTCCGGCGAGAAGCCGTCCGCGGCGAGCGCGTAGATCGAGCCGTAGACGTCACCGAAATCGTCGTTGAAGAACGGCCCGGCGACACCCGCCGGCAGCGTGCCGCGCATGTCGCCGATGCGCTTGCGCACCTGATACCAGATGGCGGCCACTTCGGCCGGCGGCGACGAATCCTTGATCTGGAAGATCGTCACCGACTCGCCGGGCTTGGTATAGCTGCGGATCTTGTCGGCGTACGGCGCCTCCTGCAGCGTGCGTTCGACCTTGGCGGTGACCTGCTCGGCCATCTGCTGCGCGCTCGCGCCGGGCCAGTAGGCGCGCACCACCATCGCCCGGAAGGTGAACGGCGGGTCCTCGTCCTGGCCGAGCTGGAAATAGGCAACCGCGCCCATCAGCAGCAGGGCGACCATCAGATAGCGCGTCAGCGCCGCGTGCTCGAGCGCCCAGCGCGAGATGTTGAAGCGCGAGGTCCGCGTCGTCGATTGCATGCCGGCCCCCGCCGCGTCAGCGCGCCGTGCCGCCGGCCGGCGCCGCCGGGTCGGCGTAGCGCTTGACCTTCTCGCCCGCATTGAGGGTATGCGTGCCGGCGGTGACGACGACCTGGCCGGCGGCCAGGCCGCTCGCGACGACGACGCTGTTGCCGTCCGCCCCGGCGACGACGATCGGCTGCGGGCTGACCGTCATCGCCTTCTCGTCGAGCACCCAGACGACCGTCCTGCCCTGCGATTGCGCCACCGCCGAGAGCGGCAGCCGGATCGTATGGTCGGCCTTCGGCAGTTCGAAGACGACGGTCGCCGTCTGGCCGAGCTGCACCGGCGCGCGGCCGATATCGGCCTTCGCGAGGAAGGTCCGCGTCGTCGGATCGGCGGCGGCCGCGACCTCGCGCAGCGTCGCCGCGAGCGGCTCGCCGCCGCTCCAGAGCCTGACCACGAGCGCACCCTGGCGGTCGCCCAGCGAGCGCAGCAGCGCGACCTTGTCTTCCGGCACCGAGAACACCACGTCGCGCGGCCCGTCGTGGGCGAGTCGAAGCACCGGCGTGCCGGCCGCGACGACCATCCCCGGCTCGGCCTCGACGCCGGTGATCACGCCCGCGGCGTCGGCGACGAGGCTCGCATACGCGGTCTGGTTGCCTTGCAGCGCGGCCTGCGCGCGCGCCTGGTCGAGCGCCGACTGCGCCGACTTGAACGTCGATTCGCGGCGCTCGAGGTCGGCGGCGCTGATGAACCCCTGCGCCTTCAGCCCCTGGAAGCGCTCGAGGTCGGCGCTCGCCTGATCGCGGTTGACCTGTGCCGCGGCCAATGCGGCGTGCGCCGCATCCTGCCCGAGGCGGGCGTCCTGCGGGTCGAGCTCGGCAAGCTTCTGTCCCGCCTTCACGCTGTCGCCGAGATCGACGTTGCGGCGCGCGATCTTGCCGCCGATCCGAAACCCGAGGCGCGATTCGGTCCGGGCGCGGATCTCGGCCGCATATTCGAGCGTCATGCCGCTCGTCTCGCCGGCGATCGTCATGGTCTTGACGGCACGCACCGGCTCGGCCGCCGGCTCGGTGCGCGAACAGGCGGCGGCGGCGAGCGCCGCGGCCACGACGAGCGATGCAATCGACGAGCGCGCGATGGGCTGTGTCATCTTCCGAGACCGGGTTGCGCGCCGCCGGCCTCTTCACCGCGAGCGCTGTTCGCACATTCTAACTGACTGACTGGTCAGTACTGTAATTCGAGCGAACCCGGCCTGTCAAACGCCGCCGCGCCGTCGGCGGTCGCTTCGGCGGCCGGTGCCCACCAGCATGGACAATGCGCGACTGTGAGCGTCGATCACTACGAGAACTTTCCTGTCGCATCGTGGCTGTGTCCGCAGGCGCTGCGGCCGGCGGTGCGCGCCATCTACGCCTATGCGCGCACGGCCGACGATCTGGCCGACGAAGGCGACGCGCCGGCCGCGCAGCGGCTGGCCGATCTGGCCGACTACGAGGCCGACCTGCTGGCGGCCGCCGCCGGGCACGCCCCGTCGCCACGCTGGCGTGCGGTATTCGATCCGCTCGGCACGATCATCACCTGCCACGCGCTGCCGCTGTCGCCCTTCACCGACCTGCTGAGCGCCTTCCGGCAGGACGTCGTGCAGCACCGCTACGCCGACCGCACCGAGCTGCTGGACTACTGCCGCCGCTCGGCGCACCCGGTCGGGCGGCTGATGCTGCATCTGTACGGCGTCGCCGATGGCGACGCCCTTGCCCGTTCGGATGCGATCTGCGCCGCGCTGCAGCTCGCCAACTTCTGGCAGGACCTGAGCGTGGATCGCCGGCGCGGCCGCCTGTATGTGCCGCTCGCCGATGCGCAGCGCTTCGGCGTCGCGCCCGGCGAACTGCTCGCAGGCAGCGACAGTGCCCGCGTTCGCGCGCTGGTCGCCGAGCTCGTCGGCTGGACGCGCGAGCTGATGCACGCCGGCGCGCCGCTCGTGCACCGCATCCCCGGCCGCGCCGGATGGGAGTTGCGCCTCGTCGTGCAGGGCGGGCTGCGCATCCTGGAGCGCATCGAGCAGGCCGGCTTCGACGTCCTCCAGCAGCGGCCCGCGCTCGGCTGGCTAGATGCACCGCCGCTTGCGGCACGCGCGCTCGCGATGCGGCCCGCGGCCCGCGCGGTGCGCGAGGAGCACGCATGACGCCCGAAGAGTACGTGCAGCAGAAGGCGACGCGCAGCGGGTCGAGCTTCTACTACGCATTCCTCTTCCTGCCGCCTGCGCGGCGCGCCGCGATCACGGCGTTCTACGCCTTCTGCCGCGAGGTCGACGATATCGTCGACGAGGTCAGCGACCCCGGTGTCGCGGCGTCCAAGCTCGCCTGGTGGCGCAGCGAGGTGGCCGCGAGCTTCGGCGGCCAGCCGACCCATCCGGTGATGCAGGCGCTGATGCAGCATGCGGGCGACTACGGCATCGCGCCGACCCATCTCGATGCGGTGATCGACGGCTGCGAGATGGATCTGAACCAGTCGCGCTACCTCGACTACGCGGCGCTCGAGCGCTACTGCCATCTCGTCGCCGGCGTCGTCGGCGAGGTGGCGGCGAATATCTTCGGCCGCAGCGAGGAGGCGACGATCGCCTACGCCCACCGGCTCGGCCGCGCGCTGCAGCTCACCAATATCATCCGCGACGTCGGCGACGATGCGCGGCGCGGGCGGATCTACCTGCCGCTTGCCGAACTGCAGCGCTTCGATGTCAAGGCCCACGAACTGCTGCGCACCGCCGCACCCTACGCCTACGGCGATCGCTTCGACGCCTTGATGCGCTTTCAGGCCGAGCGCGCCCACCGCTGCTACGACGAGGCGATCGCGCTCCTGCCGGCGGCCGACCGCGAGGCGCAAAAGCCCGGCCTGATGATGGCCAATATCTACCGCACGCTGCTGCGCGAGATCGAAGCCGAGAATTTCCAGGTCCTGCACCAGCGCATCTCGCTGACCCCGGTGCGCAAGCTGTGGATCGCGATGCGCACCAACTGGCGCGGGCAATAGTGCGCGATCGCGCGCCGCCGACCCGATGCCGGGCGTGACCCGCCGGCCGATGCGCCTGGCCGTGATCGGCGCCGGCTGGGCCGGCCTTGCCGCCGCGGTCGAAGCCACGGCGCGCGGCCACCGCGTGATGCTCGCCGAAATGGCACCGGCCGCGGGCGGCCGGGCGCGGCGCGCGGGCACGGACGACGGCCTGCCGCTCGACAACGGCCAGCACATCCTGATCGGCGCCTATACCGAGACCTTGCGCCTGATGCGGCTGGTCGGCGTCGAGCCGCAGGATGCGCTGCTGCGCATGCCGCTCACGCTCGCATTCGCCGACGGCGGCGCGCTCGGGCTGCCCGCGGGTCGTCCGGCGCCCGCGTTTGCGCGCGCCGTGCTCGCGCGCAGCGGCTGGCGCTGGCGCGAACGTCTCGCCTTGCTGCGCGCCGCCGCCGGCTGGGCGCGCCGCGGCTTTGCCTGCGACCCGGGCTGGACCGTCGCCCGACTTGCGGCCGGGTTGCCGCAGCGCATCCGTGCCGACCTAGTCGATCCGCTGTGCATCGCCGCGCTCAATACACCGGCGGCGATGGCCAGCGCCAGCGTCTTCCTGCGCGTGCTGCGCGATGCGCTTTTCTCGGGTGCGGGCTCGGCGGACCTGCTGCTGCCGCGCGTCGACCTGAGTGCGCTGTGGCCCGACGCGGCGCTTGCCTGGCTCGAAACGCGTGGAGTCGATATCCGTCTGGCGCGCCGCGTGGCGCGCATCGAGCCCGGCCTGCAGGGCACGGATCAGCGCGGCGCCGGCTGGCGCGTCGACGGCGAGCGCTTCGACGCCGTCGTGCTCGCCGCCAGCAGCGTCGAAGCGGCGCGGCTGGCAAGACCCGTCGCGCCGGGCTGGGCCGACCGCGCGGCCGGGCTGCGCCACGAACCGATCGCGACCGTCGTCCTGCGTGCCGAGGGGGCGCGGCTGTCGCACCCGCTGCTCGCGCTGCGCGAGACTGCAACCGAGCCGGCGCAGTTCGTGCTGGACCTCGGCCGGCTGCGCGGCATCGATGGCGTATTCACCTTCGTCATCAGCGGCGCGTCAGCGTGGACCGCGCGCGGCCACGAGGCGACCGCGCGCGCGGTGCTGGAACAGGCGCGCCGGGCGCTTGCCGGCCAGGTACACACTGCGTTCGAACTCGTCCGCATCTTCACCGAGAAGCGGGCGACCTTCCTGTGCACGCCGGATCTGCAACGCCCGGCGCAGCCGGTCGCGCCTGGTCTGGTCGCCGCCGGGGACTACGTTGCGGGGCCGTATCCGGCGACGCTCGAAGGCGCGGTGCGCTCGGGCGTCGGCGCGATCGGCGCGCTGGAGAGCGAGCGCGCGAGCGACACGGCCTCGGCTCAGCGGCGGGCGAACGGCGCCGCAAGCGGCTCGCCGATGAAGACGCCCTGCTGAGGCCAGGCGACGCTCTTCCAGTACGCCTCGATCACGCTCGCGCCCTGCGCATACTGCAGCAGCAGCACCTGCCCGAATGGAAACTTCTGCGGATGCGAGCAGGGCTCGCTCACCGTGCCGTAGCTCGCCGTCGCACCGGACGCGATCCAGGCGGTCGCGCTCATCTGGCTGCCGCTGCCGTCGAGAATGCCGCCGGTCGACGTCAGGTGATCCCCCACCCCGCCCGGCGCCCAGCCGATGGTGTCGAGCTTGGCGACGCGCACCAGGCCGGTGAGGTAGAGCACGACGCGATCGACATCCTCGAGCGCGGTCGTCTTCTCGACGTGCACGTCGATGCCGAGGCGGTCGAGCCGTCCCGGCGGCGGAAAGAATACCGCGCGCGAACTGCGCGCCCGGTCCGGCGTGATGACGAACCAGGCATTCACGGGCGGCGCGCCGCGCAGCCCAAGCGTGTGATCGGACGCGACGCCGCGCTCGATCATCGCCTTCGCGCCGGCCACGTCGTCGGCCGCGAGCAGCATCGACAGGCGCAGGCCGAGGTCGGTATACGGCCGCGCCGTTGCCGAGTTGAAGTACGGCGAGAAGCGCAGCGGCGGCTCGCAGCTGCGCTCGCACAGTTCGCCGTCGAAGCCGAGGCCGAGCGCGGCCGTGATCGAGTTGCAGGCCACCGCAAAGGGCTTCACCCAGGCCAGTGCAAGCGCCTGGATATCGGTCCCGAAATAGGCCGAGACCTTGCGGTCGAAGGCGCGGAATTCGTCCGGCGTCAGCCTCGCCCGCACCGGCAACTCGATCCGCAGCACCTGTTCCGGCGCGAGCTTGCGGGCCCGGATATAGAACTCGCCGACCTCGACCGAATAGGGGTCGGCGGTATTGATGACGAGGCCGAGATCCTTGCTCGTGAGCCGGCCGGCGATGCGTGGTACGGCGATCCAGGCGGGCGCGCGCGCCGCCGATGCCGGTGATGCCGGCGAGGCAGAAGGCGATGGCGCGGCCGAAGGCAGGGACGGCGCCGCTTCGCTGGCGGGCGGCGCGGTTCGTGCAGCGGCCGCAGCGGGTGGCTTGCCTTGCGCGGATACGCCGCATCCGCAAAGCAGCACGGCGACGATTAGCCACAGGCCTGCGCCCCCGGACCGCAGCCGATCGGCAGTCAATTCGATGCGCATCGGTGGATGACCCGAATCGGTCCCGACGTGTTCCGATGGATTCCACTTTCCGTCACCTGGTTTCGCGATACAAAACCGAGTGAGGCAAAATGACCGCCATGGCCAAGACGACCGGCATGCCGCCGACGATTCAGGTGCTCGAGCGCACCTTCGCGCTGCTCGACGTGCTGGCGTCGTACCCCGATCCGGTCTCGCTGAAAGTGATCGCCGCGGAAACCGGCCTGCACCCTTCGACCGCGCACCGCATCCTCAACGATCTGATGATCGGCGGCCTGGTCGACCGGCCGCAGGCGGGCAGCTACCGGCTCGGCATGCGGCTGCTCGAACTCGGCAACCTGGTGAAAGCGCGGCTGGACGTGCGCGACGCGGCGCTCGGCCCGATGCGCGAATTGCACCGGCTGACGAACCAGCCGGTCAACCTGTCGATGCGTCAGGGTGACGAGATCGTCTATATCGAACGCACCTACAGCGAGCGCTCCGGAATGCAGGTCGTGCGCGCGGTCGGCGGCCGCGCGCCGCTGCACCTCACCTCGGTCGGCAAACTCTTCCTCGCGCAGGACGATCCGCAGCGCGTGCGCGCCTATGCGACACGCACCGGGCTCGCCGGCCACACGCGCAACAGCATCACCGAATACGCCGCCCTCGAGCGCGAACTGGCGCGGGTCCGCGCAAGCGGCGTCGCGCGAGACGACGAGGAACTCGAACTCGGCGTGCGTTGCATGGCGGCCGGAATCTACGACGATCAACACAAGCTGGTCGCCGGGCTCTCGATCTCGGCTCCGTCCGATCGTCTGGAAGAGGGATGGCTCGACCGCCTCAAGCTGGTGGCGGTGCAGATCTCGGCGACCCTCGGGCATCGCGCCTAGCGGCACCCTCTGCTCGATCGTGCGGCATGCGGCGCGCCGCACTCAGGACTGCAGTTCCGCGTCGACCTGCGCCGTCGGCGCCGCGGAGGCGGCCGGTGCGTTCTCCGTGATCCAGCGGCGCACCCGCTCTGCGTCGCCGATACGCGAATATTTGCCGGCCGAATCGAGAAAGATCATGATCAGCTTGCGGCCCGCCAGTTGCGCTTGCATCACGAGGCAGCGCCCCGCCTCGGCGATATAGCCGGTCTTCTGGACGTCGATCGTCCACGACGGGCTGCGCACCAGGCCGTTGGTATTGCGGTACGTCAATTCCTTGCGCCCGACTTCGACCTCGTACTCGAGCGACGTCGACAACTCGCGGATCAGCGGAACCTGACCTGCCGCGGCGACGAGCGTCGCCAGGTCGGGCGCGCTCGACTGGTTCTTGCTCGACAGACCGGTCGGCTCGACAAAATTGGTATTGACCATGCCCAGTTCGCGCGCCTTGGCATTCATCTTCGCGACGAAGGTATCCAGCCCGCCCGGATAGGTTCGGCCGAGCGCATGCGCGGCGCGGTTCTCCGACGACATCAGCGCGAGATGCAGCATCTCCTCCCGGCTCAACCGGGTTCCGACCCTGAGCCGCGAACCGCTGTTCTTCTCGGTATCGACGTCATCCTGGGTCACGGTGATCATCTCGTCCAGCGGCAGATTCGCCTCGGTGAGAACGAGCGCCGTCATCAGCTTCGTGATCGAGGCAATCGGCAGGACCGCCTGCGCATTCTTGCTGAACAAGACTTCCTGGGTCTCCGGATCGAGGACGTAGGCGACGCTCGACTTCAGGTCCAGCGGGTCGCTCGTCGCGTGCAGACCGTACAGCGAGCCGAACGACGGCTTTTGCGCCGCGACGCTCACCACGCTGTGCCGCTTGGCCGTCTTCGTGCGGCGGGACTTCGTCGCCGACTTGGCCGCCGGCGCCGTGGCGACGGCCTTGGCAGATTTCTTGGTCGCCTTCGGCGCGGCCTGCGCGACCTGCGCCGCCGCCGGCAACAGCACCGCAATGGCGAGCGCCTGGAGCGTCAATCGAAGGCGTTTCTGGGTGGTGCGCAGGATCAACAACGCTCGGTCCTTGGGTGGTGGCTTGGACGAAGTCTATTGGATAGAAAAATAATCCGCAAGATCAAAAACTTACGTCGTACTCCTCAAGTTACGGATCGGGATGTTGCCAGCCCGTTCCCAGACCTCCGCCCAAGCCGCCGCATCAACCCTGGGCCGCGACGCGCTCGTGCTTGCTCTGCAGCTTGTTCAACGCCGACAGGTAGGCCTTGGCCGATGCGACGATGATGTCCGGGTCGGCGCCGACGCCGTTGACGACCCGGCCCCCTTGCTGCAGGCGCACCGTCACCTCGCCCTGCGATTCTGTGCTGCCCGACGTGATCGCATTGACCGAATAGAGCAGCATTTCGGCGCCAGTCTGCAGCTTCGATTCGATCGCCTTCAGGCTCGCGTCGACCGGCCCGTTGCCGTCGCTCTCGCCGTGCAGTTCGGCATCGCCGGCCGCGAAGGCGACTTTCGCGTGCGGGCGCTCCCCCATCTCGGAGCGCTGCGACAGCGCGAGCAGCCGGTAGTGCTCGTGCTCGGCGGTGACGGACTCGTCCATCACGAGCGCGATGATATCCTCGTCGAAGATGTCGCTCTTGCGATCGGCGAGTTCCTTGAAGCGCGCGAACCCGGCGTTCACCTCGGCCTCCGACTCGAGCGTGATGCCGAGTTCAAGCAGGCGTTGCTTGAACGCATTGCGCCCGGAGAGCTTGCCCAGGACGATCTTGTTGGCCGACCAGCCGACGTCCTCGGCGCGCATGATCTCGTAGGTGTCGCGCGCCTTCAAGACGCCGTCCTGGTGGATGCCCGAGGCGTGCGCGAATGCGTTGGCGCCGACCACCGCCTTGTTAGGCTGGACGACGAAGCCGGTCGTCTGCGCGACGAGGCGCGACGCGGGAACGATATGCCGCGCATCGATGCCGACTTCGAAGCCGAAGTAGTCCCTGCGCGTCTTGAGCGCCATCACCACTTCCTCGAGCGAGCAGTTGCCGGCGCGCTCGCCCAGGCCGTTGATCGTGCATTCGATCTGGCGCGCCCCGCCCTGCATCACGCCGGCGAGCGAATTGGCGACCGCCATGCCGAGGTCGTTGTGGCAGTGCACCGACCAGATCGCCTTGCCGGAGTTCGGGATGCGCTCGCGCAGATTGCGGATGAAATTGCCGTACAGCTCGGGCACCGCGTAGCCGACGGTGTCAGGGATATTGATCGTCGACGCACCTTCGTCGATCACCGCTTCGAGCACACGGCACAGGAAATCGGGGTCCGAGCGGTAGCCGTCCTCGGGCGAGAACTCGACATCGGCGGTCAGGTTGCGCGCGAAGCGCACCGCAAGCCGCGCCTGCTCGTAGACCTGCTCGGGCGTCATGCGCAGCTTCTTCTCCATGTGCAGCGCGCTCGTCGCGATGAAGGTGTGCACGCGCGACGAGGCCGCGCCCTTGAGCGCCTCGGCGGCGCGCGAAATGTCGCGGTCGTTGGCGCGCGCCAGCGAGCAGACGGTGCTGTCCCTGATCACTGCGGCGATCGCCTTCACCGCCTCGAAGTCGCCGTTGCTCGACGCCGCGAAGCCGGCCTCGATCACGTCGACCTTGAGCCGCTCGAGCTGGCGTGCGATATGCAGCTTTTCTTCGCGCGTCATCGACGCGCCGGGGGATTGCTCGCCGTCGCGCAGCGTGGTGTCGAATATGACGATCTTGTCGGCCATGTCGTTCTCCTGGGTCGGTTCCTGGGTCGGTATCGGGTTGGGGTCAACCCGCGCGAAAAGCAAAACGGCCCGCTGCGGGTTGCATGCGGGCCGTGAAGACGAAATCGGAAATGGCGAACGTCAGCGTGCCCGGGTCACTCCAAGAAGTCGTAGCGAGGCGCGCTGGCGAAAGCTCATGACGCGAATGTAGCACGAGTAGGCGCGCGGCGGCGGGGCCCGAGCCTCACCGATGCAGGCCTCGCTCGTCGGGCTCATCGGTCGAGGTCGCGAACAGGCTCACCGGCCGGCCCTTGCTGCGCTTCCAGGCGTAGACGACGTAGCCCGACACACCGTAGGCGACGAACAGCGCGAACAGCACGGTCGGCGGATCGATATTGATGACCGCGATCCCGAGCGCGATGGCGACGATGACGACGAACGGCACCGAACGCTTGAAGCTCAGTTCCTTGAAGCTGTAGAACGGTGCGTTGCTGACCATCGTCAGGCCGGCGTAGAGAGTGACCGCGAAGGCCGTCCACGCGAGCCAGTCGATGCGCGTCACGCCGCGCAGTCCGGCGTCGTGGGCGACCCAGATCAGGCCCATCACCAGCGCCGCCGCGGCCGGGCTGGGCAGGCCCTGGAAGTAGCGCCGGTCGACGACGCCGATATTGGTATTGAAGCGCGCCAGGCGCAGCGCGGCGCCGGCGATATAGACGAAGGCCGGCACCCAGCCCCAGCGCCCGAGGTCGCGCAGCGCCCAGATGTAGACGATCAGCGCCGGCGCGGCGCCGAAGCTGACCATGTCGCACATGCTGTCCATCTGCTCGCCGAACGCGCTTTGCGTGCGCGTCATGCGCGCCACACGCCCGTCCAGGCTGTCCAGCACCGCCGCCGCGAAGATGCCGTAGACGGCGGCCTCGAAGCGCCCGTTCATCGCCATCACGATCGCGTAGAAGGCGGCGAACAGGGCCGCCAGCGAGATCGCGTTGGGCAGGACGTACAGGCCCTTGCGGGGCGGCCGCGATATTTCCTGCTCCGATGGCGCCGGCTCGTTCATCGGACGCGAGGATACGCCAGCGACGGCGTCAGTTGCGGCTCTGATCGACGAGCCGGTTCTTCTTGATCCAGGGCATCATCGCGCGCAACTGCTCGCCGACGACCTCGATCGAGTGCTCGGCCGTCAGGCGGCGGCGCGACAGCAGCGTCGGCGCGCCGGCGCGGTTCTCGAGGATGAAGCTCTTCGCGTACTCGCCGGTCTGGATATCGGTCAGTGCCCGGCGCATCGCGGCGCGCGTCTCATCGTTGACGATCTTCGGGCCGGTCACGTACTCGCCGTATTCGGCGTTGTTCGAGATCGAGTAGTTCATGTTGCCGATGCCGCCCTCGTAGATCAGGTCGACGATCAGCTT
>JACSRM010000315.1 GCA_014879745.1 Burkholderiaceae bacterium | reverse complement strand
CGCTCGATGGTGGACGTGGCCGAGGCGCGCAACTGGAAGGCACTGCGCGTGTCGGGCAACGAGGACTTCCGGCGCATGGTCTGGCTGGAAGCCTCGGTGCGGGGCGTCAAGACTCTCGGCTACGAGCCGAACCCGGCCGACCTCGCGGTGCTAAAGAAGGAACGCGAGTCGCGCCTCGTCAATCGCATCGAGCCCGCGCGCGATGCATTCACCGACAAGGCCACAGGCGCCGCGCCGGCCGAGAAAGGCTCCGCGCGCGGCGGTGGCGGCCGCAAGGCTGTGCTCGTGGCGATCGAAGCGGTGCTGGTGGCCAAGCGGGTGCCGGAGAAGCAACGCGAAGCCATCATGGCCGCCGCTACCGAGAAGCTCGCACAACGCATGCGCGATGGCCAGGCGCCGAAGGTCAAGGTGTACGACAGGGCCGCGCCCTCGCAGCGGCCGGTCGTAGTGCCGATGCCCGAGGTGCAGCGCACGCGCGAGCGCGCAGCGCCGGTTCGCTAACGCGGCACGGACTGCCCCATGGTGTCCCTGGCGCCTGGTCCGCGTGAATGCGTCGAAATTACCGGAAGATGTGCGGCCTACCTCATTGGCGGGCGACGACTCGATGCGGGACAGCCGGAGTTTGCTGAGGCCGTGGCCGCAGCGCACGCGACGCATCAGCGACCCCGCTGCCTGTGCCTGGTCGAAGGTGTGGAGATGTACGTGGCCCGCCTCGGTGAGGGCTACATCGTCAAGCGCATGCCCGACACGGGCAGCCACCACGCGCCGGACTGCCCTTCCTACGAACCGCCACCCGAAGTCTCCGGGCTGGGTCAGGTGCTGGGCTCGGCGATCACCGAAGACCCGGCCACGGGAGAGACAACGCTGAAGCTGGACTTCGCGATGTCGAAGACTGCGGGACGTTCGACGATGCCGACCGCAGGCGGGGACAGCGACAGCGTGGCCAGCAGCGGCATGAAGCTCTCACTGCGCAGCCTACTGCACTACCTTTGGGACCAGGCCGAACTGACGCGCTGGCAACCCGGATTCACGGGCAAGCGTACCTGGGGCACGGTACGCAAGCACCTGCTGCAGGCGGCAGAGAACAAGATCGCGCGCGGCGATTCGTTGCGCTCGCGGCTCTACATCCCCGAAATGTTCACGGTTGAGCAGCGCGACGCGATCAGCGCCAGGCGCGTGGCGCAGTGCTCGCAAGCCGTCGCGGCGCCGGGCAAATCGCAGCACCTGATGCTGCTGATCGCCGAGGTGAAGGAGATCGTGCCGGCGCGCTATGGCTTCCGGGCCGTGGTGAAGCATGTGCCCGACCAGGCTTTCGCACTGGACGAACAACTCTACCGCCGGCTGGGGCGGCGCTTTGAGTCGGAGCTGGCGCTGTGGGGCGCGGCCGACGACATCCACATGGTGATGATCGCGACCTTCAGCGTCTCAGCGGCGGGGATACCGACGATCGTGGAGCTGTCGCTGATGCCGGTGACACCGCACTGGCTGCCGGTCGAAGACGGATTCGAGAAGCAGCTTGTCGAACGGCTCGTGGCCGATGGACGGTCCTTCGTGAAGGGGCTTCGCTACAACCTGGGTGCGGGGAGCGCACTGGCCAGCGCAACACTGACCGACTGCGAGGGTTCGGCACCGTTGCTCTTCGTCGTTCATGCGGGCATTGAGGACAGCGGGCGGTACCTTCAGGTGTGCGACCCTTCGGTACCGGTGTGGCTGTGGAATCCATCGAGCGAAGCGATGCCGGCGTTGCCACCTCGACAGCAACATCACTCAAGAGCGACTGAACCGGCCGTCGAATGCCGATGAGTGATGCTTTCCTCGCAGCGCCGCTGAAGTGGTATAAATCCTCGGACATTTATTTGATTCGCCCGAGGATTCATACCATGCCCACCTCTGACACCTCCACGCAGCGCACCCAGGCGCTGGCGCTGCTCAAGCGGCGGGGAATGACGCGGCTGGCTGAGTTCGGCGAGGCGGGCATCACTGCCACCACGGTCGGCCGCATGGAGCGAGCCGGCGACGTCGTGCGACTTGCGCGTGGACTCTACCAACTTCCCGATGCCGCGCTCGATGCGCAGCAGTCCCTGGCCGAAGCGGCCCGTCTGGTGCCCAAGGGCGTCATCTGCCTGGCCTCAGCGCTGGCGTTCCACGGCCTCACCGACCAGATGCCGCCGAAGGTCTGGATCGCCATCGGGCGCAAGGACTGGCGCCCCCGGCTTACCTATCCGCCGATCCGCATCGCCCGGTTCTCGGATGAGCTACTGCGCCGTAGCGTCGAGCGCAAGAAGATCGCCGGCACGCCGGTGCCTGTGTTCGGTGTTGCCAAGACGGTGGCCGACCTGTTCCGCTACCGTCGAACGGTGGGCGATGCGCTTGCCATCGAGGGCCTGCGTCAGGCGCTGCGCCAGCGCAAGGCTACGCCTGCGGAGATCGCGAGCGAGGCAGAAGCAGCGGGCGTGTGGGTCACGATGGAGCCCTACGTCATGGCGCTGACCAGCGATGCCTGATCGCGCGCGCAACATCGGCGCCTCGGTGCGCCAGCGCCTGTTGAACCTGGCACATGCGCGCGGCCAGCCCATGGAACTGCTGCTCACGCGCTATGCGCTGGAGCGCCTGCTGCATCGGCTGAGCATGTCGCCACACCGCGAGCGGTTCGTGCTGAAGGGTGCAATGCTGCTGGCCACTTGGTTCGATGAACCGCACCGCGCGACGCGCGATGTGGACTTGCTTGGTTTCGGAGACGCGGCAGACAATGCACTGCTCGGGACATTCCGCGAAATCATGGCGGTCGAGGTTGACGACGGGGTGCGCTTTGACCTGAAGGGCCTGCGCATCGAAGCCATCCGCGAAGAGGTCGAGTACGGCGGATCGCGACTTCGCACGACGGCTGCGCTCGCCGGCGCGCGCATTCCGATCACCGTGGATATCGGCTTTGGCGATGCCGTCGAGCCGGGTGTCGAGGAGATCGATCTGCCGGTACTGCTCGACATGCCGTCACCTCACCTGCGCGCCTATCCGCCCGAGACGGTCATCGCCGAGAAGTTTCATGCGATGGTGGCCCTGGGACGGGCCAACAGTCGCATGAAGGACTACTACGACGTTTGGATGCTCACGCGCGCATTCGAGATCGACTCCGAACGACTGCGTCGGGCGATCGCGGCGACCTTCACCCGTCGCAACACGGTGGTCCCGGTGGAGGTTCCGGACGGGCTCAGCGATGAATTTGCTGTCGATGCTGGGAAGCGGCGGCAATGGGTGGCCTTTGCGCGGGACCTTTCTGGTCCGATCCCTGGGCTCGATCTCGTCGTCAGAGACCTCCGGGAGACACTGAAAGTCTTCCTGGCGCCGAACTGATCTTCCGTCGCCTGCTCCCTGCTCCGTTCAGGTCGGCCGTGTAAGCGAGCGACTATGGCTGTTTCAGGATGTCGAGCCGGGCGTACTTAGAGGGCACCCGGGAGTGTCAGAAATTCTGTGTGCGAGACGGTTTTTTGAATTGGCTGTTGAGTGAAAATTCTGTTTTCTTCAGGCCCCTGCCAGGCCGCCGGAGGCGCCCCGGTTGAGCCATGTATTCATGGTTCAACCCTCCTCATCTTGCGCCAGCGTACGCCGGCTGCGTGAAGCGATCTTCGTACAGTATCGCGAACTGGTTCATCGCCATCTTCCAGGTGTTGGCCGGACGGCCCCAATCAGCGTGATGTTGCGCAGCGCCAGCCAGATCAGTTTGGTCGCGGCATCGTCGCTGGGGAAGTGCCCGCGCGTCTTGATGATCTTGCGCAGCCGCGCGTTCACGCTCTCGATGGCGTTGGTGGTGTAGATCACTTTGCGCACTTCCGGCGGGAATGCGAAGAACGGTATGACCTTGTCCCATGCCCTGCGCCAGGCGGCGGCTACTGTGGGGAATTTGATGCCCCAGGGGCCTTGTTCAAATGCCTCAAGCTCGGCTTGTGCAGCCTCGGCGCCGGGTGCGGTGTAGATCGGCTTGATGGCCGCTGCCAGCGCCTTGCGCTCCTTCCAGCTCGCGTAGTCCAAGCTGTTGCGGATCAGATGCACGATGCACGTCTGCAGCGTCGTGGCCGGGTATGCCACAGCGAGCGCCTCGGGCATGCCCTTGAGCCCGTCGGTGACGGCGATCAGGATGTCGTTGACCCCGCGCGTCTTCAGGTCGTTGAACACCTTCAGCCAGAACTTCGCGCCCTCGGTGTTCTCGATCCACAAGCCCAGGATCTCCCTGCTGCCGTCGGGCAGGATGCCGAGCGCCAGATAGACGGCCTTGCTGCGCACCACGGCGTCCTCGCGAATCTTCACCCGCAGCGCATCGAAGAACACCACCGGGTACATCGTCTCCAGCGGTCGCGATTGCCAGGCCGTGACCTCGCTCATCACTGCGTCGGTGACGGTGCTGATGAGATCGGGCGACACTTCCACCGTGTACATCTCGGCCAGGTAGCCCTGGATCTCGCGCACCGTCATGCCGCGCGCATACATGGCGATGATCTTGTCATCGAAGCCCATGAAGCGTAAGCGGCCAGTCACGCCGTCTTGATTTGTCGGCGAGCCCATAGGAGGCTCGTATCCACCTCAACTCTTGGTGGACACGTGAACACTACCCTTGCGCAAGTCGCCGGCGGCCGTCGGCGCCGTCGAGTGCACAGCGACGAATTCAAGACCAACGCTGTTGCCGCATGCCGGCACCCGGGCGTATCGATCGCCGCGGTGGCGATGAACCATGGCGTCAACGCGAACCTGCTGCGCCGCTGGGTCAAGGCGGCCGAGAGCGGCGCGGCCGTGTGCGCGACTCCAGCGCTGCCGGCGCCTTCACCGGCGAGCACGTTCGTGCCGCTGCAACTGCCGCCAAGCGCTGTGTCGCCCGCACCGCCGATCCGCATCGAACTGCGCCGCGGCGCCACCGCGATCACGGTGAGTTGGCCAAGCGTCGCAGCCGGCGAATGCGCCGCGTGGATGCGCGAGCTGCTGCGATGATCCGCATCGACGCCATGTGGCTGGCCGTCGAGCCGGTGGACATGCGAGCCGGTGCGGATCGACTGCTGGCGCGCGTGGTGCAGGTCTTCGGCTCGGCGAAGTCCCATCACGGCTACCTCTTCGCCAACGGTCGCGGCACCCGCATCAAGCTCGTGGTGCATGACGGCTTCGGCGTGTGGTGCGCGGCACGCCGGCTCAACCAGGGCCGCTTCGTGTGGCCCAGCGGCAGCACCCAAGCGGCGCTCAGCCGTGCGCAGTTCGACGCCCTCGTGCTGGGCCTGCCGTGGCAGCGGCTGGAGCACATGCAGCTCATCACGCACGTGTGATATCGAGCCGCAGCGCCGCTGCCTGAGAAGGCAGTGCGGTGGGGCAATTCGGCAATGCGAAGATGCCCCGATAGCCGTAGCTCCCAGCGCTGCCCACAATGGGCGCATGCTCGATATGCAAGCGCTCAGGATACAGGACTTCAAGGCCCTGAGCGCCAGCGCAATGGCCGAGCTGGCCGCAGCGATGCGCAGCCAACTCATAGCGCAGGATGCGCAAATCCACACAGCGTGTGGGCAACTTGCCGAACGCGACCGTGCCATCAAGTTCAAGGACGCGAAGATCGAGCGCATCACCTTCGAGCTCGCGCGGCTGAAGGCCTGGAAGTTCGGCGCCAGGACCGAGGCGATGAACGCCCAGCAGCGACAGATGTTCGAAGACACGCTGGCCGAAGACCAGGCCAGCCTGGAAGCGCAGCTGCAGATGCTGCAAGGCCAGTCGCAGCAGTCCGAACAGTCCGAGGCGCCGGCAAGTGACAGCAAGCGCCGGCCGCGCCGCCAAGCCCTGCCCGAGCACCTGCGTCGCGTCGAGCATCACCACGAACCCGAGGACACCACCTGCCCGAGCCCGGATTGCGGCCACCCAATGACGCGCATCGGTGAAGACGTGAGCGAGCGCCTGGACATCGTGCCGGCCGAGTTCTTCGTGCACCGCCACATCCGTGGCAAGTGGGTCTGCAAGTGCTGCCAACAAAAGGGTGAAGGGCGGCTGGTGCAGGAGCCTGTCGATCCGCAGATCATCGACAAGGGGATGCCCACGTCGGGGTTGCTCGCCCACACGCTGGTCAGCCGCTTCGTGGATCACCTGCCGTACTACAGGCAGGAGCAGATCAACGCCCGATCGGGCGTGCACACACCGCGCTCGACGCTGGCGGCGTGGTCGGGCGCGGCCGGCGCGAGCCTGCTGCCGCTGTATGACGCGCAGCGCGAGTTCGTGCTCGGCGCGGCGGTACTGCACGCCGACGAGACGCCGGTGAGGGTGCTCGATCCGGGCGCTGGCAAGACCGCCAGGGCCTACGTCTGGGCCTATGCACGAGGCGAGCATGACCCGATACCGGGGGTCATCTACGAGTTCTGCGGCGGCCGAGGATCGAAGTACCCGAATGACTTCCTCGCTCGATGGCTGGGTACGCTGACTTGTGACGACTACAAGGGCTACGACATCATCTTCAAGCGCGAAGGCCGCATCGAGGCGGGTTGCCTGGCGCATGCACGGCGCAAGTTCGACGAACTGGCGAAGGCCGATGCCAGCCCGGTGGCGGCACAGGCCATCGGGCGCATTGCGCGCATCTACAAGGTCGAAGCCCGGGCGCGCTCGATGACGCCGGATGAGCGACTCGCGTATCGCCGAGAGCATGGTCAGCCGCTGTGGGATGAGTTGCACGCGTGGCTGCAACTGGAACGTAGGGATGAGTTGCACGCGTGGCTGCAACTGGAACGTAGTCGCGTTGCCGACGGCGGCGGCATTGCGGCGGCCATCGACTACAGCCTCAGGCGCTGGAAGGCGCTGGGTCGGTTCCTGAAAGACGGCGCGGTGAGCGTGGACAACAACCACGTCGAGAACCTGATGCGCCCCTGGGCAGTGGGGAGAAAGTCGTGGCTGTTCGCCGGCAGCGAGCTCGCCGGGCAGCGCGCGGCCATGGTGATGAGCCTGGTGCAGTCGGCCAAGCTCAATGGGCATGACCCGTGGGTTTACCTCACGGACGTGTTGGAGCGACTGCTCGCGCACAAGCGCCACCGCCTCGGCGAACTGCTGCCGCACCGCTGGTCACCATTGAGCTGAACGCTCGGGGCAGATGTGTTTGCCGTTGTCAAGACGGTGTCGCTGGCCGCTTACCATGAAGCGACGCTCGTGTTTGCCAATGAGTTGCGGCTCGAAACTGCCCGCCCTGTCACGTGGCACCTCGATGGCCAGTGCACCGGTGTCCGTCAACACCGTCTTGGCGCTCTTGCCGTTGCGATGGTTGGCAACCCCTTCGGGCTTGGGCTGACCCGGTGCATAGCCAAGGTGGTGGCTCATCTCCGCACCTAGCGCCTGCTGGATAAACGCCTTCTTGAACTGCTGGAAGATGTCTTCCAACTGCCCTGGCGTCACCGGCCCGGGAATCAACTTCTCCAGCAATTCAGCCGGAATCTGCGGCAGCGCCGCTTGGTCCGCCGTAGCGGTCTTGGTAGTGCGTGGCATTCATGCTCCTTTGCGTCATGCTATGCCTCGCACACAAACTTTCTGACAGGCTCGGGCACCCTGAATCGTGCAGTCGCCAGCGAACACCTCCACTTGGGGTTACGTCCGCAACAGCACTGCTGACAGTCCGCTCACTCGGGCGCGGTCGTCGGCTTCTCAAGGCGCGCCCGCATCGCGTCGAGACCAACCCACGTACCAGCTTTGAAGTCCGGGTCAACCGTAGGAAGTTCGAGGCGTACATCTGCGCGCCGAGCTGCAAGCCGCAGTTCACGTGCAGCAAGCCAACAGACTGGGCGTTCCAAAACCTCCGGCACAAACCAGAAGCCAAAAGCGGCAAGCAGAAACGATGCGAGCTGCCCCAGCTCAGGCCAGTCCGTTGCCCACGTAGTCGTAAGCACTACGATGGACGCAAACAGGAGCACAAGCAGCCAGCGAACTCGCCGGTACACCCCTGCGCCCGCGCGAAAGCTGTCTTCCAGCGTGCGAAGAGTCTGTTCTGACTTTGCCCTCCCCTGAGCCGCAACTTGCAGATTAAGGGCATTGACTTGGCCTGCAAGCAATTCCGAGTCGAGCTTCTTTTGGACAACTGCCGTCTGCAGCGCGCTTAGTTCAGACTCCGCAGCGGACTTCGACGCATGGGCTTCGGCTAAGAGTCGTGCAACCTCTTGCTCGTGCGCCCGCTGGGTCGCCGCCAACCGCTCAGCGCCTTCAGCCCGGACAGTGGCAGCAGCAAACTCACCAGCACCCAAGCGGACCTGCTCGATGATGTACGGTAGTCGCTCAGCGGTCACATCTTCGGGATCCGCTCGAACCGCTCGCATCAGCGCCCGCTCGCCCTCGCGATCCTCAAGCAGCGCCGCGAGGTGGTCCGCACCGTCCTTCCCATGCAATTCGAGAGCCAAGTTGTAAGCCTTGGCCTTGACGTCGGGGCGCGGACGGACAGCCGCCGAGCAATGCGCCAATAGTCTTACCTTAGACATTTGACCATTACCGATGCCGCGGCGAAGCCAGAGATAGCCCGCAAGCTGCTTATCAGACATGGCGACTTGTGCCCACCTTTCAGCAATCGTCTGACTGTGCTTGCCTTGGCCTTTCAACCAAATCCGCCATGCATCATTGGCAATTTTTACCAATGCGGTATTTCGCGCAATGAACAAAGCCTTACTGTCGCAGATGCGAAAGCAGGCGCTGCTCGAATCTCTGATCTTTAGCATTGACCAGATAGAGCGCTCATCATGGTGACGCGCCTCATCGTTTGGCCATGACTGCATGCGCCGAGTCATTTCGACTTGAATGTCGCCATACGTACCGGTTGAGCGTCGAAACAGCGCGATATCGGGATCTTTGTGAACCTCGACTCCGATCGCTACTGCACGGATTCCGATATTGTCCTTCAGCGCATTTAGGATGTGCGGCTTCGCAGCAGTTCCCCAGTGAGATGTCTTCTGGGAAATTCCGGATCGGGCAGATGCAAGTTGGGCGGCGACGACTGACTCCGCTTCCATTGCACAGTCATCGAGCACAGCAGGAACAGCGCCACTTGCCTTGACCATATCCAACAACTCTCGGCCATATTCAGCATAGTCTGCATTGACCCCGAGCACGTCCAGCAACAGCGGCGAATCCAGGTACACCACCATACCCTTCAGTCCGTCCGGAGACCCAGCTGGTTCGCTGAAGCATGCCAGTGCCTCTGCTGCCATGTTCGCGAAGGCTATATCGGAAACTTTGTCGAAGAGAATTTGATGATGATCTCGCAGATCAAGCAGGAACTGGGCGACTTGGTAGTCGAGCCGCAAATCGCGCCGCTCATGCGCGTCAAGGATCTGAGGTGCCAAGGTGAGCGTGCTCGTGCCCCTTTTGGCGGCAGTCGAACCTTCGCGGCGATGCAACAAGCGCATTGAGTCGGCATGCAAGAGGCGATCAAGGAACCCCGTTTGCAGCTCGACCTCTTCGATCTCAGCCAATAGCGGATCGGCCCGGCACGCAGCTACAAACTGCGCCAACACTTGATCGATTTCCGGCTCCGAAACCGCAACGGCGCTATCGTCGTCTTGACCGGGCACAGGCGTACTGTAGCGGTAGACAGTTGAAGTTGCGTGGCCACTGAGAGCCTCTAGGAGGCCTTCTCTTTCCAACTGCTCAGCCAATCCCAGCGCCGCGAGGCGAGGAATTTGTAGACCGAACATTCCAGCCACTGATGCGGAGAACTTGGCAGCATCGAAAAGTTCCCCGGCATGCATTCTGCAAACCGACGCGAAAAACGGCGTCAGCGCTTGAATCGGACCTGCCCCAGGCTGATGGAGACGATCCGCCAATGCGCAGTAGGCAAGTAGAGCGCTCTTGGGTTTACTGGAAATTGCCATCTTCTACATCCAAGGTTCTTGTGCTGATATTCAGTTCAGAAAAATAATGGCTCGAAGTCGTATGACGTACTTCTCAAACACGAAATACGTCCTCTGCCATATCGTCCAACTTCGTCTTTACGTCGCGCCAGTTCGGCATTTGTCGATCCAAGGTACGGTAAAACTTCGAGCTGTGGTTGTGGTGCAGCAAGTGACTCAACTCATGCAGCAGCACGTAGTCGATGCACTGGCGAGGCGCCTTCACAAGCCACGGATTCAGCGTGATCCGACCTGCTGGTGAGCAACTGCCCCACTGCACGGTCATGAACTGAAGGCGTGTCGCCGGCAGATGCCGAACCCAGCGCAGCGGCTCCGCTACTGCTGCAAGCCGCTGTGCGAGCACTTCCCGCGCACGCAATCGGTACCAAGCCTCCAGCGCCTTTCGCACCCCATCGGCAGAGCGATCGGGAACAGTGACGACGACGAAGCTACCGCGCATGCTGGTCCCCTCCCGGGCTTCCTGTTGGACCACTACCTTCAGCCGGTACCGTCGCCCGAGGTACAGAAGCGACTCGCCGCTCACGTACTCGCGGGGCGCGAGGTTAGTTCGCCTTCCACGCGCAGCATCGACGTGCTGACTGATCCAGCGTGATCGCTTGCGCACTGCGGACAGCACGGCCGCATGGGGCACGCCAGGCGGCGTGTCCACCAGCACTCGACCATCTGGTTCAACATGGATCGACAGGCGCTGCACCTCGCGATCAGCTTGGACGCGCAGGTCGAAGTGAATGATCTTGTCACCGTAGCGGATGCGGTGCTCGCTGCCCGCCTGAACTGCGGATGCGCTCATGACCGGCTCAACCCGACCCGCGTGATCTGAACTACCTGCTCGACGACTTGCTTTGCGTTGTCCAGGCCCAAGGTGTTGAACAGCAACGGCAGCAGCCCCTTTCGAATTGCCGCCTCGATGTTCTGAGGGTTCAGAGAGTTCTCGGCAACGGCGTTGCGCACCACCGCGTCCATTGCCAGGGATTGGCTCACCAGCTCGCCCCGGCTGGCGTCATCGAACTTGGCAAAGGCGTCGTCGCCCAAGACCAGTCGGATGGCTCCGAAATAGGCCTTTGCGTGCGGGTTGCTCGCCAGCTCATCGGGAACGCCGGGCGTCTCGCGCGCCGCCAGTTGCTGCTCGAACTCCTTGAACAGGGCGTACTGCTTCAGGGGATGGTCGAACATCGCCTCGGCCTCTGCGATGGCCTGCTTCAACAACTCGCCGAACACCTTCTGCGCATACGGGTCCTCCGCCAAGTCCTGCTCGATGGTCTTGCGCAGGCGGGTGCGAATCATGTCCGTCTCGTTGCGCGTCTTGTCCTCCGACCACTGCGCCGGATCTTCGGCCCGGCCCAGCTGGTGCACCAGGTAGACGCCTTCGGGTTCGCGCACTTCCCTGCCGATGACCTGCTTGTCGACTAGGCGCCGGATTTGCTCCTCGTAGGCGCTGTAGTCCACAGTCTCCATCGCATCGCGCCGGGCCGTCTGCCGGAGCTCGGTGAAGAAGCGAAGGTCGGCCTTGTAGCGCGAGATCAAGCTCTCAGAGAAGCTCTTGTCCTCGAAGAAGCTGCGCGATGAAAGTGCGGTCTGCAGGCACAGGCCGAACTCGGTCACGGCGGCATAGAAGTCGTCGCGCAACTTCTGCCGCTCGTCGTATTCCTCGCCGTCTGCACCAGTCAGAAACTTCGGCGTCAGAACTTGCCGGTACTGCTCACGGTCGAGCTTGTTGACCACACCCTTGAAGAACGACAACAGCTTGTCGTGCAGCGCCGGCAGCCGCTTGTACTCGGTGCTGAACTGTTGATACAGGCCCTCAATGTCGGCCACGTCGAAGCCGCCCTGGGTCCGCGTTTCCAGGTCCTGGTAGGCGCGTATGGCCGTATCGAGTTCCTTGAGGATGCCGCGATAGTCCACCAGCACGCCATAGCGCTTTTCGTCGTGCAAGCGGTTGACGCGGGCCACGGCCTGGATGAGGTTGTGTCCTTTCAGGGGCTTGTCGATGTAGAGCGCCGTGTTGCGTGGCTCGTCGAAGCCGGTGAGCAGCTTGTCCACCACGATTAGCAGATCGGGCCCGTCATCTGTGCCGAACTCGGCGATGACCTGCTTCTCGTAGGTTTCCGCGTCCAGGCCTTGGCCGACCACGGCTTGCTTCCACCACTTCTGCACCTCGGGCAGCGTCTCCTCATCCACCTCTGAGTTGCCCTCGCGGGTGTCGGGCGCCGAGATGACCACCGCGCTCGTCACCAGGCCGGTGTCGTCCAGCGCCTTCTTGTAGCGAATGGCATCGAGCTTGCTGTCGGTAGCCACCTGCCCCTTGAGGCCGGCGCCGAGCTGCTTGATGTTTTCACTGAAGTGCGTGGCGATGTCCCACGCGATCAGCTCTATGCGGTTGGCGGCGCCGTAGATCGCACCCTTCTTGGCGAACTTCTTTTTCAGGTCGGTGCGTTGCGCGTCGCTCAGGCCCGCAGTGATCTTGTCGAACCAGCGGCTGACAGCTTCCTCGTTGATGGTCAGCTCGGGCACACGCTCTTCGTACAGCAGCGGCGCCACCGTTTCGTCTTCCACCGCGCGCTGCATGGTGTACGCATGCACGATCGGGCCGAACTTGCTGGCGGTCTTTTCCTGCTTGAGCAGCGGCGTGCCCGTGAAGGCGATGTAGGCGGCCTTGGGCAGCGCACGCTTCATGCGCTCGTGAGTCTCGCCACCGTGGCTGCGATGGCCTTCGTCCACCAGCACGATCAAATTGGCCGAGTCGTTGCGACACTCCGGCAGCTTGGACGCAGTGTTGAACTTGTGCACCAATGTGAAGGTGATGCGCTCCGTGCCACTGCCGATGCGTTTGGCGAGGTCACGCCCGGTCAGGGCGCGGCTCTTCTCGCCGTCCTTCAGCGAGGCTATGGCTGAACCGAATGCGCCGCCCGAGATGAAGTTGCGGGACAGCTGCCCCTCCAAGTCCACTCGGTCGGTCACCACGACCACTCGGCACTCTGCGAGGGCATCCACCAGCAACAGCGCCTTGGTCAGGAACACCATGGTGAAGCTCTTGCCCGAGCCGGTGGTGTGCCATACGACGCCACCCTCGCGGCCACCATCAGGCCGCAGTTGACGAATGCGCTGCAACAGCGCCCGGATGCCGAAGAACTGCTGGTAGCGAGCGACGATCTTCCCGACCTTGCGATCGAACAGCACATAGCCACGCAAGAACTCCAGCAAGCGGGCCGGGGTGAGCAGGCTAACCAGCAGCCTGTCCTGGTCAGTGGGCTGCGTGGGCTGCGCCCACAGAGCGTCGAAGTAGGCCGCCAAGCCAGCCGGCTTGGCTTCGAACAGACGGCTGCGCACGGCCGCAGGCAACGCCGCGTTCTTAAATTCGGAGACCTTTGCGTCGTCGAACTCTTCCTCACGCCATCGCGCCCAGAACTTCGATGCCGTGCCTGTGGTGCCGTAGCGCCCCTCGGTCTGGCTCACTGCCATCAACACCTGGGCATAGGCAAACAACTGCGGCACTTCGTCAGGCCGCTGGTTGCGTAGGTGCTGGCTGATGCCCTCTGCCACCATGGCCTTGTGGACCTGCGCACCCTCGGGCCGCTTGGCCTCGATGACGACCAGCGGCAAGCCGTTGACGTAGCACACCACGTCCGGCGTGCGGTGATGGGTGCCCTGCGCCGACAGCACCTCAAGCTCTTCGGTCACATCCCAATGGTTAGCCGACGGATCGGCCCAATCCACCACGGCAATCGTCGGCTGGTGCTTCTTGCCATCCGGCATGAACTCGGTGACGGTGATGCCCAGCGACAGCTTGGCATACAGCCGCTCGTTGGCAGGCAGCAGGCCCTCGGCCAGACTGAGTGCCGAGAGCTCGCGCACAATCTGCTCGATGCCGCTTGAAGACAGCGCGTACGACTGGCCCTTGTACTCATAGCGCCGGGACTGCAGGACCTCCACCAGTCGGGGCTTGAGCAGCACCTCACGCGTGCTGCCACGGAGTGACAGCGCCTGCGCGATCGTCAGGAAGTTCCAGCCCAGATTGCAGAGTAACTGGAGAGCTGGTAGGTGGGCGGAGTACTGTTCTTTCGAGTTGGGCGTGGAAGGCGTCATGTGGTCGCATCCATAGCGGCAACGCGAACGCGACGCTTGCCTGTAAGTAGCTGCGCCATCAAGGCGACCTTTTCGGCCCTAAGGCCGGACACGTAGCGATCAGTCTGTCGGTTCACCGCAGATGCCAACGAGAGTCGAGAACTGATTGCGCGCTGCACCTCGACTGACCGCGGGATCATGACTCGCTCATTCATGAACATATCGACGTCGAATGTCATCTTCTCGATATGGACGCCGTAGCTAGAGCGGTACGCTTTGCGATACATCTCGGGAGTGGTCGAGAGCCACCCGATGAAATCCAAGTCAAATTGCTGCTCATCCGCTGATCGGAATGCGAGATAGGAATCTGAAGCGAACATACCGTGCAGTTCCATTGGAATGATTGCCATTGCCCCATGGACAACCTGCATCTTTGAGATAAGGAAATCTCCAGCATGTACTTCGTTTAGCTTCTTCGTCATGATCTCTCGGCCAAAGAGAGTTTCGCGGCGTACCGCGCCTCCCGAGCGCCTACGTACACTCACTAACGGGTACGCGGCATCGTCGTCCCAGGCGACGCGTCGCCGGACCTCACGAAGTAGCTCACCCAGGCGTAGCTCAATCCAATCTGAGCCCGAATTCACTTGTTCGTGGGGCATAGGGAACAAGAGTGATCGCCTGATTGCCTTCAACTGCAGCCTTCCTGTATCCAGGAGCTGTTCTGCGGCGGCGATGGCTCTGTCCCACACACTCAGGACCTGAGCGATCCGCCGCTGTTCATCGAACGGCGCAACCGGCACAGCGATTTGCTTGAGCAGCCCAGCGTTGAGGTGCGAGACTCCACCAGAGTGCCCGAAATCGCGAATCTCATCGTACTTTGAAGACAGAAAATGGAAGTAGAAGTCGGGGTCGTATCCCTTGTTCAAGAGGATGGCGGCCGAGTTCTGGTTGGTTGCTGCTTCGATCCCAAGTTTTGCCACTTGCCCTCGGGTCTTGCCTTGGCCATACATCGCCATCAGCAAGGTACCGGGCGGAAATAGCTTCGCCGAGGATTTTTGAAGACCGAACTCAGTGATCTTTTCGTTGGTGTCGGTAATCGTGTTGAACAGGATTTCGCCTGTAGTCACCCAGGGTACGGTTCCGCCCCAGTAGGCCGGCTCTGATCGATCTGGAGTGCCCCCTGATGAAATTCGGGCGATCTCGCCGAGCGTGCTGCGGTGCCAGCCATCAGGAAGCATCCCGTCCTCCAATCGCCAGTGCATTCATGCGCCCGGCTCTAGAGTCGAACCATAGAGTGCGGGCTTTTCCGAGGCGGAACTCGCTCAGACCTCCCGCGAGTGGCTTACTCATAGCCCAACTCCTTGAAATATGTGTCCATCTGCGCTTCCAGCTTGTTCAACTCGGCCTTTAGTTGCTCGCGATCGCGGCGCACGGATTTCAGGTCGATCCCCAGCTCTTCTTCGAATGTGTCCACGTACCGAGGCATGTTGAGGTTGAAGTCGTTTTCGGCGATTTCGGCTGGGCTGGCCAAGTGGGCGTACTTGGCTACCGGCTTTCGCGTAGCCACAGTGTCTAGAACTCGCTGAAGATCGGCCTCGCGCAACAGGTTCTGGTTCTTGCCGGCCTCGAAGTCACGGCTGGCATCAATGAACAGTACCGTGTCGTCGGCCTTGTGCTTGCGAAACACCAACACGGCCGCCGGGATGCCGGTGCCGTAGAACAACTTCTCGGGTAGCCCGATCACCACGTCGAGCAGGTTCTCCTCGATCAGCTTCTGGCGAATGCGCCCCTCGGCTGCGCCGCGGAACAACACGCCGTGTGGCACCACCACGGCCATGCGGCCGCTGCCTGGCTTCATGGTCTCGACCATGTGCAGGATGAAGGCGTAGTCGCCCTTGGTGCGCGGCGGCAGGCCACGGCGGAAGCGGCTGAACTTGTCTGCTTCGGCGCCGTCGAAGCCCCACTTTTCAAGGCTGAAGGGCGGGTTCGCCACCACGATGTCGAAGTGCTTCAGGCTGGCCGTGCCGTCCAGCAGCTTGGGGTTGCGGATCGTGTCGCCCCACTCGATGCGGTGGTTGTCCTCGCCGTGCAGGAACATGTTCATCTTGGCCAGCGCCCAAGTGCTGCCGATGGCCTCTTGCCCGTACAGCGCGTACTTGCGCGAGCCGGTGCGGCCACGGATCAGACGGCCGCACTTCATCAGCAGCGAGCCCGAGCCGCAGGTGGGGTCGCAGATTTCATCGCCCTCTTGCGGGTTCATCAGCCGGGCCATCAACGACGAGACTTCAGGCGGCGTGTAGAACTCGCCGGCCTTCTTGCCGCTGGTGGAAGCGAAGTTTTTGATCAGGAACTCATAGGCATTGCCGATGACGTCCAGTTCGCCGACGCGGCTCTCGCGCAGGTTGAGTTCAGGCTTGGCAAAGTCTTCCAGCAGGTGACGCAGGATGTCGTTCTTCTGCTGCTCATCGCCGAGTTTGTTGGAGTTGAAGCTGATGTCTTGGAACACGTCGCGCAGCTTCGAGAGGTTGGCCTCTTCGATGGCGTGCAGTGCCTTGTCGATGCGCTCACCGTTGCCTGCGCTGTGCCGCTGGGTATGCAGCGCGTAGAAGCTGGCCGAAGCCGGCAGCACGAAGCGCTCGTTCTTGAGCATCTCTTCGATGAGTTCGGGGTGGTCGCCGTACTGCTTCTTGTAGTTGTCGTAGTGGTCTTGCCAGACATCGGAGACGTACTTGAGGAACGTAAGCGTTCCGCAAACCCGCCTTGCCGTTCCACCCCGGCTGCGGTATGGCGGCCTTACGTCGCAGTG
>JACSRM010000496.1 GCA_014879745.1 Burkholderiaceae bacterium | reverse complement strand
TGCGTGCCGGTGATGCCCTGGTAGTGGATCGCGATGCTGTCGACGCCGCGCAGCACGTCGAGCACGGTGAACTTGATGTGGTCGAACACCTCGAAGCCCTTCTTCACGTACGCGCGCAGCGCCGCCTTGCCCTGCACGGTGCCGCTCGGGTCGTGGCTCAGCCGCGCGATCAGCGGCGAGTGAAAGATCACGTCGTCGGTATAGAAGGCCAGCACGCGATCGAGGTCCTTCGACTCGAACGCGGCGACCCAGCGCTTCACGTAGTCCGCCGTCTCTTCCGTTGTCAGCATCGTCGCTCCTTGCGGGTCGTGTCGGGGCGGCCCGATCGGGGCCGAGCGTTGCGAGGGCCAGTGTGCCACGCGCCCGGATTCTGATGCATCGGTTCGGGCCCGGGCTACGCGGTGGGCATGCTTGCGCCGGTGCTGCCGACGAGGCGCCGGAACACCTGCCGCAGAAAACCGCCGAGCTTCCACAGCAGCAGCCCCATCAGCGCGAGCGCGATCAGCAGCGCGCCGAAGAACACCCACGGATGCGCGAACGCGAGCCACAGCGCGGCGGGCACCGTCGCGTCGCCAGCGAGCGAGAGGCCGAGGTTGGAGAACGGCTCGGGCGAGGTGTTGGCGGCGGCGCGCGTCGTCGCCTTCGCGAAGTGACTGGTCGCGGCGAGCGTGCCGCCGAGCAGCGCGGCGACCGCCGCCGCGGTCGCGTGGTCGGTGCCGAAGACGGCCGCCGCGAGCGCCGCGCCGGCCGGGATGCGGACGAGGGTGTGGACCATGTCCCACAGCGTGTCGACGCCGGGGATCTTGTCGGCGAAGAACTCGACGAAGAGCATGAAGCCGCTGGCGCCGAGCATCAGCGGATGCTGCAGCAGTCGCAGCCCGGACGGCAGATCGACGATGCCCAGGTGGCCGGCAAGCCCGACGAGGAAGAGCACCGCGTACAGGCGCAGCCCGCTTGCCCAGCCGAGCGCGGCGGCGAGCGCGATCAGTTGCGGCGTGTCGAGCGAATCCATCGCGCGCGTCAGGCCCGCTCGGCCAGCATCAGGCGCAGCGCAAGGGCGATGAAGAGCACGCCGGTCGCGCGGTTGAGGCGCTGCGCGATCGACGGCTTGCGCAGCAACCGCTCGCCGACACGGCCGGCGCCGGCGCCGAGCAGCGCATAGGCGGCGGTCGTGATGACGGCGAACGCGAGCCCCATGACGAACATCTGCGCGCCGACCGCGCCCAGGCGCGGATCGGTGAACTGCGGCAGGAAGGCCATGAAGAAGAGCATCACCTTCGGGTTGAGCGCGTTCGTCAGCACGCCTTGCAGGACGCGGTCGGAGACACCGCTCGACGTCCGCGCCGTCGCGCCCGCCTCGCCCGCCGCGTGCAGGCCGCGGCGGTCGCGCAGCGACTGCACGCCGAGCCACAGCAGGTAGGCGACGCCGACCCATTTGACGACGCCGAACAGCGTCTCCGACGCGGCGACGATCGCCGAGATGCCGAGCACGGCCCACAGCGTGTGCGTCAGGCAGCCGATGCCGACGCCGACGGCGTAGGCCACGCCCTCGCGCGAGCCGCGCGCCATGCCGATCGCCAGCGTATTCATGCTGTCCGGGCCGGGCGCCGCGATCACGATGCAGGCGGCGACGAGATAGGTGGCGAAGAACTCGGGATTGAGCAGGGTCATCATGGCCGTCATTCGCGCTTCGTGCCGGCCTGCCAGCCGGGCGCGCGCTTCTCGAGGAAAGATCGCACGCCTTCCTTGCCTTCGTCGCTGGCGCGGATGTCGGCGATCCGGCGCGCGGTATCGGCGCGCAGCGCGTCGTCGATCGGCGCGCCGGCGATGTCGCGCACGAGGCGCTTGCACGCGCGCACCGCGTGCGGGCCGTTGGCGACGAGCGCGGAGACGATCGCATCGACCGTTGCGTCGAGCGCCTCGGCCGCGACGGCTTCGTGCACGAGGCCGATGCGATGCGCCTCGGCGGCGGGAAACCGCTCGGCGGTCGTGAAGTAGCGGCGCGACGCAGTCTCGCCGATCGCGCGAATCACGTACGGGCCGATCGTCGCCGGGATCAGGCCGAGCCGCGCCTCGCTCAGGCAGAAGGTGACGCCCTGCGCCGCGACGCGGATGTCGCAGACGGCGGCGAGGCCGACGCCGCCGGCGTAGCAGTCGCCGTGGATGCGGGCGACGACCGGCACCGGGCAGGTGTGGATCGCCCACAGCATGTCGGCGAGTTGCTGCGCGTCGGCGCGGTTTTGCTCCCAGTCGTAGCCCGCCATCTGCTTCATCCACGCCAGGTCGGCGCCGGCGCAGAAGGCCTTGCCGTGGCCGCCAAGGACGACCGCGCGCAGCGCGTCGTCGACGGCAAACGAAGCGAAGGCCTGCGCAAGCTCGGCGATCACGCCGTCGTTGAACGCGTTGCGCACGTCGGGGCGATCGAGCCAGACGCGGGCGACGTGGCCCGAGGGGCGCTGGATGTCGAGGGTCGTACTCATGTCATGAAGGAGGGGCGCGGCAGCACAAGCCCGCTCAGTGGCGCCAGGTGCGCAGACCGCGCAGATGCTCGAAGGCATCGAAGTCGCGATCGCGGTGCAGCAGTGCATAGTCGTTCTCGATGCAGAACGCGGCCACGAGCACGTCGATGCTGCTGCGCGGCGTGACGCCCGAAGCGCGCAGGCTGCGGAAATGTTGGACCGCGGCGAGCGCCAGTTCGACGCCGCCGGCCTGCTCGACGTCCAGCGAATCGAACAGCAGGCGCGCCTGACGAAAGTCGCGCTCGTGGCGAAAGCCGCGCAGGACTTCGAACATCACGAGATCCGGAACGACGATCCGCAGATCGCCCTCGTCGAGCAGCTTGCGCAGCGCAGCGCGCGCCGGGTTGGGCGTACCGTTGAAATAGTCGATCCAGACACTCGAATCAACGACCAGCACGGCGTTTCCTCGGCGCGGACTCGTGCACCGCGGGTGCCGTGGCCTGCGGGGGCTGCGTCCAGTCGACGGAGTCGTCGCCCTCCCACTTGAGCTTGCCCTCCCACTTGAGAATCTCGCGATAAGCGGCCTGCCGGGCGAGCAACTTCAAGCCGGCTTCGACGGCCTCCTTCTTCGTCTTGTAGGGCCCGGCCTTCATGGCCTCGCGCATCAAGTTTTCGTCGATCACGATGTTCGTGCGCATGATGTGTATGTAGTCAGTGCCTTCGGCACATCATACATCACATCCGGAAAACACCGAATCTCGGCTCCGGGATCGGCGCGTTCAGGCTCG
>JACSRM010000515.1 GCA_014879745.1 Burkholderiaceae bacterium | reverse complement strand
GCCGTCGCCGATGTGCAGGAACGGCTGCAGATGCGCGTCGCGGAGATCGACATCGAGGTTCACGAAGAGCCGTTCCACTACTGGCGCAAGTTCGACAAACCTCGCAAGGGCAAGCCATGAACACCCGAGGCGGTCCGCTGCACGCGACCTGCCACTGCGGCCTGCTTGCCATCACGATCGCGGCGCCGCCGGCCGAGATCACGCGCTGCAACTGCTCGATCTGCCGCCGTCTCGGGACGCTGTGGGCGTACTACCCGGCCGACGAGGTGAAGGTGAGCGGCCATCCCGAAGCGACCGAAAGCTACGTCCAGGGCGACCGCACGCTGCGCGTCGTGCGCTGCCGGACGTGCGGCTGCGTCTCGCACTGGGAGCCGCTCGAATCGAAGCCGGGCGCGCGCTGCGGCGTCAACATGCGCAACTTCGATCCGGCGCTGATCGCGAACGCCAGGCTGCGCATGCTCGACGGCGCGAACACGTGGACCTCGACGTTTCGCGACCCGCCGCACGACGTCTGAAGAATTGTCCACCCGTCGCCCGAAGCGAACGCCGATCGACAATCCGTCGGCGCCTTCGCTGACCTGGATCAGTTTTTGCGGCCCTGTCCGGCACTCGATGGCTCGCTCGCCGGCCTGTGCCGCCACAATATCCTCGTCGATCGCATCTTGCAGCACCCGGCGGCACGGCCCGTCGGCCACGGCTGCACGCAAGTCATGAGCAATGCCGAAACGTTCCTGTATTTCGCCTACGGCTCGAACATGCTGACGCGCCGGCTGCGCGAGCGCACGCCTTCGGCGCGCGTCGTCGGCAGCGCGACGCTGGCCGGGCACGAACTGCGCTGGCACAAGGTCAGCAAGGACGGGTCGGCCAAGTGCGACATCGTCGTCGCGAAAGCAGCGCAGGCCTGCGTGCACGGCGTCGTCTTCGAGATCGCCGTCGCCGACAAGCCGGCGCTCGATATCGCCGAAGGCATCGGCATGGGCTACAAGGGCTGCGAGGTCGAGGTGCGGACGGCAAACGGCGCGCTCTCGGCGTGGACCTACCGGGCGACGAATATCGACCCGCTCGCCAGGCCCTATCCCTGGTACAAGGCGCTCGTCGTCGCCGGCGCGAAGGAGCATGGACTTCCGGCGGCCTACGTTGCCGCGCTCGAAGCGGTCGTGACGAGGGAAGACCCGAAGCCGGAGCGCGCCGCACAGAACGCCCTCCTCGTAGCCTTGCCGCTGCGGGATCAGGCCGCGGCCGCCGCCGCATCCGGCCAGTTTCGGCCCGCGGCTTGAAGCCGCGACCACGCCGGGCCTGACCTTGACGCCGCAGCACATCGGCATCGTCGCCTGTTCGGCCGAAGGCGCGGCGCTGTGCTACCGGACGATCTGCGCCGAGGGCGCCGCGCTGTTCGGCCCGCACGCGCATCCCGAGGTGTCGCTCCATTCGCTGCCGCTCGCCGCCTACGTCGCGCGGCTCGACGCCGGTGACCTGCAAGGCGTCGCCGACCTGATGCTGGAGTCGGCGCGCAAGCTTGCTGCCGCCGGCGCCGATTTTCTGATCTGCCCCGACAACACGATCCATCAGGCATTGCACCTCGTCGTGCCGCAAACGCCGCGGCCCTGGCTGCACATCGCCGAGGTCGTCGCCGACGAGGCGAAGCGGCGCGGCGTCAAGCGCCTTGGGCTCGCCGGCACGCGCTGGCTCGTCGCGAGCAGCGTCTACCCCGACGCGCTCGGCGCGGCCGGCATCGAATGCGTGCGGCCGAACGCGCAAGAGATCGAGACGATCGACCGCATCATCATGGACGAACTCGTTCGCGGCGTGCTGCGCGCAGAGAGCGCCGCCGTCTTCCAGCGCGTCTTCGAGCGCATGCGCGATGGCGGTTGCGACGCCGTGATCCTCGGCTGCACCGAGATTCCGCTCCTGATGAAAGACGCCAACTCGCCGCTGCCGACGCTCGACTCGACGCGCCTGCTCGCGCGCGCCGCGCTGCAGCGGGCGGCGCCGGCTCGGTAGCGGCCGGCGTGCCCAGGCGACCGCACGCGATCTCGAAGCACCGCGGGCCGCCGGCCGCCGACCCGCGCAGCGGCCCGCGCTGTGCCGGCTGGACGCGACGATGCGCCGTTCACTATGAGTGCGATGAGCAGCCTCAATCACCGCGGCCTGCACATGTGAGAAGCTACGCCCATATCTCGCACGACCCCTTTCATCGCAGGAGGACTCCATGAGCGACAAGACGCGACTGACGACGAACGCCGGCTGCCCGGTGGCCGACAACCAGAATGTGATGACCGCCGGCCCGCGCGGGCCGCAACTGCTGCAGGACGTCTGGTTTCTCGAGAAGCTCGCCCACTTCGACCGCGAGGTCATCCCCGAGCGGCGCATGCACGCCAAGGGCTCGGGCGCCTACGGCACGTTCACGGTGACGAAGGACATCACCCGCTACACGCGGGCCAAGATCTTCTCGCAGGTCGGCAAGAAGACCGACCTCTTCGCCCGCTTCACGACGGTCGCCGGCGAGCGCGGCGCGGCCGACGCCGAGCGCGACATCCGCGGCTTCGCCGTCAAGTTCTACACCGAGGAGGGCAACTGGGACCTGGTCGGCAACAACACGCCGGTCTTCTTCCTGCGCGACCCGCTGAAGTTCCCGGACCTCAACCACGCCGTCAAGCGCGACCCGCGCACCAACCTGCGCAGCGCGAAGAACAACTGGGACTTCTGGACCTCGCTGCCCGAGGCGCTGCACCAGGTCACGATCGTGATGAGCGACCGCGGCATTCCGGCCAGCTACCGCACGATGCACGGCTTCGGCAGCCATACCTTCAGCTTCATCAATGCGAAGAACGAACGCCACTGGGTCAAGTTCCATTTCAAGTGCCAGCAGGGGATCCGAAACCTGACCGACGCCGAGGCCGAGGCGCTGATCGGCAAGGACCGCGAAAGCCATCAGCGCGACCTGTACGACGCCATCGAGCGCGGCGACTTTCCGAAGTGGACGCTGTACGTGCAGGTGATGCCCGAGGCCGATGCGGCGAAGGTGCCCTACCACCCCTTCGACCTGACCAAGATCTGGCCGCACAAGGACTACCCGCTGATCGAGGTCGGCGTGATGGAACTCGACCGCAACCCGGAGAATTTCTTCGCCGAGGTCGAGCAGTCGGCGTTCAACCCAGCCAACGTCGTGCCGGGCATCGGCTTCTCGCCGGACAAGATGCTGCAGGGGCGGCTCTTCTCGTACGGCGACGCGCAGCGCTACCGGCTCGGCGTGAA
>JACSRM010000514.1 GCA_014879745.1 Burkholderiaceae bacterium | reverse complement strand
CGGCAAGCCGGGCGCCGGGCCGCTGTCGCTGACCGGGCAGCCCAACGCGATGGGCGGGCGCGAGGTCGGCGGTCTCGCCACCCTGCTTAGCGCGCACCGCGATCTGGCCGACCCTCAGCACCGGGCCGAGGTCGCCGCACTGTGGGGCGTACCGGCGGTGCCGGCGACGCCGGGCAAGGCGGCGCTGCAGATGTTCCAGGCCGCGGCCGACGGCGAGATCAAGGCACTGTGGATAGCCTGCACCAACCCGGCGCAGTCGCTGCCCGACCAGGCCACGGTGCGGCGCGCGCTGCAGCGCGCCGAGTTCGTCGTGCTGCAGGAGGCTTTCACGCACACCGCGACGGCGGCCTATGCCGACCTGCTGCTGCCGGCCAGCAGCTGGGGCGAGAAGGAGGGCACGGTGACCAACAGCGAACGCCGCATCAGCCGCGTGCGCGCGGCAATCGCGCCGCCGGGCGAGGCGCGCGCCGACTGGGCGATCGCGGTGGCCGTGGCGCAGCGGCTCGAAGCGCGGCTGCGCCCGGGTTTGCCGACGCTGTTCCCCTACCAGGCGCCCGAAGAGATCTGGAACGAGCACCGCGAAAGCACGCGTGGCCGCGACCTCGACATCACCGGGCTGAGTTATGCCGCGCTGGAACAGCGGCCGCAGCAATGGCCCTATGCCGCCGGTGCCGCGCAGGGCAGCGCCAGGCTCTATGCCGACGGCCGTTTCGCCACCGCCGACGGCCGCGCGAGCTTCGCCGCCCCGGCCTGGCGTGCCGTGGCCGAGGCGCGCGATGCGCGTTTCCCGGTGGCGCTGAACACCGGGCGCCAGCGCGACCAGTGGCACGCCATGAGCCGCACCGGCACCCTGGGCCGGCTGTTCGCGCATGCGGGCGAGCCGGCGGTAGAACTGCACCCGCAGGAGCTGGCACGCCGCCGGCTGCGCGCCGGCGATCTGGTGCGCATCAGTTCGCGGCGCGGCACGCTGCTGCTGCCGGCGCAAGCCAACGAGGCGGTGGCGCCGGCGCAGGCCTTCGTCGCCATGCATTGGGGCAGCGAGTTCCTCGCCGGCGAGGGCGTCAACGCGCTGACCAGCCCGGCCACCTGCCCGCAGTCGCAGCAGCCGGAGCTGAAGCACGCGGCGGTGCGCATCGAGCGCGCCGAGTTGCGGTGGCAGATCGCCGCGGCCGCCTGGCTGCCGGCGGACGAGGCGCTCGCCACGCGCGAGCGGCTGCGCGCGCTGTTCGACCACTTTCCGTATGCCAGCTGCCTGCCTTTCGGGCGCGAGCCCGACACGCTGCTGGGCCTGCGCTTTCGCGCCGCGCTGCCCGTGCCGGCCGAGGCGCCGCTGCTGCGCGAGCTGGAATCCGCGCTCGGCCTGGCCGACGGCCCGGTGCTGCGCTATGCCGATGCGCGCAGCGGCCAGAGCCGCGCCATGGCGTTGGGCAGCGACGGCGCGTTGCGCGCCTTCGTGCTCGCCGGCGATACCGCCGCCGATGACTGGGTGCTGGAACTGCTGCGCGAACGTGCGCCGGCCGCCGCCTTCGGGCGCGCGCTGCTGGCTGCCAGCCGCCAGCCGCCGCAGGCGCTGGCGCCGCGCAGCCCGCAGGTCTGCGCCTGCCACGACGTGAGCGAACGGCGCATCGTGCAGACCCTGAGCACGCTGCAGGGCGGCGCCGATGCCCGGCTGCAGGCGCTGCAGCAGCGCCTGCGCTGCGGCACGCAATGCGGCTCCTGCCTGCCCGCGCTGCGCGGCCTGGTGCAGCGCCGGCCTACGCTGGAGGCGGCCGCATAGAGGGTATCGACGGCACAATGCGAACCGTGCCGTCACCCAAGCGAAACGGCGCCCCATGGGGCGCCGTCGATGCCGTACGGGCGAGGGTCAGCGCTTGCGGCGGCGCACGACGAAGCCGACGGCCGCCAAGCCGGCCAGCAGCATCGCATAAGTGCCGGGCTCGGGCACTGCGGCCAGCGTCAAGTCATCGACCGTCGGCCACGTGACATTGCGCTGGCCATACAAGGTCTTGACCTCGAACGACACCAGCGGCGTGTCGGACAGGAAGCCGAAATAGTTCGTCGTGTCGGCGCGGAACTTGAACTTTACCGATTGCTCGGCGGCCTCGTTCGTCACCCTCACCGCGGTGATGCCGGTACTCGAGTGCTCGCCGAACAAATCGGAGCCGAAGACATAGGCGCCGGCAGCGTAGACGGGCATCGAGAAGCCGTCGAAGACGATGAAGTCGGCCGCGTTGTTGGATGACAGCCAGGCGTCGGAACTCGAGCCGGCACCATATAGCGTCGGGCTGTTCGGCGTCGTCCAGGCGGAATAGCCGATGCTGCCGGCCGAGCGCGACAGCGGGCCGTCGTAGGCCTGACCCGGCATCAGGTCGTCGAAGGTGTCGGTGGCGTAGCTCGACAGCGCCGCCAGGAAGCTCGATTCATCGGTGAAAACCTGGATCGCGGCCTGCGAACTGCCGGCAGCCAGCAAGGCCACGACGGCAACGAGAGGACGAAGCGTGGATGCGGATGTCATTGGTGCTCCCTGGTCAAGTTGAACAACCCGGTCTGGAAGACGCTGACGACGCATCATCCGAGGCCGAGGGCCGAATAGTGCCATCGATACGGCGGCGCGGATCCGACCCCCCTAGTTTGAAGGATATGCCGACCAGGAAGCCGGCGAGCACGTCGAGCGAACCCTGGCGCCGAGTTTGCCCGGGCGATCCCTCGCAGTGCGAAGATCGGGTAGGCGACGGGGCGCAGCGGACAGAGCCCCGTCCGCTTCGATCGGTCGCGCATGGGGCCGGCCGCAATCGGCGCTTCACATAGTGGCCCGGCGCGATCAAGAATGCGTGCCTTGGGAGGAGACGGACCATGACAGTCGAAATCGAAACCCTGCGCGGCTGGATCGGCCGCAGCGAAACCCTCGCCGACCGCGTGACGCCGGCACCGCTGCGCGCGCTGACCGCCACGCTGGACCGCGACGACGCGCCGCAGCAGACCGGCGAGGCGATTCCGCCGTGCTGGCACTGGCTCTATTTCCTGCCGATGGCGCGGCAGTCGGAGATCGGCGCCGACGGCCACGCCAAGCGCGGCGGCTTCCTGCCGCCGGTGCCGCTGCCGCGGCGCATGTGGGCTGGCAGCCGCCTTCGATTCCACGCACCGCTGCGTGTCGGCCAAGCCATCGAGCGCACGTCGCGCATCCAGGACGTGCGCCTGAAGGAAGGGCGCAGCGGGCCGCTGGTGTTCGTCAACGTCAAGCACGAGGTGCGTGCAGACGGCGCGCTGGCGATCGACGAGGAGCACGATATCGTCTATCGCAACTTTCC
>JACSRM010000182.1 GCA_014879745.1 Burkholderiaceae bacterium | reverse complement strand
TCGATCTTGCCCCAGCCGTCGCCTGCCGGGGCGGTCAGATGCCCGGCGACGATCGCGACATAGCGCTTCTCGACTTCGCCGCGGGCAAAGGCCATGCCGAGCGCGCGCTGGGCGGCGGCGCCGCGCGCCATCAGCATCAGGCCCGAGGTTGCCATGTCGAGCCGGTGCACGACGAGCGCGTCGGCAAACCTGCCCTGCACACGGCGCGCCAGGCAGTCCTGCAATGCGGCGCCGCGCCCCGGCACCGCGGGCAGGCCGGCTGGCTTGCACAGCACGAGCAGGGCGGCGTCGGCGTGAACGACGTCGATGCAGTCGGCCTCGCTCACCGGCGCGGCGTCAGAACGTATTGATGAGGCCCGCCTGCGCCGCCGATTGCGGGTTCGACCCCGCATCGAGCACTTGCCGCAAGGCCGCTTCGCGCGGCACGCCCAGGCGCGCGAGCAGGCAGGCGGCGGCGGTGCCGGTGCGGCCGATGCCCGCGGCGCAGTGCAGCAGCGCCACATCGCCCGCGGTCAGCGCATCGGCAAGCTGCTCGATGCCGGCGCGAAAGTCGCGCAGGTTGTCGGCGAGGCCGAAGTCGCGCATCGGCAGCGGCAGCCAGCGCATCGGCAGTGTTCCGGCGCGCAAGGCGGCCTCGTAGGCCGGCGACAGCGACGCGATCTCGTGGCGCGGCGTGAGGCAGACGACGAGCGAGACGCGGCAGTGCTCGGCTTCGGCGAGGAAGGCCTCCCAGCCCTCGAGCCGGCCCGGCATCGAATGCAGCCAGACGGCGCCGGGGATCGTGGCGGGCAACGGAAGGGGACGAAACGGCATGGCAGTGCGCGCTGGGGCCTGCATGCTACCGCCGCCGCGCGACGGCACGGCGCAAGGGGGAATGCGGGAAGCGAGGCGTCGGCGCAGATGCCGCCGCGAGCGGCGCGAGATGCGCGAGCGGCGCGCAGGCGCCAGGGAAGGGATCGGGCTTGCGGTGACGGGTTCCGGTTTCCGCCCAGTGCTGCGGTCGGTTTCGAGCCTCGATCGCGCCATTGTGCGGCGCCGCGCCATCGCCGATCGCCGAAACAGCGCCCCGATCGGATGCCAGTCCGGCGCGCAGCAACGGCTCGCCCGTCAACCGAGTGCGGTACGCAGGTGTTCGATCTCGAGCATGAGGTCGGACGATGCCTCGGCGCCGATCTCGCGCGCGATGCGCTGCGCCTCGTCGAGCGCGGCGCGCGCGGCGTCGCGGGTGCCGCTGCCCAGTTCGATATGTCCGCGCACGCACAGCAGCTTGGCCAGATCGAGCGGATCGGCGATCTCGCGCAGCAGCGCCTCGCCGGCGTCGAGCGCCGCGCGCGCTTCGGCTTGCAGGCCGCGCCGCTGCAGCAGCTCGGCCAGATTGGCGAGCGTTTCGCCCTCGTAGCGGCGGTTGCCGATCTGCCTGTGGATCGCGAGCGCCTGCTCGTAGTGGTGCTGCGCATCGTCGAGCCGGTCCTGATGGGCGTAGAGGCCGCCCAGGCCGCCGAGCATGATGCCCATCTCGCGGCGCTCGCCGAGCTCGCGCGCGATCGACAGCGCGGTCTCGTAGCCGACTTTCGCGTCGTCGCGGCGACCGTCGTCCGTCGCGAGCTTGGCCAGGTTGCCGAGCGTGACGACCTCGCCCAGCCGATCGCCGATCTCGCGGTGGATCACGAGAGCCGCCTCGTAGGTCGCGCGGGCCGGGCCGAGTTGACCGCGATCGTTGTAGAGCGTGCCGAGATTGCCGAGCGCGATGCTCTCGGCAAGCCGGTCGCCGACTTCGCGCAGCACGACGAGCGCCGCCTCGTAGTGTGCAAGCGCCGTGTCGAATCCGCCCTGGTCGTGATGCAGCACCGCCAGGTTGCACAGTGCGCCGCCCTCGGCCCGACGGTCGCCGATCTCGCGGTGAATCGCAAGTGCCGCCTCGGTGTGGGCGCTGGCGCCCGGCAGCAGTCCCTGGGCCAGGTCGAGGTTGCCGAGGTTGCTCTCGAAGCCCCCCTCCCATCGCCGGTTGCCGATCTCGCGCGCAATGCCGAGCGCGGTCGTCACCTTCGCCCGCGCTTCGTCGAACTGCCCGGCATGACTCTGCAGCATGCCCGACTGGGCGAGCGTGATCGCTTCGAGCAGCCGGTTGCCGCCGCTGCGCGCCTGCTCCTGCGCGGCCCGCAAGGCGTCGCGCGCGTCGGCGGGGCGGCCGATGCGGCGCAGCGCGAGCGCGTGGACCAGCCCCGCCGCGGCGGCGTTCGACGCATCCAGCGTGTCGAGCGCACTCACCTGCGCGCCAAGGTCGACGCCGATCGAGATCGGCCCACGCCGGTCCAGCACCTCCCACGCCGCGCGCAAGGTCGGCACCGCCACTGCGGCGTCCGCGCGGGCGACCGCGCGGCGGCAGGCGCCGACCAGGTTGTCGATCTCGAGCGCAAGTGCCGGCAGCCGCCGGGCGCCGCCATGGTGCGCCAGCGCATCGAGCGCGTCCTGGCTGCCCAGGCGGGCGTAGTAGCGGCCGTGCAGGCGTTGCGCGGCAAGCGTCGCCGTCGCCGACGCACCGAGCTTGCCGGCGGCATATTCGTGGATGCTCAGGTACATGCCGAAGTACGGCTCGCCGAGATCGAAGCGCTGCGGCAGCAACGGGCTCCAGGTGCGCAGCAGGCTCTTGTCGACGAGCGACTGGACGGCGTCGATCGCGGGCGGCGCATCCTCCCAGGCCGAGAGATCGAGCACCGCTTCGGCAGCTTCGAGCGTAAAGCCGCCCTCGAATACCGAACACTGGGCGAGTGCCGCTTGCTCCCAGGCGGTGAGCAGATTCCACGACCAGTCGATCGCGGTTTTCATCGTCGACTGGCGCGCCGCGGCGCCGCGCGCGCCGGCCAGCAGCGTGAAGCGGTCCTTCAGCCGCTCGACGAGCTGGGCCGGCGACAGCACGCGCAGGCGCGCCGCGGCGAGCTCGATCGCGAGCGGCAGGCCGTCGAGCAGGCGCACGACTTCGGCGGCATCGGCGCGGTTTGCCGCGTCGAGCGCGAAGTCCGGACGCTGCGCCGCCGCCCGCTCGGCAAACAGCGTCAGCGCATCGTCTGCCAGCGGCAGCGGTTCGATCTCCAGGATCGCCTCGCCGCGCAGGTGCAGGCGCTCCCGGCTCGTCACCGCGAAATGCGCCTCGCTCGCGCGATCGAGCCAGGCGCCGACGCTGGCTGCGGCGAGGGCGACGATCTGCTCGAAATTGTCGAGGATGACGAGGCAGCGCCCGCGGCCGGCGATCGCATTGCCGAGCTGCGCGATGGCGTCGTCCTTGCCGAGCGGCACGCCGAGCGCCAGCGCGACGCCATAGGCGAGGCCGTCCAGTGTGCGCACCTCGGCGAGGTCGCAGAAGTAGACGCCGCCCGGCCAGTCGCCGAGCCACGCCAGGCCATAGCGGTGGATGACGCGCGTCTTGCCGGTGCCGCCCGGGCCGAGCAGCGTGAGCAGCCGGCGCCCTGATTCGAACTTGCGCGCGATCGCACGCAACTCGGCGGCGCGGCCGACGAAGGCGTCGCGCTCGGGCGTCAGGTTGTGACGCACCAGGCGCACCGGCGACCACAGCGCGCCGGCGCGCACGACGCGATAGCCCTTGTCGGCATCCGGCGGCGGTTCGAAGCGCGCGTGCGGGCGGCGGCCGACCTCGAACAGCTCGATCGGCTGCTCGACGCCCTTGAGCCGGTAGTGCCCGTGGCTCACGACCTCGCTGTCCGCCGGCAGGTCGTTGCCCAGGGCGTCGCGCGCCGCGGCGCTCGCCAGCGTCTGCCCGCCACGGGCGAGCGCCATGATGCGCGCGGCGACCGGCTTTGCGAGGCCTTCGACTTCGAGCGGCTTGGCCCCGCGCGCGACGTCGGCGGCATCGTTCCCGCGCAGCGTCACCTCGCCGGTGTGCAGGCCGGCGCGGGCTTCGAGGCCGAGGGCGCCGATCGCACCGTGGTAGGCGAGGGCAAAGCCGACGGCGTCGCGCGCCGTGTCGAACAGCAGGAAGAAGCCGTCGGTGCGGTCGATCTCGCGGCCGCGGTGCTGCGCGAGCAGGTCGCGCGCGAGGCGGTCGTGCCGCGACCAGACCAGCGCCGCGCGTGCGTCGCCCATGCGCTCCACGAGCAGCGTGCTGTCGACGACATCGGTGAAGAGCAGCGTGTGCAAGGCAGATCGCCGGTAGGCATCGATGCGCGCCGCGCGCAACGGTTCGCAGCGTATCAGTTCGGCGCGCGGCGAATGCAGATAATCCGCCGCATGAGCCGCGAAAGAGGGGCCCCGCGAAGCGGGGATCGCAGCGAGCGAATGCGGCGAGGGGCCGACGAATCGGCGTCGTTACGGGTACGGCTTTCAGGAGGCGCCGCATGACGGGTCCGCCATCGCCACCGCCATCGCCAATGCTGCACATCGTCATCAACGCCGGTTCCGGGCACCAGAATGCCGATGCGACGCAGGCGGTGATCGCCGGCGTGCTCGACGAGGCCGGGCGCGCCTGCCACTTTCATCGTGCCGACGATCCGGCGCGGCTGCCGGACGTCGCGCGGGCCGCGGTCGCCGCGGCGCAGGCCGACGGCGGGGTCGTCGTCGCCGCCGGCGGCGACGGCACGATCAATACCGTCGCCCAGCAGGTGCTTGCCAGCGGCCGCCCGTTCGGCGTGCTGCCGCAGGGCACCTTCAACTATTTCAGCCGCGCGCACGGCATTCCGTCGGACACCGCGCAGGCGACGCGCGTGCTCGTCACCGGCACGCCGCGGCCGGTGCAGGTCGGCCTCGTCAATGACCGCATCTTCCTCGTCAACGCGAGCCTCGGGCTGTACCCGAAACTGCTCGAGGACCGCGAGGCCTACAAGCGCCAGTTCGGGCGCAGCCGGCTGGTCGCCTTCGCGGCGGGGCTGGTGACGCTCTTTGGCGCGCATCGCAAGCTGCGTCTGCAGATCGAATACGCCGAACTTTCGCGGCGCCTGCGCACGCCGACCCTCTTCGTCGGCAACAACCGGCTGCAGATGGAGCAGATCGGCGCCGCCGGGGCGTTCGAGCAAGGCCAGCTCGCGGCCATCGCGCTCAAGCCGGTCGGCTTCTTCGGCATGCTCGGCCTGCTGCTGCGCGGCGCGACGAGCCGCCTCGCCGACGCCGAGAATGTCGAGAATTTCGGCTTCGACAGCCTCGCCGTGCGGCCGTCGCGCCTGCGGCGCAGGAAGGCGATGAAGGTGGCGACCGATGGCGAGGTGACGTGGCTCGAGCCGCCGCTCGAGTTCCGTGTTTCGCCGGTGCCGCTGCTGCTGCTGACGCCGAATCCGGCGGCGGACGGCGCGGGCGGCGCATCATGACGCTGCTGATGCAGATCTCCGATCCGCATTTCGGCACCGAGCAGGCGCCGGTCGTCGAGGCGCTCGTGCGTTTCGTTCATGCGCAGTCGCCCGCGGTCGCGATGCTGTCGGGCGATATCACGCAGCGCGCGCGGCGCTCGCAGTTCGATGCCGCGCGCGCCTTCATCGACCGGCTCGGGGTGCCGACGACGCTCGTGATCCCCGGCAACCACGATATCCCGCTCTACAACCTCGCGGCGCGCGCGGTACAACCCTATGCCGGATTCCAGCGCGCCTTCGGCCGCGATCTGGAGCCCACCTTCGAGACCGACGATATGCTGATCCTGACGCTCAATACGACGCGGCCCTACCTGCACGAAGCGGGCGCCGTCTCGCGCGGCCAGATCGAGCGCGTCGCGCGCCGCCTCGAGCGTGCGGCGGCGTCGCAACTGCGCATCGTCGTCACCCATCAGCCGGTGAGCGTCACGCGCCGCGAGGATCGCGTCGACCTGCTGCACGGCTACGCGCGCGCGGTGCGGCGCTGGGCCGCGGCGGGGGCGGACCTGATCCTCGGCGGACATATCCACTTGCCGTTCGTGCAAGCGCTGCAGGCGGGCCGGCCGGGCGCACGGCGCACGGTGTGGGCGGTGCAGGCGGGCACGGCGGTCTCGTCGCGCGTGCGCAGCGATGCCGGCAATTCGGTCAACCTGATCCGCTGTGACGGGCCGTCGATTCCGCGCCGCTGCAGCGTCGAGCGCTGGGACTACGACGCGACGGCCGACCGATTCGGGCTCGTCGCGCGCAACGCATTGGTCTTCGATGACACCCCCCACTGACGCGCCGTTCGTCGCGCTCACCGAGGCGCTGGGCGCACACGCGCTGGCCGGATTCTTCGTCCTGCTCGCGGTCGTGCTCGTCGCGGTGGCGATGGTCGGCGTCTCGCTCGGGCGGCTGTCGCGCCTGCAGCGGCGCGCCCGGGCGCACCCCTATGCGACGCTCTTCGTGCGCCTGCTGCTCGGCTTTGCGCTGATCGTCGCCGCGGCGTATGCGTTTGCCGAGATCGCCGACGAGATCGCGCCCGGCGAGGAGCTTGCGCATCTGGACCAGGTCTTCTCGGATGCGGTGATCGCGCATACGCCGGACAGCGCACGCCAGGTCTTCGCATGGATCTCGCACCTCGGCGATCCGATCACGCTCGCCGTGCTCGGCGTCGTTGCCGTGCTCGCGCTGCTGCTGCGCGGCGAGCGGCTGCTCGCGTTGGCCGTCGCCATCGCGATGGGCGGCAACGCGCTCTTGAACCTGGCGCTCAAGCACGCCTTCGAGCGCGCCCGGCCGCTGCACCACGCCGGGCCGACGCCGTTCGACGGCTACAGCTTTCCGAGCGGGCACTCGTCGGGCGCGCTCGTCGCCTACGGCATGCTCGCCTATGTGCTGATCCGCACCCTGCCGCGCGGCTGGCACCTGCCGGCGGCGATGCTGTGCGCGGCGGCGGCGTTTTCGGTCGGCGCGAGCCGGATCTTCGTCCAGGCACATTTCGCGACCGACGTCGTCGCCGGCTTTTCCTCCGGCGGCGCCTGGCTCACGATCTGCATCCTCACCGTCGAGTGGATGCATCGCGAGCGCCATGCGAGGCCATAGGCATCGCGAACTGCCCGGGAGACTCCATGCCAACCCTGCCCACGTTCGAAGATGTCGCCGCCGCGGCGCAGCGCCTCGCCGGCCAGGCGCATCGCACGCCGGTGCTGCGTTCGCGCACTGCCGACCAGATGCTCGGCGCCGAAGTCTTCTTCAAGTGCGAGAACCTGCAGCGCGCGGGCGCATTCAAGTTCCGCGGCGCCTTCAATGCGCTGTCGCGCTTCGACGCCGCGCAGCGCCGCGCCGGCGTGGTCGCGTTTTCGTCCGGCAACCATGCGCAGGCGATCGCGCTCGCCGGCCGCGTGCTCGGCATTCCGGCGGCGATCCTGATGCCGCACGACGCGCCGCGGTCGAAGGTCGCGGCGACGCAGGGCTACGGCGCCGAGGTGATCCGCTTCGACCGCTATCGCGAAGACCGCGAGGCGATCGCCCTGCGCCTCGCGCAAGACCGCGGGCTGACGCTCGTCCCGCCCTACGACCACCCGGACGTGATCGCCGGCCAGGGTACGGCGACGCTCGAGCTGATCGAGGAGGTCGGCGCGCTCGACGATCTGTTCGTCTGCCTCGGCGGCGGCGGCTTGCTCAGCGGCGCCGCGCTCGCGACGCGCGCGCTGGCACTGGGCTGCCGCATCCACGGCGTCGAACCCGAGGCTGGCAACGATGCGCAGCAGTCGATCGCGCGCGGCGAGATCGTCCACATCGAGACGCCGCAGACGATCGCCGACGGCGCGCAGACGCAGCACCTCGGGCGGTTGACGTTCGAGATCATCCGCCGCGATGTGGCCGACATCGTCACCGCGACCGACGCCCAGCTGGTGCAGGCGATGCGCTTCTTCTTCGAGCGCATGAAGCTCGTCGTCGAGCCGACCGGCTGCCTCGGCTTTGCCGGCGCCTGCCATGCCGGGCTGCCGCTCGCGGGGCGCCGCGTCGGCGTGCTGATCAGCGGCGGCAATGTCGATCTGCAGCGCTTCGCCGAACTCACTGCCTAGTGCAGTGTTCGCCGCGGATTCGAGAGCTGCGTCTAGATCGCGGCCGGGTTTTGGGTGTCGCTCCCTAGGGTTTGTGCGGACACTGCATTCATCGCCGGAGCACGCATCGCAAGACCGAAGGCGCGACCCGGACGAACAACCCGATCCACTCAACCAGGAAAGCAAGGACCATGACCGTTCAGACCCTCAGCAGCGTCACGCTCGAAACGATCGAAAACTATCGCAACGCGGCGATGTACGCGGTCGATGCCTATCGCGCCGGCAGCCTGCGCCTGATCGACGCCGTCAACAGCGGGATCGACACCGTCTACAGCCGCACCGGCAAGGTCGCGCCGCAGCTGACGAAGACGGCCTCGCAGTTGCGCGGCGATCTGTCGGACGTCATCGTCAAGGGTGTCGACGAGGTGGTGTCGCGCAGCGACAAGGTGATCGAGGCGTCGTCCGACGCGGCGGTCACCGGCGTCACCAAGGTTGCCAAGTTCGCTTCCGGCATCGACAACGCGATCGTCGTGGGCGGCCTCGAAGCCGCGGCCCGCCTGAGCATGCCGGGCGCGCAGGTTGCGCGCACCGTTTCGGCCAAGGTCGCCGAAGGCGCCGATGCGCTGGCCCGCGCCGCGGGCGGCAAGAAGGGCGCGGTTCGCAAGGCCGCCGCCGGTGCCAAGAAGGCGGCCGCGACGACCCAGCGCAAGCTGGTCCGCAAGGCGAAGTCCGCGCAAACCGTGGTCAGCCGCAAGGCCGCCGCGCCGCGCAAGGCGGTGGCCGCGACGAAGGCCAAGGCCGCGCGCGCCAAGCGCCAGATCTCGGCCGCCGTCGGCGCCTGATCGGCACTTCCGGTCCACCGCGCCGGCTTGCCGGCGCGGTGATTCGTACACAGGGGTTCGGCTCGCGCCGGACCCCTTGTCGTTTTCTGGCGCAGGGTCGGCTTGGCCGCGCGCGACCGCGAAGCGGGCCTCTGGTGCAAACTTGCGCATCCGCGTGCCCGCGCGCATTGGACGATGCGATGAAGATCCCGACGACGGCCCCCTACGGCAGCTGGACATCCCCGCTGTCCGCGCAGCGCATCGCCGCCGGCTCCAGGCCGCTGGCGGCACCGCAGATCGATGGCGGGAGCGTCTGCTGGCTCGAGGGCCTGGCGGCGCAGGGCGGGCGCGTCGCGATCGTGCGCGGCAGGGTGGATCGGGACGAGCGGGCGGACGGGGAGGGCGCGATCGTCACGCCGCCGCCGTTCAACGTGCGCAGCCGGGTGCACGAATACGGCGGCGGCGAGATGCTCGCCGATGCCGGCACGCTTTACTTCTCGAACTTCGCCGACAACCTCGTCCATGTGCAACCGCCGCAGGGCGCGCCGCGCGCGCTGACGGCCGATTCGTCGCAGCGCCACGCCGACTTCGCGCTCGACCGCCCGCGGCGGCGCCTGATCGCGGTGCGCGAGGATCACGCACAGCCGGGCCGCGAGCCGCGCAACAGCATCGTCGCGTTGCCGCTGGCAGGCGGCGCCGGCGTCGAGCTCGCCGCGGGCGCCGATTTCTACGCCGCGCCGCGCCTGTCGCCCGCCGCCGACCAGCTGGCCTGGTTGTGCTGGAATCACCCGCGCATGCCGTGGGAGGGCAGCGAGCTCTGGCTCGCCGACGTCGGCCGCGACGGCTTGCTCGCGCGCGCGAGGCGCATCGCCGGCGGCCCCGGCGAGGCGCTCGTGCAGCCGCTGTGGTCGCCGCGCGGCGAGCTTTTCGTCGTCTCCGACCGCAGCGGCTGGTGGAACCTGTATCGCGTGCAGGGCGACGCGCTCGAGCCCGTGCTGCCGATGGCGGCCGAGTTCGGCCAGCCGTTGTGGGTCTTCGGCCAGTCGATGTACGGCTTCACCGGCGACGACGAGATCGTCGCCACCTTCATCGAGCAGGGTACGAGCCGGCTCGTGCGCATCGATCTGGCGCGCGGCAGCGCGCAGCCGCTCGCGACACCCTTCACCGACATCGACGAGCTCGCCGCCGGGCCGGGTTACGTCGTCGCGCTCGTCGCCTCGCCGACACAGGCGCAGCAGCTCGTGCGCATAGCCGCCGCGACCGGCGCGCACGAGGTGCTCGCGCGCAGCGTCGACGAGTTGCCCGACGCGAGCGTCGTTTCGGTGGCCGAGCCGATCAGCTACCCGAGCGCGGACGGGCGCACCGCGCACGCGTTCTTCTACGCGCCGCGCAACGATGCCTTCGAGGCGCCGGCCGGCGAGCGGCCGCCGCTCGTCGTCATGAGCCACGGCGGGCCGACGGACATGAGCACGAGCGCGCTGCGCCTGGCGATCCAGTACTGGACCAGCCGCGGCATCGCCGTCCTCGATGTCAACTACGGCGGCAGCAGCGGCTATGGCAGCGCCTATCGCGATCTGCTGCGCGGGCAGTGGGGCGTGGTCGATGTCGAGGATTGCGTCGCCGGCGCGCGCCACCTCGCCGCGCAGAGTCGCGTCGACGGCGCGCGCATGGCGATCCGCGGCGGCAGCGCGGGCGGCTATACGACGCTCTCGGCGCTCGCTTTCCACGACGTCTTCAAGGCCGGCGCGAGCCGCTTCGGCGTGAGCGATCTGGCCGCGCTCGACGCCGATACGCACAAGTTCGAGTCGCACTACACGAGCTACCTGATCGCGCCGCCCGGGCCCGAGCGCGAGCGGCTCTACGCGCAGCGCTCGCCGTCGCGCCACGCCGATGGCATCGGCTGCCCGATGATCTTCTTCCAGGGTCTGGACGACAAGGTCGTGCTGCCGGCGCAATCCGAGGTGATGGTCGAAGCGCTCGCGGCGCGCGGTGTGCCGGTCGCGTACCTGACGTTCGAAGGCGAGGGTCACGGCTTTCGGCGCCAGGAGACGATCGTGCGCACGCTCGAGGCCGAGGCGAGCTTCTACGCGCAGGTCTTCGGCTTCACGCTCGCCGATGCGGTCGAGCCGGTGGCCTTCGTCGGCGGCAGGGCGCCGCGTGCGGCGGGCGGCTGAGGCGGCTTGGCGATCCGGGACCGGCGATGAAACGGCTCGATACGCTGCGCGACGAACACGTACTCATCGACCGCGTGCTCGGATCGTTTCGCGCCTACGTCGACGCACTCGTCGCCGGCACTGCGCAGCCGGACGACGGCAGAAGGTTCGCCGCGTTCTTCACCGCGTTCGCGGGCGACTTCCATCACGATCGCGAGGAGCGGGTGCTCTTTCATGCGCTGGTCACGCAGGCCGATCTGCCCGCCGACCGCGGACCCATCTACGCCCTCGGGCGCGAACACGCCGAGATGGAAGCGTGGATGCGCGAGCTGGCGCCGCTGCTCGAGCAGATGCCGCAGTCCGCCGACGAGCGCGCCCGGCTGCTGGCGCTGGCAAGGCGCTACTCGGGCGCACTCTGGCGGCATATCGACGCCGAGAATTCCGTCCTCTTTTCCGAGGGCGAGGAGCGGCTGCACCGGTGCGGAATTCTCGAGCTCGATGATCGGCCCCCCAGCCCGGCGCAGGCCGCCGCGCGCGACGGCGCCGCGGCCCTGCCGGCGCGCTACCCGCCCGTCGAAGACGCGGACCTGGTTCGCGGCGATGGCTGCTTCATGTGCCGCGCGCACGGCGAGACCTGCAACGGACTCGAGGCCGAGTGGTGGACCGATCTCGAATGGGACGAATTCCGCCTCAGGGACGCGAGCGACTGAACGCGCCGGCGCTGCGCGCACTCAGCGGCGGCGCCTCGCCGTCTGCGTGGCGCCCGCCGCCGCGGCCAGATCCTTCGCGCCGAGCATGGTGGCCGCCGTGTCCAGCGGCCGCTCGATCGCCAGGTCGATGAAGGCGCGAACGCGCCGCGGTTACGCGGCGCGGAGCACACCCATCATCGGGTCCAGCGTCGACCGCCGGTGGCTGGCCGGCGCGATCGGCCACCGCGTGACGCTGCTCGAACCGCCGTCGGTTGCGCTTCCCTGGCGCTACGATGGCGAGCGTCGCATCGAGCATTCGCAGAGCCATGCACGCACTTGTCACCAACCCCGGCCCGTTGTCGCCGTTCCACGTTGCATTCCCGGTTCACGATCTGGGCCTGGCGCGCGAGTTCTACGGCGAGACGCTCGGCTGCCCTGAGGGGCGCAGCGCCGACGACTGGGTCGACTTCAATTTCTACGGGCACCAGATCGTTGCGCACCTCGCGCCCGCCGAGGCGGGACTTGCGCAGCGCAACGCGGTGGACGGGCATGCCGTGCCGGTGCGCCACTTCGGCATCGTGCTGCCGATGGCGGAGTGGGAAGCTCTCTCGCGCCGCCTGACGGCGCGGCGCGTCGAGTTCGTGATCGAGCCCCACATCCGCTTCAAGGGCCAACCCGGCGAGCAGGCGACGATGTTCATGCTCGATCCGTCGGGCAACGCGATCGAGATCAAGGCCTTCGCCGACATCGCCATGCTTTTTGCGAAGTAGCCCGTGGACCATCTGCGCCCGGTCGAGCTGAGGCACGCCTGCCGGCTCATCAATCACGGCCCGACCGTGCTGGTGACGAGCGCCCACGGCGGACGCCGCAACGTGATGGCTGCGGCGTGGTCGATGCCGGTCGAGTTCACGCCGCCGCGGGTGGCGGTGGTCATCGACAAGAAGACGTTCACGCGCGAGCTCGTCGCCGCCGCCGGCGCTTTCGCGCTGTGCGTGCCCGGCGCGGCCGTCGTCGGCCTCACCTACGCCGTGGGCAGCGAGAGCGGTCGCGACGTCGACAAGTTCGCGCGGCACGGCATCGACGCCAGACCCGGACCGGTGCTCGGCATGCCGATCATCGGCTCGGGGTGCGTCGCCTGGCTCGAATGCCGCCTGATCCCCGAGCGCCACACCGAGGACGCGTACGACACCTGTTTCGCGGAGGTCGTGGCCGCGGCGGCCGACGAGCGCATCTTCTCGAACGGCCACTGGTCGTTGCGCGACGACAACGTGGACCTGCACACCCTGCACCATCTCGGCGGCGGCAACTTCGCGCGCGCCGACGCCGTGCAGCGGCCGCGCCCGGCGCGCTGACGAGGGCGCTGCTGCGCCAGTTCGGCGCGCGAGGCGCCTGCGCGGGCGTCGTCCACCGCGGATTGCTGCCGGCGCACCGGTTCGAGGGGTATGCATGACAGGCGATGCGCCGGTCGAATTCGTCGCCGCCTCCCACGGCGTGCCGGCAGCGACGTGATTCAACGCGGCACCCGCGCTCGCGGAGCGTCCGGCAACGGGCTCGAGCCGGGTTGCGGAACACGCAGCGCTCGCGTGCGCCGACGCTGCGCCGCGCAGAATTCCGGCATCGGCGTATAAACCCTCGACGCAGCCCGTCATCGACCACCACAGCGCGCCGGTTCCGGCCGTGCAGGAGCTTTCATGAATACGAACACCTCGCGCACCACCGACGGTCGCGGTCGCCTCTACGACAGCGTTGTCGACACGATCGGCAACACGCCGTGCATTCGCATCAACCGCATCGCACCGAAGCACGTCCGCCTCTACGTGAAGGCCGAGTTCTTCAATCCGGCCGGTTCGGTCAAGGACCGCCTCGCGATCAGCATCATCGAAGAGGCCGAGCGCCGTGGCGAACTCGCGCCGGGGCAGACGGTTGTCGAAGCGACGAGCGGCAATACCGGGATCGGGCTGGCGATGGTCTGTGCCGCCAGGGGCTACCCGCTGGTCGTCACGATGGCCGATTCCTTCTCCGTCGAGCGCCGCCGCCTGATGCGCCTGCTCGGGGCCAAGGTGATCCTCACGCCGCGCGCGGCGAAGGGGATGGGGATGTATCTGAAGGCGAAGGAGCTTGCCGAAGCGAACGGCTGGTTTCTGGCGCGGCAGTTCGAGACCGCCGACAACGCGACGGTTCACGAGAATACGACCGCGCGCGAGCTGCTCGCCGACTTCCGCGGCGAACGCCTCGACTACTGGGTGACGGGCTACGGCACGGGCGGCACGATGACCGGCGTCGCGCGGGTGCTGCGCAGGGAGCGCCCCGAGACCCGGATCGTTCTCTGCGAGCCGTCGATCGCCCAGCTGGTCGGCAGCGGCACCGCGCAGGAGCGCGGCCCCGACCGGTCTCCCGCCGTCGGCCATCCCGCGTTCACTCCGCACCCGGTGCAGGGGTGGACGCCCGACTTCATTCCGCACGTGCTGCAGGAGTCGATCGACAAGCACTACTACGACGAACTGCTTGCGATCGCCGGCCCCGACGCGATCGCCTGGTCGCGCCGGCTGGCTGCCGAAGAGGGCATCTTCGCCGGTATCTCCGGCGGGGCCACGCTCGCGGCGGCGATCCAGGTGGCCGAGCGCGCCGCCGAGGGCTCGGTTATCTGCTGCATGCTCCCGGATACCGGCGAGCGCTATCTCTCGACGCCGCTGTTCGAAGGTATCGCAACCGAGATGACGCCGGACGAGGAAGCGCTGTCGCGTTCCACGCCCGGCTATCAGATGCCGGCGGCCTGAGAGCACCCCCAAGGGCCGGGCCTTGCCCGTCCCGGCCCCCCGCGGGGGCGCAAGAAAACTTGAGGCGGTCCTGCGCTTTCTCGAGAGGGTGTTCGCCGGCTGATCGCTCAGCGCACCGCGTGGCGCGCACGCAGCACGCGCGCCATATAGACGACGACGGCCAGGTTCGCGGCCAGCAGCGCGAGCTTGAGCGCGCTCGCACCCTTGGCCAGTTCGACGAGTTCGAACGGCAGATAGACGAGGCCGCTTGCGACCGAGAACCACGCGGCCCAGCGCCTGCGGTTCCAAAGCCCCCATGCCTCGGCGGCGCGTACTGCGACGTAGGCGAAAGCGGCCGCGGCGAGCAGCTGGAGCTGGCGGTCGGAGATATTGTTCGCCAGCTCGGCGAAGATGCGCGGCGTGCCATTGGCCAGGTTCAGGTGCAGGTGGCCGACGAGGTCGTCGACGAACTGCGCCGCACCGATGTGCACGATCTCCAGCACGCCGAACCCGGCGATCAGCACGATCGCGCCCTTGGCGGCTTCGAGCAGCGCGACGAGACGCACGCCGCCTGCGGCGCTGCGGGATCCTTCGGCGGCGCGCTGGGTTGCCACGTCAGCGCGCGAACGAATCCTTCAGCGTCGCGGTGCGGTTGAAGACGAGCCGGCCATCACGGTGATCGATGCGGTCGGCGACGAAGTAGCCGTGGCGCTCGAACTGAAACTTGTCATCGGGCCGCGCGGCGGCGAGCGATGGCTCGACGACCGCGCTGGCGACGCGCAGGCTGGCCGGGTTCACGCTGGCGAGAAAGTCGCGCCCGCCGGCGTCGGGCTGTTCTTCGGTGAAGAGGCGTTCGTAGAGCCGCACTTCGGCCGGAATGCCGTCGTGCGCCGAGACCCAGGTGATCACGCCCTTGACCTTGATCGCATCGGCGCCCGGCGTGCCGCTCTTGGTATCGGGGACGAGCCGCGCCTGGACTTCGGTCACGCGGCCGTCGGCATCGGTTGTCGCGCCGCTGCACTCGATCACGTGGCCGTATTTCAGGCGCACCTTGTTGCCGGGGTAGAGACGCTGGTAGCCCTTCTCGGCAGCGGGGCGGTAGTCGTCGCGTTCGATCCAGAGCTCGCGCGCCATGCCGAACGCGCGCCGGCCGCGCTCGGGCTGCGCCGGATGAACCGGCGCGCTGCAGGCGTCGATCGCGCCCGCGCCCATCGCCTCGTCCCAGTTCGTGAGTATGAGCCGGACCGGGTCGAGCACCGCCATCGCGCGCGCCGCCTTCGGGTCGAGGTCTTCGCGCAGCGCGATATCCAGGCTCGCATAGTCGGTCCAGCCGCCCGCCTTGCTCGTCCCGGCGCGCTCGCACATCAGGCGGACCGCCTCGGGCGTATAGCCGCGCCGGCGCAGGCCGGCGATCGTCGGCATGCGCGGGTCGTCCCAGCCGGCGACGATGCCGTCGTCGACGAGCTGGCGCAGCTTGCGCTTGCTGGTGACGATATAGGTCACGTTCAGGCGCGCGAATTCGTACTGGTGCGGGCGCGGCTGGGCGAGAAGGCCGAGCGTGCACAGCGTATCGAGCAGCCAGTCGTAGAACGGCCGCTGATCCTCGAACTCGAGCGTGCAGATGCTGTGCGTGATGCCCTCGAGCGCGTCCTCGACCGGATGCGCGTAGGTGTACATCGGGTAGATGCACCAGGCGTCGCCGGTGTTGTGGTGCGTCGCGCGCTTGATGCGGTACAGCGCCGGGTCGCGCAGGTTGATATTCGGGCTAGCCATGTCGATCTTCGCGCGCAGCACGGCGGCGCCGTCGGCGAGCTGGCCGTCGCGCATCGCCCGAAACCGCGCCAGGTTCTCGGCCGGCGTGCGGTGGCGGTACGGGCTGTCGGTGCCGGGGGTATTGAAGTCGCCGCGCGTCGCGCGCATCTGGTCGGCGCTTTGCTCGTCGACGTAGGCGTGGCCGGCCTCGATCAGGGCTTCGGCGGCGCGGTACATGAAGTCGAAATAGTTGCTCGCGAAATACAGGTGCTCGACACCGTTCGCGGTCCAGTCGAAACCGAGCCAGTGCACGGCGTCGAGGATCGCATCGACGTATTCCTGCTCCTCCTTCTCCGGGTTGGTATCGTCGAAGCGCAGATGGCACACGCCGCCGTACTCGCGGGCGAGCCCGAAATTCAGGCAGATGCTTTTCGCATGGCCGATGTGCAGATAGCCGTTCGGCTCGGGCGGAAAGCGGGTGCGGATGCGCGCCGCATCCAGCGGCCCGGCGGCGTGGTGGGCGGCGTCGCCCGGCGTGCCGGCGAAGCGCCGCCCGGTGTAGGTGCCGGCGGCGAGGTCGCGCTCGATGATCGTGCGCAGGAAGTTGCCGGCCCTGGGTTCGTCGTTCGGGGTATGCATGAAGCGTCGGATTCTATCGACGCCGCCTCGCGCGTCCCGGCTCAGCCGTCGCGCCGCAGGCGCTCGATCTCGGCTTCGAGCATGCGCTGGCGGATGCCTTCGCCGCGCAGGTTGGCGAAGGTGACGATGCCGTGGATCGCCAGTCCCAGGCCCCAGCCCGCGAGCGACCAGACCGCCCAGCGCCCGTCGCCGCGCACGGCATCGATGGCGAACAGGCCGAGGTTGACGAGCACGTAGACGAGGGCGTGCGTATAAAAGCCCATCTTCATGCCGACGCGGCGGCGCGCGCGGGCCTCGATATCGTCGCCGC
>JACSRM010000511.1 GCA_014879745.1 Burkholderiaceae bacterium | reverse complement strand
GCCTTCGCCCGCTTGCCCTGCAGCCGCTGCGCGGTCTTCTCCAAGCCGACGACGAAGCGGCTGTGCTTGCCGCGGGCGACTTCCTCGACGGCGTCGCGGGCCGTGAACTCGAAGGTGACCGCCGGCCCGTTGACTTCGGCGAGCTTGACGCTGATCTCGACCCACATGCCGAGCAGCGTCGCGCCGACGTGGTCGAACTCGACGCGGGTGCCGACCGAGTCCTTGCCTTCGCCGATGTGCGGCTTGATGAGGTCGCGGCAGGCGACTTCGACGTCGTAGAGCAGGCTCGGCGTCGAGTAGACGCGCAGGTCCTCGCCCATGAAACCGATCGTGCGGTCCTTGTCGACGTCGATGCGGGTGGTGGCGCTCAGGCCGGGTTTCAGTGTGTCGCTCAAGTCGGTGTCCTCAGTGGTCGGTGGCCGCGCCGGGGCGGCGGGCCTTCAGGTAGTCGGCATTCTGGCGCGCCTCGAAGTAGCGCACCAGCGCCTTGGTGCCGCGGGTGCAGTTGCGAAAGCAGCACACGCCGGCGTCCATCAGCCGCGCGGCCATCGCGTCATAGAGGCTGCCGCCGTCGAGGATGCCGACGAGCGGCTTGTCGTGCCGGTCGGCGATCGGCGGCATCAGGTGCACGGTGCTCTTGGGGTCGCTCAGGTCGTAGCCCGGGCGCAGCTTGCTCTGCTCCAGCGCGCGCACCGAAGGCGCGGTCGGGTCGAGGCCGACGATGACGGCGTCGATGTTCGGGTCCTGCAGGAAGGCGTCCGAGAACTCGAGGTGCGCCTCGTCGTCGGCGCCGGGGTTCATGTCGAGCGGGTTGCGCACCTCGACGAGCTGGTCGAGCTTCTTCGCGACGAGGATCTGCTCGATGCGCTTGACGGTCTCGTCGGTCAGCTCGCCCATCTGCATCGAGTAGCTGTCGGACTCGATGTTGTCGGCCATCGCGACGGCCTCGAAGCCGGCGCCGCTCATCGCGCCGAGGCGGTTGCCGCCGACCTTCTTGTTGTGCAAGGCGCCTGCGATGTAGAACAGGTCGTCGAAGGTGTTGAGGTCCTCGGTGACGATCGCCCCGGCGTGGCGCACGACCGATTCGAAGAGGGTGAGGCCGCCCGCGATCGACGCCGTATGCCCCATCACGCCGCCCTGGCCGGGCGCGGTGCGGCCCGACTTGTAGACCACGATCTGCTTGCCGGCCAGCACCGCCTTGCGCACCGCCTGCGCGAAGTGCAGGCCGTCGAGATCCTTGAAGCCCTCGACGTAGATGCCGACCGTCTCGATGCCGGGCAGGTCGGCGAAGTAGCTCAGCATGTCGCCGTGCGTGAGGTCGGTCTGGTTGCCGAGCGCGAGCATGTAGGCCGGGTCGAGCCAGGGGTTCTGCGACATCCGGGTGATCATGAAGGCGCCGCTTTGCGACAGCATCACCGAGTTGCGCACCGGCTTCTTCTTCGGCTTCGGGAGCCGCTCGAGCGGGATGAACCACGAGTCGTAGCTGCCCGGGTGCGAGACGACGCCGAGGCAATTCGCGCCGAGGAAGATCGGCCCGCCGCCCGGCTTGGCGTGCGCGGCGTTGATGCGCGCAGCGAGCGCCGCCGCCGGCTCGCGGCTCTTCTTCGTCTCGCCCATGCTGCCGGGGATCAGCATCACGGCGTCGACCGCGTCGGTCTCGATGATCTGGTCGACGAGTTCGTAGACGGCACTTGCGGCGACGGCGACGATCAGCATGTCGAGCTTGCCGTCGATTGCCTTCAGGCCCTCGACGCACTTGACGCCGTCGATCTCGGCCTCGCCGGGTTTCAGCACCAGCAACTGCTCCTTCGGGAAGCCGCTGCCGATCAGGTTGCGCAGGATGATGCGGCCGAAATTCATGCCGCTGCCCGAGACGCCGATGATGCCGATGCGCTTGGGGTGGATCAGCTTGTCGATCTTCGCGATCGGCCGCGCCAGCCGCGCCGGCTGCGGCTTGCCGAAGCTGCACTGCGCGGCGCGCGCGGTGAGCGTGCCATCGACGCGCACCGGATTCAGTTCGAGCGCCTGCAGCACGAACGGCGCGTCGGCGTTGCCGGGCGCGAAGGCGCGTGCGAGATCGAGCAACCGCGCGAAGCAAGCCGTGAGCGCCGCCTCGGGCAGCGGCTTGCCGCCTTGTTTCGCGAGCGCGGCGAGCTTCTGCCACGCCAGCGTGCGCTTGAAGAGGCGCAGGAAGTCCTCGGCGTCGGTCAGCGCGGCTGCGGCGTAGACCGACGCGCGGTCGCGTTTGAAGTTGGCTTCGTCGAGCTCGGCGTCGATCCCGCCGAAGCCGGCGCCGATCACCATGCCGAACTCGCGCGTCGCGTTCAGCGTGATGCGGATCTCGGCGCCGCCGGCCGGCGCGTCGGCGTCGAACGCGACGCCGAGCGCGGCGAGCAGCTTGCCGAGCGCATCGGCATCGAGGCTTTCGCGCCCTGCCGCGGCCGCCTGGCGCAGCAGTTCGGCGACCAGCGTCGTAGTGGAATCGCTCACCGTTTCGGTCCCCCGTGATATCTCGTCGCCATGCAAGAAACGAACGCTAGCATGCACCTGCGCCGCACCGACGCACCAAGTGGGCCGGAGTTGATCCAGGTCTAACCCGTTGCCGCCTCGGTGCCATGGCGGACAGGGTCGAGGCCGCCCCGCATCGCTGTTTGACAGTGCCTGCGCAAGCGCTAGAGTGTTCCCGTAGGCCGGCCGATCTTGCGTTGCCGCAGGCGGGTCTCGCGGGGTTGCGGACACGAGCCGTGCAGCGGGCTTCGGCCGCAACGCAGGGTGTGGTTCAAGCGCCGGTTGCTGCGGTCGCGTTCGCGCACGGCGGCAATTGCGTCGACCGCGGTCGAAGCGATTCCGAGGAGAAGGCCATGTGCAGCGGTCCAGCGGTGCTTCGATCGATTGCCGGCCTCCTGTTCTTCGTCGCGGGGTGCTGCCACGCGGCCGATCCCGCGGCGAGTGCACCGGCGCAGGCCCATTGTCCGGATCTGGAGAATGTCCGCGTCGACGACGTGACGCGGGTTCAAACCCGCACGGCGGAACCTGCCGATTCGTCCGCCGTCGCGCTGCGCGACGAGATCCGGTTGCGCGTCAGCGGGCTCGAGACGCTGATCCGGCGCGCGAAATGCAAGACTGGGAGCCGCGAGATCGTGCTGTTCCTGGACGGCCGGCCGGTACCCACTGCGGTGCCCTATCCGCCCGTCGATCCGCTGACCAACACCTTGAATTTCCAGCTCGAGCGCAAGGAAGCGTCACGATCGGTCTGGACGCACTTGCTCGGCCGCCCATCGTTTGCCGATCGTGTCGTGCCGGTCAGCGTCGGTCTGCTCGA
>JACSRM010000509.1 GCA_014879745.1 Burkholderiaceae bacterium | reverse complement strand
GGTATGGGTCGCGAAGAGCCGCTCAGGCTGGTTCCATAAAGCCGACACCCAGTCATTCGCATGTTCGAGGTGCCGAGGCATCGAGGCACCGCTACGCGCGTGTGCTCAGCGCATAGTGGCTCGGTAGGCAGACCAATCGCCAACGGACGGGTTCGACGTGCGCGTTGGGATCGCGTTTCCAGCCCTCCAATGCCGGAGTCATCAGCCAGCGCCACACCGGCGGAAAGAATGACGCGAACAACAACAGGACATAGCCCGCCGGAAGTCGCGGCGACCTGGGGTGCGGCGCCAAGCGATAGTAGGGAGTCGAAGATCGCTGATGGTGGGCATGGTGCAGCGCCAAGTGCAGCATCAACCAGACTTGGAACTGGCAACGATCCTCCCACGCGTAGCGCGCTTCATCTGCCCCCTCCACGCTATCGACACCCAGCCCCCAGTGCTGCAGGTACGTGATTGCTTGGACGCCGAAGTGAACGCCGGCTGCAACACATAGGTAGAGCGCCAGCCCCGCCCAGCCGGCAACCCAGGCAAAGGTGATAGCGACCACGATGGTGGCCGTGACGGCCTCCGGCAGGCCGCCATAGACTGCCGCGCGGCCCTTTCTAGCTGCGAGGATCGCGTTGTATTCGGAAGCCGAGCGAATGACCCTACCGGTGCGACGTCCAACAAAGCCCCACAGCGATTCATCCCTTCGGGGCCATTCTGCAAGATCGACGTTTCCGGACGTGCTGTGGTGCGGCAAATGCTCATGCGCCAGCAATGGATAGCCTGCCGCGCCCGCCAGAAGCCAGCCGATACGTCGCCGATGCCCGCCCTGATGTATCAGCTCGTGAGCGACAACCACGGCAAAGAACAGGCAGGTCCAAAGGCTGAGGCCAAGCCAAACCCAGTTCAGGAGGCGCGACGGCGGATGCGCGCCGATGTCGCTCAACACCCAGCAGAGCAGCAAGGGAAACGCCGCCGCGTACGCAACGGGCAGGACATCGAGCAACGTGGCGGTCCGCTCATCCCACTCTGGCAGTTGGTCGCTCACGTTTCCCAGCACAGGGCGGCTCAATGGGCCCACGCCGAAGATGATTGCCGCCGCCAAGTAGGGGGCGTCGATCGCCTGACCGAAGATAAGCAGCGCGAAGGGCAAGAAGATTGTGAGGTAGCCGATGGCACCAATGTGGCTGTGTGGCATTTCAGATCACTCCGATTTTGGCCGCGAGCCGGGCGCTCGCATGCCGGTGAGGCGAGCTGAGCTTTCGGTTCAGCCGCTGCCAGCGCGAATCAATGGAGGCGCTGCTTGCGCCCAATTCGCCGCAGGCTTGCTTGGTGCCGGCACCGTGAAGCTCGAGCCGAAGCAAAGAGAGGTCCTCGTCGCTGAGGCGCAGCTCGTTGATCAGCTCGTTGCGTTCGTAGCGAGTCGACCACAAGTGCAATTCCATCGCCAGGCTGTGCGCGAGCAACTTGAACAATCCGAACGCCATTTCGTCAGTGAAGAATCCGGATTGCGCGGAGCCCAAGGCCAGCATCCCAACCCGGGGATTGCTGCCAATTGACGACGCCGGCGCAATGCAGACCGAGACCATCCCATACTTCTCAGCGAGCGCCCGTATCTCGCGCTGCTGGGCAGTCACCAAAGCTATCATCGAAGCGCTGATCACCTCAATGTTCTGTGAGGCGTAGATCAGCCACGGATCGGAGCCATACCAGGCGTGCGCTTGGTATTCGAAACACCACCGGGGATCCGCGGCGAGCAAGAATCGATAGCTTTCGTGGGAGTCCTCATCGCGGATGTAGCTCACGAAGACCGCTTGATCCACTCCCATTTCGGTTTTTGCCTCATGAAGCACCTCGAGCGCTTGCGGAGGTGATCGCGCCGCGGCAACGCGCGAGACAATCGTCATCACGCGGCCGGCGTGGCCTGGGTCACGAACGATATTGCCTAGCGGAGGCAAGGTTTCGAGATTCACGGCTCGAAGATCTCCTCCATAACTTGATGAAGACGCCAATAGACGAGCGGATAGGTGAACCGCAAGTCGTCTGTCTCGTACGCGAGCACGAATGATTCCAGGTCGTCGAATCGCATGATGTGCGAGACCTTTCTCATCGCGGACAAATGTTGAACACGCTCGACATGCGCGCCGCGCCTATCCCGTCGTACAAGGAACCCAAGCGCTCCATCGTCGCTATTTATCGGCGTCAGTTGCTCAACCGCGTCGGGAGTGACCGTAGAACGTCGGCTCATCGAACAGCTCGATCGGGGAATCGCAAACACGGCAGCGCAGCGCTTTGATCTCCCCTGGCAACGGAGCAGCTGACCACGCGAAGACGCTTTCTTCCTCGCATGACTTGCACTCTGCTATCAAGAAGAAGAAGTGCTGGCTACACCAGCAGCAGTGCGTCCAATCGACATGGCCTCGCGCCATAACTTCAAATGGATCGTCGTTACCACGCTGACAATCTGGGCACTGCACCGCGAACGTCATAAGCTTCTCCCACGAGTTCAGCACCGAGGCAGCTCGAATATTGGGCACGCCGAAAATACCATGACGCATTGAGGGTTTCCAGTCCATCGCGAATCCGACGCCGTTCGCGCAAGGATGCGCCCATTTCGTCATCGGCGCGACGCTGAATTTGCACGGAAAAATCAGCGCTTCTAGGCGCAGTGGAGCGACCCCGCACTGGAAGCGCCGTCGATCGCTTATGCGGAGCGATGTCCCGCAAGCCTTCAGCGATCGACTCTTGCGAATCCCCAACGGCGTGTGACGCGCGGCCTTGCGCGGCGGAGCCCCACCCATCCGGGAGCGACGGTTCTGGCGCCCAGTTTGAGGAGCTTCCAGGCAGGGCTTCAACACACCAATGCGCCGGGTATCACCTGCGGTGCATTCATCCCACGCTCTCGAAGCCATGCAATCAAGAGCGAAGTTGCGCCCATACCAGCTACGGTTAGGCGCTGCGCGCGAGACCCGCATTTGCTGAAAAAGGACTGAAAAATCAGCGCGCGAACAACGCTCGATCGCCTCTACATTGATTCCATACAGCTGCGGAGTTGCCCGTTTATCGGGAGCACCCCACCAGTGTCGGATAAGGAGGAAATCGTGTCAGAGAAGCCTTCCGCATGCGCCCCGCCCTTCCTCGCGCAGTCCAAGGGCGTTGTAAAGCGAATCACGGCAATCGCGGTGCCGATTGCTCTGGCCACAACGTCGATCCCAGCCCATGCAGTAGACGGCTGCCTGGTGCTGCTTTGCCTGGCCGCACCCAGCTGGCGCGAGATACCTCAGTGCGTGCCGCCGATTCGCGAGGTCTTGCGCGACCTGGCCCGTGGGCGGGCGTTCCCCAC
>JACSRM010000212.1 GCA_014879745.1 Burkholderiaceae bacterium | reverse complement strand
GGGCAGTTTGTCGAAGCGGCCGATTTCGACGCCCCGCTGCCCGACGACGAGCTCGACCTCTGGGAGGGCAAGCTCGAACCATGAAGCTGCTGCTCGACACGCACATCCTGTTGTGGGTGATGCGTGAAGCCGACGAGCTGAGTGCGGCGGCCCGGACCATGATCGAACGCGCCGAGGAAGTGCACGTCAGCAGCGTTTCGCTGTGGGAGGTGGCGATCAAGGCCGCGGCCGGCAAACTGCCGCTCGCTCCCGCCGCGCTCGAGGCCGCGGCGCTGCGGGCCGGGTTCAGGCCGCTTGCCGTCACCTGGACGCACGCGCTGGCCCTGCACGGCTTGCCGCTGCTGCACCGCGACCCCTTCGACCGCATGCTCGTCGCGCAGGCGGTGAGCGAACCCATGCACCTCATCACGCACGATGCCGCGCTGGCGCGCTACTCGCCGCTGGTCACGGTCATCTGATGCGTTGAATCTCCGTCCATGAACGATCTCTTCGACCCCCCGCCGGCTGACCCCGATGAAGCGCTGACGCTCGCCCACTACGCCGAGCGCGCCTACCTCGAATACGCACTGTCGGTCGTCAAGGGCCGCGCGCTGCCCGACGTCTGCGACGGCTGCAAGCCGGTGCAGCGGCGCATCCTCTACGGCATGGCGCGCATGGGCCTGGCGTTCACCGCGCCGGGCGGTGCGAAGGCGGTCAAGAGCGCGCGCGTCGTCGGCGACGTGCTCGGGCGCTTCCACCCGCACGGCGACCAGGCGGCGTACGACGCGCTGGTGCGCATGGCGCAGGGCTTTTCGCAGCGCTATCCGCTCGTCGAAGGCACGTTGCGCGACGCAGTGCACGTCGAGGGCGGATACGAGTCGCTGGTCGTGATGGCCATGTTCGAAGCCGAGTACGCGCATCGCGCCGCGGCGGGGGCCGAGCCTGGCTGAACCGGCGCGGATCGGCGCTCAGTGCGAGTGCCGATGATGGATGTCCGGATAGTGCGGATGCTCGTGCGTCAGCGCCTCGTGGCGATGCGGATGGGCGTGCGGTTCCTTGCCGTCCCACGAAACGTCGTGCCGATGTCTGTGGTGCTCGTCGTGCCGATGACGGTGGGCATGTTCCAGCGGCAGGTGCGTGTGCACGTGTGAATGTCGTTCGCGCACGTGAAGCCACACGCCCAGGCTCATTAGCGCCGCCGCGACCCAGAACGGCATCGACGGCGGCTGGGGCCACAGGACGAGCGAGACGATGACGCCGAACAACGGCGCCACCGAGAAATAGGCGCCCGTACGTGCCGTGCCCAGGGTTCGCAGGCCAACCACGAACAGGGTGAGGCTGAGCCCGTAACCGAGGAAGCCGACGATCAGGGCAGCGGCGGTCGGCCCGGCCGGCGGCAACCCGGCCCCCGATCCGAGGGCGAGCGCGGTGTTGCAGGCTCCGGCGATCAGACCTTTGAGGCAAGCGACGAGCATCGGGTCGTTGGCGGAGACCTTGCGCGTCAAGTTGTTGTCGATCGCCCAGCACAGGCACGCGCCGGCGATGAGTAGCGCGCCGGCCGGCCTGGAGGCCGCGGCCGCCTGCGGCCCCCACGACAGCAAAGCGCCGCCGGCGACGATGGCGACCATGCCCAGGACGACTTGCCGATCCGCGTTCTCTTTGAACACGACCCAGGCGATCACGGCGGTGAGCACGCCCTCGACGTTCAACAGCAGCGAGGCGCTCGCCGCGTCTGTCTGGGTCAGGCCCCACATCAGCAGGGCCGGCCCGAGCAGGCCGCCGAACACGATGGCGCCCGCAAGCCACGGCATGTCGCCGCGCGCAAGCCGCATCGTCGACCCCACGGCCGGCGCCCGCAGAGCCCGGACCAGCAGGACGGCGCCGAGGCCGATGCCGCTGCCAAGGTAGAGCAGGCCAGCCAGCAACAGGGGCTGCACATCGCCGGTCAGCAGTTTGGCCAGCGGCGTGCTCGCTCCGAAGAGCAGGGCGGCCGCGAGGGCCGGGGACGCGGAGCGGGCCGACATGGTGCGAAGTGGAGCACAGCTTGCGACGCCGTGATCGCGACGGACGCAGTTGTAGCATTCATCGCAATATGCGATAGTTGTTGCATGACAACGACCTGGCTCGTACTCGCCGCGACGCTGCCCACCCGGCCGAGCGGGCTGCGCGTGCGCGTCTGGCGCGCCCTCAGGGCAACCGGCGCGGGCAGCTTGCGCGAGGGCGTCTACGTCTTGCCGGAGCACGCCGCGAGCGCGCAGGCGCTTTGGGATCTGGAGCGCGCGATCGTCGACGCCGGGGCCGAAGCGCAGTTGCTCGTCGTGCGCGCGCGCGACGAAGCTCAGGAGCGGTCCCTGCGCGCGCTCTTCGATCGCTCCGAGCTTTACGCTGAGTTCGTCAAGTCGGTCAAGGTCGCGCATCGCCGCCTCAGGACGGCCCCCGAAGCGGAGCTGCGCAAGACGGTGCGCGCGCTCGGGTCGCAGCTCCTTGCGCATCAGGCAGGCGACTTCTTCCCCGGCAGGGAAAGCCGCAAGGCGGCCGATGCACTGGACGCGCTGCGGCGCGAAGTCGAGCAGCGGCTCTCTCCCGGCGAACCTGCAATCGCCGGGGCATCGATCGCGCCGCGCGCCGTCGCCGACTTCCAAGGCCGCACCTGGGCGACGCGCAGGAGGCCGTGGGCGGACCGGCTCGGCACGGCCTGGCTGGTGCGCCGCTTCATCGACAAGAAGCCGAGGTTCGTCTGGCTCGCCGACCCGAGGAAGTGCCCGAAGTCGGCGCTTGGCTTCGACTTCGATGGCGCCGCGTTCACGCACGTCGGCGGCAAAGTGACCTTCGAGGTCGTGGCCGAGAGCTTTGGCCTGCTCGAAGACCCGGCGCTGCGGCGGCTCGGCGGCCTTGTCCGCTACATCGACGTCGGCGGCATTCCGGTCGACGAGTCCGCCGGCGTCGAGATGCTCATCCGCGGCCTGCAGGCCCGGTACGCGGACGACGACGCGTTGCTCGCCGCTGCTCTGCCCGTGTTCGACGCCTTCTACGCAGCCTTCCGGGTGCAGCATGACCGCTGAAAGCGCCCTCGGCCCCGCGCCGACCGCGCCCGCCGGGCCGAGCCGCCGCGAGGCATTTCGCTACTGGCTCGCGCTGGGGTTCGTCAGCTTCGGCGGGCCGGCCGGGCAGATCGCGATCATGCACGAGGAACTCGTCCAGCGGCGGCGCTGGATCTCGGAGCAGCGCTTCCTCCACGCGCTGAACTACTGCATGGTGCTGCCGGGCCCGGAAGCGCAGCAACTGGCGACCTACATCGGCTGGATGATGCACCGCACCTGGGGCGGGATCGTCGCCGGCGGGCTGTTCGTGCTGCCGTCGCTCTTCATCCTCGTCGCGCTGTCGTGGGTCTACATGGCTTTTGGCGACGTGCCGGTGATCGCCGGGCTGTTCCATGGCATCAAGCCGGCGGTGACGGTGCTGGTTCTGCACGCCGCCTACCGGCTGGGATCGAGGGCGCTGAAGAACGACTGGCTCTGGGCTGTCGCGGCAGGCGCGTTCGTTGCGATCTTCGCCCTCGGGCTGCCCTTTCCGGTCATTGTGCTGGGCGCCGGCCTCATCGGCTTCGTGGGCGGCAAGGTCGCACCCGGGAAGTTCGCGAGCGGTGGCAGCCACGGTACGGCCAAGACTGGCTCGGCCCCGGCGTTCATCGACGACCACACGCCGACGCCGCCGCACGCGCGCTTCAACTGGGCGCGGCTGCGCGTCGTCCTCGCAGCCTTCGTCGGCCTGTGGGGCCTCGCGCTGGGCGCCTTGACCGTCGTATTCGGCTGGGACGGCGTGCTGACGCAGATGGGCTGGTTCTTCACCAAAGCGGCGCTGCTTACCTTCGGCGGCGCCTACGCCGTGCTGCCCTACGTTTACCAGGGAGCAGTCGAAGAGTATCAATGGCTCAGTGCGCCGCAGATGATCGACGGTCTCGCGCTCGGCGAGACGACTCCCGGGCCGCTCATCATGGTCGTGGCCTTCGTCGGCTTCGTCGGCGGCTGGAGCCGGGCCATCTTCGGCGTCGACTCGCTGTTTCTCGCCGGCGCCGCGGCGGCGACGGTGGTCACCTTCTTCACGTTCTTGCCGTCGTTCCTCTTCGTCCTGCTCGGCGGCCCGTTCATCGAGTCGACGCATGGCAACCTGAGGTTCACCGCCCCGCTGACCGGCATCACTGCCGCGGTGGTCGGCGTCATCGTCAATCTGGCGCTATTCTTCGCATACCACGTCCTCTGGCCGCAAGGCTTCGACGGCCGCTTTGACTGGACCTCAGCGGTCATCGGTGTGGCCGCGGGGCTCGCGCTGTTTCGCTTCAGGCTGGGCGCCATCCCGGTCGTGCTCGGCTCGGGGGCCGTCGGCGTTGCCCTGCAGTTCCTCCGCGCGGCCCTGTAGGCCGAATCCCGAAGCAGCGCTCGCGCCGCGAGATCCGCGAGAGCATGGCTGCGCGCCGGGTGCACAATCCGGCGCCTTCTTTGCAAGTGTTCGCTGCTCTCCGTCCCGATGCCCGATCTCTTCGACTTTCCCGTACCCGCCGCCGACCCCGAGGACGCGCTGACGCTCGCCCACTACGCCGAGCGCGCCTACCTCGAATACGCGCTGTCGGTCGTCAAGGGCCGCGCGCTGCCCGATGTCTGCGACGGCTGCAAGCCGGTGCAGCGGCGCATCCTCTACAGCATGGCGCGCATGGGCCTCGCGTTCACCGCGCCGGGCGGCGCGAAGGCGGTCAAGAGCGCGCGCGTGGTCGGCGACGTGCTCGGGCGCTTTCATCCGCACGGCGACCAGGCGGCCTACGACGCGTTGGTGCGCATGGCGCAGGGCTTCTCGCAGCGCTATCCGCTCGTCGACGGCCAGGGCAACTTCGGGTCGCGCGACGGCGACGGCGCGGCGGCGATGCGCTACACCGAGGCGCGGCTCGCGCCGATCGCGCGCTTGCTGCTCGACGAGATCGACGAGGGCACGGTCGACTTCGTGCCGAACTACGACGGCTCGACCGAGGAGCCGCGGCTGCTGCCGGCGCGCCTCCCATTCGTGCTGCTCAACGGCGCGAGCGGCATCGCCGTCGGCCTCGCGACCGAGGTGCCGAGCCACAACCTGCGCGAGGTCGCCGCCGCCGCCGTCGCGCTGCTGAAGGACGACAAGCTGTCGGACGACGCGCTTGCCGAACTGCTGCCGGCGCCCGACTTCCCCGGCGGCGGCCAGATCATCAGCAGCGGCGACGACATCCGCGCCGCGTATGCCAGCGGGCGCGGCTCGATCAAGGTGCGCGCGCGCTGGAAGATCGAGGAACTCGCGCGCGGCCAGTGGCAACTCGTCGTCACCGAACTCCCGCCCGGCGCGAGCAGCCAGCGCGTGCTCGAGGAGATCGAGGAGATCACGAACCCGAAAGTCCGTGCCGGCAAGAAGGCGCTGTCGGCCGAGCAACTTCAGTTGAAGGCGAGCGTGCTCGCTGTGCTCGACGCGGTGCGCGACGAATCGGGCCGCGAGGCGGCGGTGCGCCTCGTCTTCGAACCGAAGACGCGCACCGTCGAGCAGCAGGAATTGATTACCGCGCTGCTCGCGCACACCTCGCTCGAAAGCTCGGTGCCGCTCAACCTGACGATGATCGGCGCCGACGGAAGGCCGACGCAGAAGAGCCTGCGCCAGATCCTCGCCGAATGGCTCGCGTTTCGCCAGCAAACGGTCGCGCGGCGCACGCGGCACCGGCTCGACAAGGTGCTCGCGCGCATCCACATCCTCGAAGGCCGGCAGCTCGTGCTGCTGAATATCGACGAGGTGATCCGCATCATCCGCACTTCCGACGAGCCGAAGCCGGCGCTAATCGAGGCGTTCAAGCTTTCCGACCGCCAGGCCGAGGACATCCTCGAGATCCGCTTGCGCCAGCTCGCGCGGCTGGAGGCGATCCGCATCGAGCAGGAGCTCTCCGAGTTGCGCACCGAGCAGGGCAGGCTCGAGGACATCCTCGCGAGCCCGGCGGCGTTGAAGCGCACCGTGATCAAGGAGATCGAGGCCGACGCCAAGCAGCACGGCGACGACCGGCGAACCCTGGTGCAAGAGGAAAAGCGCGCGACGGCCGAGATCCGCCTCGTCGACGAGCCGGTGACGGTCGTCGTCAGCGGCAAGGGCTGGGTTCGTGCGCTGAAGGGCCACGAAGTCGAGGTCGCGAGCCTTGCGTTCAAGGCCGGCGACGCGCTCTACGGCGTGTTTGCCTGCCGCAGCGTCGACACGCTCGCGGTGTTCGGCAGCAACGGGCGCGTCTATTCGGTCGCTGTCGGCCTGCTACCCGGCGGGCGCGGCGACGGCCAGCCGGTCACGGCGCTGATCGACCTCGAAGCCGGCACGCAGCCGCTGCACTACATCGCCGGCGCCGCCGAGCAGTTGCTCGTGCTCGCCGGCAGCGGCGGCTTCGGGCTGCTCGCGCGGATCGGCGACCTGCAAAGCCGCCAGCGCGGTGGCAAAACCTTCCTCGCGCTAGAAACAGGCGAGGCGCCGCTCGCGCCGAGTGCGGTGCCGACGGGCGACCTGCTCGGCCAGCAGCTCGGCTGCCTGTCGGCGAGCGGGCGGCTGCTCGTCTTCGCTCTCGACGAACTCAAGCACCAACCGAAGGGCGGGCGCGGGTTGACGCTGATGGATCTCGACGCGAAGGAAGCCTTGCTGAGCGTCGCCGCCTTCGGCCAAGCGCTGCGTGTGATCGGCAGCGGCCGCGGCGGCAGGGCGAAGGACGAGGTGCTGAAGGGTTCCTCACTTGCCGAGCACGTCGGCCGCCGCGCGCGCAAGGGCAGGCTGGTCGGCGGCATGAAGGCGCAGCGCTTGGCTGCGGCCTGAACGGCATGCGGCGGTAGCGCTCACCGGAAACGAGCATGGGCCGATCCGGCAAGGGCGCGAAGCGGGCCAAGGAGCGGGCGGCTCAGCCGGCGCGCGAAACGGCGGCACAGGAGGCTGCGCCTGACGCAGTGCGAGGGGCCGAAGCGCCCGCCACCTCACCGACTGCAGCCGGCGCGGGAGGAAGCCATCGCCTGATCTGGATCGCCGTCGCATCGCTCGCACTTGCGATCGGCGTCGCGCTGTGGTGGCTGTCGCGCGCGAAGGCGCCGACCGACGTCCAGCCGGTCGTTGCGGCGGCAAGCGCTGCAAGCGCCGTGCTTGCGACCGCGAGCAGCGTCGCCTACGTCGCCAACACGCAGTGCACCGGCTGCCACGAAGACGCCGCCCGGCAGTGGAAGCAGTCGCACCACTTCATGGCGATGGCGCTGCCGACGCCGGAGACGGTGCGCGGCGATTTCGACGGCGCGACGTTCAAGCACCAGGGCGTGACGACGCGCTTCTTTCGCCGCGACGGCAAGTATTTCGTCCGCACCGACAGCCCCGACGGCAAGCTCGCCGACTTCGAGGTCGCGTGGACCTTCGGCATCGATCCGCTGCAGCAATACCTGATCGCGCTGCCCGGCGGCCGCCTGCAGCCGCTGACGATCGCCTGGGACACGAGGAAGAAGCGCTGGTTTCACCTCTACCCCGGCGAGAAGGCGCCGCCCGGCGACGTGATGCACTGGACCGGCCGCTACCAGACCGCGAACACGATGTGCATCGCCTGCCACACGACCGGCTACGAGAAGCGCTACGACGCTGCGACCGACAGTTTCGATTCGCGCTGGAAGGAATCGAACGTGAGCTGTCAGGCCTGCCACGGGCCGGGCGCGGCGCACGTCGCATGGGCGCAGGGCCGCAAGCCGGGTGGTGCAGGCGAGGGCGGCCCTGCCGCGGCATCGGCTGCCGCGCCGCCTGCCGCCGCGGTATCGGGCGCCGCGGCGCCTGTCGCCACCGCGAGCGCGCCGCGCTACGGCCTGACGGTGGACTTCGCGGCGGCGGGCCCCAAGGCGCAGGTCGAGGTCTGCGCCGCCTGCCATTCGCGCCGCAGCGAGCTCACCGGCACGCAGACCGCGGGCACCCCGCTGCTCGACGAGTTCATGCCGGCACGGCTCGACGCCGGGCTCTACCACGCCGATGGCCAGCAGCAGGCCGAGGTCTATGTCTACGGCTCGTTCCTGCAAAGCAAGATGTTCGCGAGCGGCGTGCGCTGCACCGATTGCCACGACGCGCACACGCTCGCGCTGAAGGCGCCGGGCAACGGCGTGTGCCTGCAATGCCACCGCGAGACGCCGAACCCGCGTTTCCCCGCCGCGGCGGGCAGCTTCGACACGCCGGCGCATCACCACCACAAGGCCGGCAGCGCCGGCGCGCAGTGCGCCGCCTGCCACATGCCGAGTGCGACCTACATGCAGGTCCACCCCCGGCCCGACCACAGCCTGCGCATCCCGCGCCCCGATCTCGATGCCGCCACCGGCGCGCCCGACGCCTGCACCGCATGCCACAAGGGCAAGCCGCCGGCCTGGGCGGCGAAGGCGATCGCCGGCTGGGTCGGCGCCGAGCGCAAGCCGCACTACGGCACGACGTTCGCCGCCGCGCGCGGCGGTGCGCCCGGCGCCGACGCGCAGCTTGCCGCACTCGCCGCCGACGCGACACAGCCGGCGATCGTTCGTGCGACCGCGATCGCCGCACTGCGTGCCTATCCGCAAGGCCACGACGACGTGCGCTTGCAAGCGACGCGCGACGCCGACGCCGAAGTGCGCGCCGCCGCTGCCGACAGTCTCGAAGCTGCCGATCCAGCGCAGCGCGTGCCCGCGCTGGCGCCGCTCTTGACCGATTCGGTGCGCGGCGTGCGAACCAGTGCCGCCCGCAGCCTTGCCGGTGTCGATCGCGCGCTGTTCGATGCTGCGCAGTCGAGCGCCTTGGACGCCGCACTCGCCGAGACCATCGCGGCGCAGGAATCCGCACTCGACATGCCCGGCGCACGGCTGAACCTGGCAGTGATCTACGCGCAGACCGGCGAGCCTGCGCTCGCCGAGGCCAACTACCTCGCGGCATTGAAGATCGACCCCGACTTCACGCCGGCGCGCGCCAACCTCGCGCAGTTCTACAGTGCGCGCGGTCAGCCGGCGGCGGCCGAGCGGGTGCTCGCCGAAGGCGTCAAGAGATTGCCGATGCAAGGTGACTTGCAGTACTCGCTCGGCCTCGTGCTGGCCGAGCAGGGCAAGCTGCCCGAGGCCGTCGCCGCACTCGCAACAGCGGCGAAACTGCTGCCCGATCGCTCCCGCGTTCGCTACAACCTCGGCCTCGCGCTGCAGCAGACCGGCAAGCCGCGCGACGCCGAACGCGCGCTGCGCGACGCCGAGCGCCTGAACCCGAACGACCCCGCCGCGCCGTATGCGCTCGCCGTGCTGTACGCGCAGCAGCAGCGTTACGCCGACGCCCTCGCCGCAGCAAGGCAGGCGCAGCAACTCGCTCCGGGCGATCCGCAACTTCGACAACTGGTGCAGCAGTTGCAGGCGCGCACGCGCACCGGCGGCTGAGGCGCGTTCGCTTTCGAGCGCTTATCGCGATGTGCCTGCACCACCAGCCGGCTTCATTGCTCGCGCGTCGACGCAATGGCTAAAATGGACAACCGTCGAAGGAGCCCGCAGCATGCGCGTCACCGCCACCGAAGCCAAGAACCGTTTTGGCAGCCTCTGCGCCCAGGCCAAGCGCGAACCGGTGTTCGTCGAGAAGGCCGGTCAGATCGACACCGTGATCCTCTCGGCTGAACAGTTCCTGGCCCTGCAGGCCGGCCACGACAAGGCCAACCGCGCTGCGCGCAAGAAGGCGTTCGAAGCCGAGTTCGGCGACTGGATTGCCGCACAGAACGCCCGCTTTGAAGCGGTCGGCATTCCGGGTGCCGACTTGCGCCCATGGTAAGCGGCCGATGGCCCAGTACGACGTTTACGCCAACCCAAGCCGCAGTGCGGCAGACGGCATTCCGTACGTGGTGGTGATCCAGAGCGGCCTGCTCGATGCGCTTGCCACGCGGCTGACCATGCCGCTGGCCGAATTCGATGTCGAGACCAAGGTGCCGACCGCGCTGTGTCCGGTGGTCACGGTCAATGGACGCCGCTTCCATGCGCTGGCGCACTTTGCCGCGCCGTTGCCTGCCAAAGTCTTGCGCCGACCCGTGGACAACGTGGCCGGTCAAGCAAGCGCGCTGGTGTCGGCATTCGACGCCGTGTTGTCAGGCATTTAGGGCGACGCCGAACAAGCCCGTCGCAGCCGGCGCATCCGCGATTCGGCAAGTTCGCGGCGTTTCGAATGCTCGCGAACCCTTCGCGATTCGCTGTGTTTGTGCGCCTTGCGCCCCCCGACTCGCTGCGCGCAACCGCGCCGGCTGGACTCGGCCACCGTCTGGCACCGCTGCGGCCGCTTGCTGCGCAAGCTCGGCGCCGTGTCGGTGGTAGAGCCGATGCGGCTGAGTTTGCAGGCCGTGACCGACGCCGGCTTGCCCGCGCCGAAGTGAGGGCCGTCGACTGCGAGCACTTAAACCAAAGGCCAGTTGCCGTTCGAGCTTGTCTTCGCCGAAGCTTCAGGGCCGCGCCGAGGTTCAGGCCTGCGCTCGTTGGCGCCGGTGCGGCCGCCTGGGCGCTTGTGGAATGGACCCTCGGGCCGCGCGATGGCAGTGACATGCTGATGTGGAGGTGGAAATGAGGAAACTTGGAAAGTTCGCTGCAGGATGGGCGCTGGGCGGTGTCCTGCTCGGTTTCGTACCTACGGCCGCCGTCGCGCAGGCCAAGCCCAACATCCTGTTCATCGTCTCCGACGACACCGGCTACGGCGACCTCGGGCCCTACGGCGGCGGCGAAGGCCGCGGCATGCCGACGCCGGCCATCGACAAAATGGCCGCCGACGGCATGACATTCTTCTCCTTCTACGCGCAGCCGAGTTGCACACCCGGCCGCGCGGCGATGCAGACCGGACGCATTCCGAATCGCAGCGGCATGACCACCGTCGCCTTCCAGGGCCAGGGCGGCGGTCTGCCGGCGGCAGAATGGACGCTCGCCTCTGTGCTCAAGCAAGGCGGCTACGCGACCTACTTCACCGGCAAGTGGCACCTGGGCGAAGCAGACTACGCGCTGCCGAATGCGCAGGGCTACGACGTGATGAAGTACGTCGGCCTGTACCACCTGAACGCCTACACCTACGCCGATCCGACCTGGTTCCCGGACATGGACCCGGAGCTGCGCGCGATGTTCCAGAAGGTGACTATCGGTTCGCTGTCGGGCAGGGCCGGCGAGAAGGCGGTCGAAGACTTCAAGATCAACGGCCAGTACGTCGACAAGCCGGGCGAGAACGTCACGCTGCAGGGCGTGAACTATCCGAAGGGTGTGGTCGGCATTCCGTACTTCGACGGCTATGTCGAGAAGGCTGCGATCGAGTTTTTGGAGACCGCGGCGAAGGACCCGGGCAAGCCCTTCTTCATCAACGTCAACTTCATGAAGGTGCACCAGCCGAACATGCCGGCGCCGGAGTTCGAGCTGAAGTCGATGAGCAAGAGCAAGTACGCCGACTCGGTGGTCGAACTCGACACGCGCATCGGCCGCATCATGGACAAGCTGCGCGCGCTCGGCCTGGACAAGAACACGCTCGTCGTCTACACCACCGACAACGGCGCCTGGCAGGACGTGTACCCCGACGCCGGCTACACGCCGCTGCGCGGCACCAAGGGCACGGTGCGCGAGGGCGGCAACCGCGTGCCCGCGATCGCCGTCATGCCGGGCAGGATCAAGCCCGGCGTGCGCAACCACGACATCGTCGGCGGGCTCGACCTGATGGCCACCTTCGCCAAGGTGGGCGGCGTCGAGCTGCCGAAGAACGACCGCGAGGGCAAGCCGATCTACTTCGACAGCATCGACATGTCGCCGGTGCTGTTCGGCACCGGCAAATCGGCGCGCAAGAGCTGGTTCTACTTCACCGAGAACGAGCTGACGCCCGGCGCGGCGCGCGTGGGCAACTACAAGGCCGTCTTCAACCTGCGCGGCGACAACGGCCAGGCCACCGGCGCGCTGGCGGTGGACAGCAACCTCGGCTGGAAAGGGCCGGACAAGTACGTGGCCACGGTGCCGCAGGTGTTCGACCTGTGGCAGGACCCGCAGGAGCGCTACGACCTGTTCATGAACAACTGGACCGAGCGCACCTGGACGCTGGTGACCATCAGCGCGCAGATCAAGGACTTGATGAAGACCTACGTGCAGTACCCGCCGCGCAAGCCGCAGAGTGAGGCCTACACCGGGCCGATCACGCTGTCGCAGTACGAGCGCTTCAAATTCATGCGCGAGGCGCTGGAGAAGGACGGCGTCTCCATTCCGCTGCCCACCGGCAACTGATGGGCGCGATCCACACCATGAAGAACGAGCAAGGCTGGCTCCTGCCGTTGACCCGCCGCCGCTGGCTGGCCGCGGCCGGTGCTGCACTGGCGCTCGCGGCGTGCGCGCCGATGACTGGCGCCCCTTCGGGGGCGGACCCGCTGCCATCCTGGAACGAGGGCGCGAACAAGCAGCGCATCGTCGACTTCGTCAAGGCCGTCACGACCGAAGGCGGCAAGGACTACGTCGCGCCGGGCGACCGCATCGCGGTGTTCGACAACGATGGCACCTTGTGGCTCGAGTACCCGATGTACACGCAGGTGCTCTTTGTCTTCGACCGCATCCGCCAGCTCGCGCCGCAGCACCCCGAGTGGAAGACCAAGGAGCCGTACAAGTCGCTCCTTGCGGGTGACATGAAGGGCGTCATGGCCAGCGGCGAGAAGGGGCTGTTCGAGATGGTGCTGGTTGCGCAAAGCGGCACGACGACCGAAGAGTTCGCCGAGCTCTCGCGGCAGTGGATCGCGGCGGCCAGGGACCCGCGCTTCAAGCGGCCCTACACCGAGCTGACCTACCAGCCGATGCAGGAGGTGCTCGCCTACCTGCGCGCCAACGACTTCAAGACCTTCATCGTCTCGGGCGGCTCGGTCGAGTTCATGCGCGGCTTCACGCAGGAGACTTACGGCATCCCCTACGAGCAGGTCATCGGCACGCGCCAGAAGCTCGCGTTCGAGGTCAAGGACGGCAAGCCGATGGTGATGATGCTGCCGCAGTTGGAGTCGAACGACGACAAGCAGGGCAAGCCGATCAACATCGCCGCGATCATCGGCCAGCGGCCGATCGCCGCCTTCGGCAACAGCGACGGCGACTTCCAGATGCTGCAGTGGACGACGGCCGGCAGCGGCGCGCGCCTGGGCATGCTCGTGCATCACGACGACGCGGCGCGCGAATACGCCTACGACCGCAACTCCGCGGTCGGCAAGCTGGCCGACGGCCTCGACCAGTACCAGGCGATGGGCTGGGGCCTGATCAGCATGAAGAACGACTGGAAGTTGATCTTCGCGCCGGCGAAGTGAGCGCCGCGCGTGCGTGGCCATACGCGTGATGCTCGCTTGAAGGAGGTCGCCAGAGCGTGACCACGCGAGGCCGGGCGATCCGGTTGCGATCGCGAGCGATCTCGTCAAGGGCGACCGCTTCGAGCCCGGCACGCGTCTGACGCGCATCGTCGATTCGCTCGCGGCGCGACGCATGCGCCGCGCGTGGCGGCCTCGCGCGCTCGGTTTGCGTGCGGGGCGACAGGCCCCGCTGGCGAAGTCGGCGACACTGGCGCATGCGCCGTCCGATCGATCTTCGCCGCATCTTGCGCTGGCTGCTGCTCGCATGTGCCGCGGCCGCAACCGCGGCCGCGCAGGCCGAGAGTTCGTATCGCGTGCTGGTGCTGTACTCGAACAGCCGGCCGTTGCCGGCCAATCTCGAGTTCAGCGAGGGCCTCGAGCGCGGGCTGCACGATCTGCCGCGATGGCAACCGGAGGTGTCGAACGAGTACCTCGACTCGCCTCGTTTCGGAGGTGCCGCCTACGAAGCGGCGATGACCGCCTACCTGCGGGGCAAGTACGCGCAGTTCGCCCCGCAGGTCATCGTCGCGGCGGGCGAAATGGCGCTGAAGTTCCTGCTCGGCCATCGGCGCGATCTCTTCCCCGGCGTGCCGATCGTGCACGCGGCGGTCGACCGCACCCGGCTGCCGGCCCTCGGGCCGATGCCGCCGGACGTGATCGGCGTGCCGGTCGACTACGACTTCCGCCGCACGCTGGAGCAGGCGCTGCGCTGGCACGGCCGAGCGACGCGGCTGGTCATCGTCACCGGCACTTCCGACTGGGACCGGAGCTGGGACAGGCGGCTGCGCGAAGAGGCGCGGGAACTGTCGCGCCCGCTCGAGCTCGTGCCGTTGTCCGGCCTGGCGACGAGCGCCGTGCTCGAACGCGTGCGTGGGCTCGGTCCCGAGACGATCGTCTTCACGCCGGGCTACTTCAGGGACGGCGGCGGGCGCGTCGGCACGCCGCGCGAGTCGGTGGCGGCGATTGCGGCCGCCAGCGGCGCGCCGGTGTACGGCCCCTATTCCACCCTCGTCGGCACGGGCGTCGTCGGCGGCGTGATGACCGGCTACCCGCAGATTGGCGAGACCGCTGCCGCGCTGGTCGCCGCACTGCTGCGCGGCGAGCCGGCGGCGCAGGTCGTGGTGCCGGCCGCACTGCCGATGAGCCTGGTGGTCGACTGGCGCGCGCTGCAGCGTGCCGGCGTCCCCGCCGCCGAGGTGCCGGGCGACGCGATCGTGCGCTTCCGCGCGCCGAGCTTCTGGGAGGCCTATGGCCAGCTCGTGCTCGTCGGCCTGGCGGTGATCGTGCTGCAGACAGGGCTGATCGCTGCGCTGCTGGTCGAGCGCGCCCGCCGCCGCCGCACCGCCGCGCTGCTGGCCCGCAGCGAACAGCGCATGAGCCTGGCTGCAGGCGCGGCCAACTTGACGACCTGGAGCTGGAGCCCGGCGGCGGCCGGCCATGAGGCCGATGCTGCCGGCGATGCCGAGTTCGGGCCGGCGTTTGCGCATGTCGATCCGGCCGACCGCCAGCTCGTGGCCGATGCCGTGCGTGGGGCGCTGCGCGACGGCCGGGAGTTCGAGGTCGAATACCGCCTCGCCGGGCCGGATGGCGAACCGCGCTGGCACACCGCGCGCGGGGGATTGGCGCTGGGCAAGCCGCAGCAGCTGGTCGGCGTCGCTTTCGACATCACGCCGCGCAAGCTGGCCGAGGCGCAGGCCGCACAGGACCGCTCGATGCTGCGCCACATGACGCGGGTGTCGCTGCTCGGCCAGATGTCGGCGTCGATTGCCCACCAGCTGAACCAGCCGCTGGCCTCGATCCTCGCCAACGCCGAAGCCGCGCGCCGCATGCTGGCGCGCTCCCCGGTCGACGTGGTGGAACTGCGCGCGATCTGCGACGACATCGTGAGCGCGGACCACCTGGCCGCGGAGGTCATCCGCCGGCTCGGCGGGCTGTTCAAGCGCGGCGAACGCGCGTCGGCTCCACTGGAGTTCGATGCACTGGTGCGTGACACGCTCGACCTGTTGCGCACCGAGCTGTCGATGCGCCGCGTGACCGTGGAGGCGAAGCTGGCGAGCGCGCCGGCGATGGTCGATGGCGACCGGGTGCAGTTGCAGCAGCTGCTGCTGAACCTGATCCTCAACGCCGCCGAGGCGATGGCCGCGATGCCCGAGCCGCGGCGGCGGATCGCGGTGCAGACCGAGCAAGCGCAGGGGCAGGTTCGTCTGGTCGTCGCCGACCAGGGGCCCGGCATCGCCGAGGCCGATCTGCCGCGCATCTTCGAGCCCTTCTGGAGCAGCAAGGGCACGGGCATGGGCTTGGGCCTGCCGATCTGCCGTTCGATCGTGCTCGCCCATCAGGGCCGTATCGAGGCGAGCAACGCGCCGCAGGGCGGCGCCGTCTTCTGCGCGATACTGCCGGCGCTGCCGTCCTGACGACCCCCTGCCGATGAACTCGTCCGCGCCCGTCGTGTCGATCGTCGAGGATGATCCGCTGCTGGCGCGCGCCCTCGAGCGGCTGCTGCGCGAGGAGGGTTGGCCGGTGCGCCGCTTCGAATCCGCCGAGGCCTTCCTCGCGGGCCATGACCCGGCGCTGACCGGATGTCTGTTGCTCGACGTCCAACTGCCGGGGCTGGACGGCCTGGCGCTGCAACGCCGGTTGAACGAGCAGGAGACGCCGCCCCCGGTCATCTTCCTCACCGGCCACGGCGACATCCCGATGACCGTGGCCGCGGTCAAGGCCGGGGCGGTGGATTTCCTCACCAAGCCGGTCGACGCCGCGAAGCTCGTCGCCGCCGTGCGCGCCGCGCTGGCGCGCGGGCGCGAGGCGCGGGCGGCAGCCGAGCGCACGGCGCTGCTGCGCCGGCGTTTCGCCAGCCTGACGCAGCGCGAACGCGAGGTGCTCGCCGGCCTCGTCGCGGGCAAGCTGAACAAGCAGATCGCCGCCGACCTGGGCATCGTCGAGCAGACGGTCAAGTTCCACCGCGCGCGCATCATGGAACGCATGCAGGCGCGCACCGCGGCCGAGCTGATGCACCTGACCGCGCGGCTGGACGAGCTCCAGGCCACCGGCAGCGACTGAGCCAAAGGCCAGTGGCGCGACCTCGCGTGCGGCCCTAGAGTGCAGCCGTGGAAACGCCGCTGTGCGTGGCTGTGGTCGAAGACGAGTCGCCGGTGCGTACGGCGCTGTGCCGCCTGCTGCGCCTGGCGGACTACACCGCGCTCGGCTTCGCGTCGGGCGAGGAGTTCCTCGCCTCGCTGGACGCGCGTCGGCCGGACTGCGTGCTGCTCGACATCCACATGCCGGGGCTGAGCGGCGTGCAGGTGCGCCAGCGTCTGCGCGAGAGCGGCAGCGCGCTGCCGGTGGTCTTTATCACGGCCAATGACAGCGCCGAGTTGGCGCGGCAGGGGCTCGATCCCGCCGGCAGCCGCGTTCTGCACAAGCCCTTCTCGGCCGACGAGATGCTCGACGCAATCACGTCGGCGATCGGCGTCCAGGGTGTGCGGTGACGAGAACGGGATCGTGGCGACGGTGCACGAAGATCTCGGCGGTCGATCGCTGGCCGCGACCAAGGCGATCGCAAGAAGGTGAGAACGGCTGCCGGCGACCGTAGGCGTCTGCCGGCGCCCACCGCCTCGATGCTAGCGACGAGGCGCTCCGTCAGGTCTTGAGCTTGATCAGCAGGTTCAGCAGCCGCCGCGCACGGCCGGCGTAGGGCGGCTGGAACAGCATCTGGATCGCCGAGAACGGCCCCTGGTAGAAGACCGGGCGCAGCTTCGAGAACGTATTGAAGCCC
>JACSRM010000481.1 GCA_014879745.1 Burkholderiaceae bacterium | reverse complement strand
TCAGCTCGACCATCGGCCCGCGCAGGCTTTCCTTCTTGCCCGGATCCAACCCGTTGGCCTCGCACATCAGCGCGCCGGCGCCGATCAGCAGGTCGCCGAAGCCGGCGCGCGCGGCGATGCAGCTGTGGCGGTGGTGCGTCGCGTAGTCGTAGGTCATTCCGGCCGAGTGCTCCCACGCGCCGGCGTAGAACACGCGCTCCCACGGCACGAACACCTTGTCGAAGACGACGACGGCGGTCGATTGGCCGTACTTCGAGCTGAAGAGCGGCGCACCGTGCTCGACCTTCTCGCCCGGGCGCCCGGACGGGCGGGCGACGATCGTGACGCCGGGCGCATCGACCGGCACCGCGCAGCAGATCGCGAAATCGGCGTCCTCTTTCCCCATCGCCCGGCACGGCATGACGAGGAATTCGTGCATGTACGGCGCGCCGGTCACGATCGCCTTGGTGCCCGAGATGACGACGCCGCGCGCGTTGCGTTCGACGACGTGGACGTAGCTGTCGGGGTTGGCCTGCTGGTGGGGTTTCAGCGAGCGGTCGCCCTTGGCGTCGGTCATCGCGATGCCGAGCGCCAAATCGTTCGCCTGCACGTGATCGAGGTAGGCCTTGAACCGCGCGCGATGCTCGTTGCCGCCGGTCGCGTCGTCGATGCGGGCGCTCGCCTGATGGATCGCGTTGAGCGCGTCGTGCGCGAGGTAGCGCTGCGCGCAGCCGGTCTCCTGGCACAGCACGCGCACCGCCTCCAGCTTGTTGAGCAGGTCGCCGGCCGATTCGTTGATGTGCAGCATGCGCGGCACGCTCGCGCGCGAACCGTCGGCGCTGCTGCGCGCCGCGAGCATCAGCGGGCGCAGCGCAGCGTCGTGCGCCATGTCGTAGCTGACGCCGAGCGCGCGTACGCCGGGCGCGAACAGCGGCTCGTCGGCGACCGAGTCGACCAGGCGGCCATCGACGTAGACGACCGGTTTCAGGCGCCGCAGTGACTCGGCATAGTCGGCACTCGTCATCCGCGTCGCGCCGGCCGGCAGCTTCGCATCGTCGATCCGTTCGAGAGCGTTCATCGCGGCGTCCTGTCGTTGGGCCGGTGCCAGTGTAGGCGGTGGAAGTCTCTATAGTGGCTTGCCCATGAGGGCTTGGCGCGACCGATCGGGAAGGAGGCAGGCGATGGCACACAAGATGGACAGCAGCAAGAGTGTGCTCGTGCTCGTCGACTATCAGTCGCGGCTGCTGCCGGCGATCGATCAGGGCGAGCGGGTCGTCGCAGCGGCCGTGCTGCTCGCCGATGCGGCGCGCCTGATCGGCATTCGCGTCGTCGGCACCGAGCAGAACCCGTCCGGCCTCGGGCCGAACACGCCGCCGGTGCGCGAGCGTTGTGACGCGACGGTCTCGAAGATGCACTTCGACGCCTGCGCGGACGGCCTGGCGGACGCGCTGATCGAAGCCCGGCCGGATGCGGTGCGGCCCGAAGTCATCATCGCCGGCTGCGAGGCGCATGTCTGCCTGCTGCAGACCGCGCTCGGGTTGCTGGCGCGCGGCTTCGAACTGCATGTCGTCGAGGCTGCCTGCGGCTCGCGGCGGGCAAGCGACAAGCGCACCGCGATGGATCGCCTGCGCCAAGCCGGCGCGACGGTCGTCACGCCGGAGATGGTGATCTTCGAGTGGTTGGGCAGTTGCGAGCATCCGGCGTTCAAGCCGGCGCTCGAACTCGTGAAGAACCACGACCGGCCCTGACCGACACTCGCGCGGCGCGCGCAGCGCGGGCCGGGCGCAACGCGGTGCGATTCCTACAATCGATGCCTTCGCATCATCCGCCGGGTTGCCCGCCATGCCAGTCCACCTCGCCGCACCGTCACCGCAATCGATCCTCGCCGTGCCCGGCGTCAGGCTCGGCACCGCGATGGCCGGCATCAGGAAGGCGGGCCGGCGCGACCTGACGGTGATGACGCTCGCGCCCGGATCGCGCGTCGCCGCCGTCTTCACGCAAAACCGCTTCTGCGCTGCGCCGGTGCAGGTCTGCCGCCAGCACCTTGCCGGCCGCGCCGCCGTGCGCGCGCTCGTCGTCAATACCGGCAACGCGAACGCCGGCACCGGCGAGACCGGCCTTGCCGACGCGCGGGCGACGTGCCAGGCGCTCGCCGGCCTGCTCGGCATCGCGCCCGAGCAGGTGCTGCCGTTCTCGACCGGCGTCATCATGGAGCCGCTGCCGGTCGATCGCATCGTCGCCGGGCTGCCGGCCGCGCTCGCCGACCTCGACGAGGCGCACTGGGCGCAGGCCGCCGAGGCGATCATGACGACCGACACGGTGCCGAAGGCGGCGTCGCGCCAGGTGCGCATCGACGGCCGCACCGTCACCATCAGCGGCATCAGCAAGGGCGCGGGGATGATCCGCCCGAACATGGCGACGATGCTCGGCTTCGTCGCGACCGACGCCGCGATCGACGCCGCGCTGCTCGACGCGCTCGTGAAGGAGGCGGCCGACCGCTCGTTCAACCGCATCACGATCGACGGCGATACCTCGACCAATGATTCGTTCGTCCTCGTCGCGACCGGCGCGGCCGGCAACGCGCCGGTCGCGCAGTTCGACAGCGCCGACGGCGCGGCGCTGCGCGACGCGGTGATCGAGGTCGCCGAGCAACTCGCGCAGGCCATCGTGCGCGACGGCGAGGGTGCGAGCAAATTCATCACGGTGCAGATCGAAGGCGGGCGTAGCACGGCCGAATGCCGCCTCGCGGCCTACGCGATCGCGCATTCGCCGCTCGTCAAGACGGCCTTCTTCGCGAGCGACCCGAACCTCGGCCGCATCCTTGCCGCGGTCGGCTACGCCGGCATCGCCGACCTCGACCAATCGCTGATCGACATGTATCTCGACGATGTACTCGTCGTCGAACGCGGCGGCCGCCACCCGGCATACCGCGAAGAGGATGGCCAGCGCGTGATGAAGCAAAGCGAGATCACGGTACGCGTCAACCTGAACCGCGGCGACGAACAGGCCTCGGTCTGGACCTGCGACCTGAGCCTCGACTACGTGCGCATCAACGCCGACTACCGGAGCTGAGGATGAGCTGACGATCGAGTCCGATCCACACCCGGATTCACCAGCCAACCTCGCGCCGCATGCCCGCCTTCACAACCAAGATGCGCAAGGCGTCGACTTGATCGACAAGAATGATCCGCCCACCGCGCGGCTGGTAGCGCCGGTAGTCTCGCCACAGGCTCGGCGGCGTTCTGCCCGCACGGCACGGAACTTCGGGCTCCAGGATTGGGTCGTTCGCTTGCGTGTGCATATCTTTACCTGATTAGCAACCTGCCTCAGCCAAGCTCACCTGGTGAGCCTTGCCCCCCGTAACCTGGGTGCGTCC
>JACSRM010000246.1 GCA_014879745.1 Burkholderiaceae bacterium | reverse complement strand
GCCTGCAACGTCTGTGTTCACGCGGCGATCGTGAGAATCCGCAGCGGTCAACTGCCGTTTCCAGGTTCAGGCGAGCGCCGGCATCGCGCCGCCGGCACGGCCGCCCGGCGGCAGATGCAAGCCGGGATGCGAAGCGGCGGCGGCATCGCCGGCCAGATCGTTCGCCGGGAGCGCGCCGGAACGTGCCGGCGTCGGACGCGGACGCCTCGGCCGCGGCAAGGCGGTCGCGTCGCTCGCATGCACGTAGCCGCCCTGCGCGAGGCCCCAGCCCTCGGTCGCCTGCGCGAGGCTGGTCGCGATCGCATGGCGGTCGCCCAGGCGCAGTGCGCTCGCGTCCAGCACGATGCGTTCGGCCTGTGCCGCATCGATCTGCAGCGCGAAGCGCTTCCAGCAGCGCACGACGAGCGGATTGCGCCACGCATCCTCGAGCGCCCAGCGCATCGCCTGCGCGTCGCGCGGCGGGCCGGATTCGATCACGCGCGGCAGCAATGCATTGATGAAGATCTGGAAGTCGCGCCGCACGCTCTTGCCGGCGATCAGGGCCGCGATGCGCGTGACGCGCCGGTTCCAGTCCGGCTGCGCGAACTGGCGCGTGACGAGCGCCTGCAGCGCCTGCACCGGGTTGAACAGGCGCAGGCGGTTCGGCGGCAGGACGAGCAGCGGCAGCGCGGCGGCCTGCGCATGCGAGAGCTCGGTGACGAACGAGCACAGCACGGCGATGCGCGCCCATTGCGCGGCGCCGAGCGTCACCCCTTGCGCAGCGGCAGCGGACGACGTATCCGCGCCGGCGGTCGATTCGGCGCGCCGCATGCTTGCCAGCGCAGCGTCGAAATCGGCGTCGCCTTTCGCCGCGTTCGCGCGCGTGCTCATGACGACCAGATTGCCGGCCGCATAACCGGCGTCGTTGCGCACGCGATCGATCGACGCATCGCTCGGCGTGCCTGTGGCCTGGGTCAGCGCCTCGCGCGTGATCGGGCAATGCGTCGTGTCGATCTGGCCCAGATAGTTGGGCGTCACCTGCAGTCCCTCGAAGATGCGGCCGCGGCGCCAGGCATTCAGGCGCAGTTGCAGCCACTTGCGCGTGTGGCGGGTCGGCGCCAGCGTGCGCGCGCCGAAGCTCGCGCGTCCGGCGTCGAAACCGTAGCGCAGCGCCGAGCCGGCGAGCAGGTGCTCGGCGGGCGGAACGAGCGCGAAGTGCGCGAAATCCCAGCCGATCTCGAACGCCGTTTGCGGTTCGAATGCGGGTGCGGGAAGGGGAGAGTCGAATTCGAAAGCGGCTTGGCCCATGGCATGCTCCGGTGGCTTGCGCCGTGCACCTTGCGCGGCGACGGGCCCAGTGTCCCGCGCCACAAGCTCAAGGCGTGAGCCTGTGCGGCGCGACGGGCGCCATGCGAGAATGCCGGCCGCGGCCCGTGGCTTGGGCCCGCTTGCTCGCCGCACCGTACCGGGGTTCGATGGACCGCACCGAACGCTTCTACAAGATCGAACTGCTGATCCGCAATCGCGGCGGCGTCAGCTTCAAGGCGCTTCGCGAGGCGCTCGAGGTCTCGCCGGCGACACTCAAGCGTGATCTGCAGTACCTGCGCGACCGGCTCGACGCGCCGATCGTCTATGACCGCGCGGACGACGTCTACCGCTTCGCGGCCGAAGCCTCGCCGCGCGGCGCGTCGCACGAACTGCCCGGCGTCTGGTTCAGCGAGTCCGAGATTCATGCCCTGTTGACGATGCACCAGCTGATCTCCGGGCTCGACGCCGACGGCGTGCTCGGCCGGCATCTGCAGCCGATGCTCGACAAGCTCGATGTGATGCTCGGCGCCGACGCCGCCGAGGCGCGCCGGATGATGCAGCGCGTGCGCATCCTCGGCACCGCCGCGCGGCCGGTGCCGAGCCGCCATTTCGAACGCGTCGGCAGTGCGCTGCTCGGGCGCCGGCGCCTGCGGATGCGCTACCTGACGCGCAGCAAGGGCAGGGCGTCCGAGCGCGAGGTCTCGCCGCTGCGCCTCGTCCACTATCGCAGCACCTGGTATCTGGATGCGTGGTGCCACCGCTCCGAGGCGCTGCGCCGTTTCGCGCTCGACGCGATCGAGGAGGTGCAGATGCTTGCCCAGCCGGCGAAGACGGTCGCGATGAAGACGGTCGAGGCCGAGTTCGACGGCGCCTACGGCATCTTCAGCGGCAAGGCGGCGCGCTGGGCGACGCTCGTCTTCGATGCCGGCGTCGCGCCGTGGGTCTCGAAGGAAGTCTGGCACGCCGATCAGCGCGCGCGCTGGCTGGGCGACGGCCGCTACGAATTGCAGCTGCCGTACGCCGACGACACCGAACTGCTGATGGATGTGCTGCGCCATGGCGAGCATGTCGAGGTCGTCGGCCCGCCCGGCCTGCGCGCCGCGATCCAGGGCCGGCTGGCGCGCGCCGCGGCGCACTACTCGACATGAGTCTGGACCGGGTCGATGCGATCGTGATCGGCGCCGGGGTCGTCGGCCTCGCGGTCGGCCGCGCGCTCGCGCTGCACGGGCAGGAGACGCTCGTCCTCGAGCGCGAGGATGCGATCGGCACCGGCATCAGCTCGCGCAACAGCGAAGTGATCCACGCCGGGCTCTACTACGTGCCCGGCTCGCTCAAGGCGAGGCTGTGCGTCGCCGGGCGCGAACAGCTCTATGCGTACTGTGCGTCGCACGGTGTCGGGCACCGCCGCTGCGGGAAGCTCGTCGTCGCGACCTCGGCCGGACAGATCGCGGCGCTCGAGGCACTCGCGCAGCGCGCACGCGCGAACGGCGTCGACGATCTCGCGATGCTCGGCGCTGCCGAGGCGGCCGCGCTCGAGCCCGGGTTGCGCTGCGATGCGGCGCTGCTCTCGCCGTCCAGCGGCATCGTCGACAGCCACGCCCTGATGCTCGCACTGCAGGGCGACCTGGAACGCGCCGGCGGTGCCGTCGTGCTGCGGTCGCCGGTCGAAGGCATCGAGTGCGTCGCGAACGGCGATCGGGGCCATCGGGTCGTCGTTGGTGGCGCCGAGCCGACGGCGTTGCACGCGCGGCTCGTCGTCAATGCGGCCGGACTGTACGCGCCCGGCCTCGCGGCGCGCTTCGAAGGCCTTGCGGCACGGCATCTTGCGAAGGCGCATTTCAGCAAGGGCAGCTACTACGCGCTCGCCGGCCGCGCGCCGTTCTCGCGCCTCGTCTATCCGATACCACAGGATGCCTGGCTCGGCGTGCATCTGACGCTCGACCTCGCGGGTGCGGCGCGCTTCGGCCCCGACGCGCAGTGGCTCGATATCGCGAGTGCCGACCAGATCGACTACCGGGTCGACCCGGCGCGCGCCGATGGTTTCTACGCCGATATCCGCCGCTACTGGCCGGGCCTGCCCGACGGCGCGCTGCAGCCGGCCTACAGCGGCGTGCGGCCGAAGATCCACGGCCCCGGCGAGCCGGCGCCCGACTTCCTGATCCAGGGTCCGCGCGTGCACGGCATTGCCGGACTCGTCAACCTGTTCGGCATCGAGTCGCCGGGGCTCACGAGTTGTCTTGCGCTGGCCGACGAAGTGGTGTCGCGGCTGGAGATCGGCGGCGAACGCGCTCAGCCGTGAGCGTTCACCCAATGCCCGTCCTGCAGCACCTGATGCGGACGGAACTGCTTCTTGTACTCCATCTTCGGGCTGCCCGCGATCCAGTAGCCGAGGTAGACATAGGGCAGGCCGAGCATGCGCGTCTGCTCGATCTGCCACATCACGTTGAAGGTGCCGTAGCTCGTATTCGGCTCGGGCTCGAAGAAGGTATAGACGGCCGAGATCCCGTCGTTGAGCACGTCGAGTATCGACACCATCTTGAGCGTGTTCGGGCCCTGCGCCGACGGCTCGCGGAACTCGACGAGGCGCGAGTTGACGCGGCTCTGGAGCAGGAACTGCGTGTACTGGTCGATGCTGTCGTTGTCCATGCCGCCGCCGGCGTGGCGGCCGGCCTGGTAGCGCAGGTAGAGCTGGTAGTGCTCGGGGACGAAGCACAGGCGCAGCACGCGCGCGCGCAGCCCGGCGTGGGCGCGCGCCGCGCGGCGCTGGCTGCGGGTCGGCGCAAAACTCGCGACCGGCACGCGCAGCGGCACGCAGGCCCGGCAGCCGTCGCAATACGGCCGGTAGGTGAACATGCCGCTGCGCCGAAAGCCGTTCGCGACGAGCCCCGAATAGACATCGGCGTTGATCAGGTGGCTCGGCGTCGCGACCTGCGAGCGCGCCATGCGCAGCGGCAGGTAGCTGCAGGGGTAGGGCGCCGTGGCGTAGAACTGGAGCGACGAGAGCGGCAGCTCTTTCGGATGGGTCACGCGGCGAGATCCTCGGTCGGCATCCTCTGCGGCGCAGCGCGCAGGTGTTGCCAGTGCGAAGCATGATAGACCCAATCGGGAACCGCCGGCCCCCGCACCCGCGGGGTGATCAGCCGTTGGAAATCGGTTCGTGCAATTTCGCGCGCGCCGAGCGATGCGAGGTGCTCGGTGCGCTGCTGGCAGTCGATCAGGTCGATGCCGTTGGCGCGGCAGAAGCACACCAGCGCGGCGAGTGCGATCTTGGACGCGTCGGTGCGCCGCGCGAACATCGACTCGCCGTAGAACATGCGGCCCAGGCAGACGCCGTACAGGCCGCCGGCGAGTCGGCCGTCGATCCACGTCTCGAAGCTGTGCACCGCCGGCCACGCGCGGTAGGCGGCGATCATCTCGGCAACGATCCAGGTGCCGGACTGGCCATCGCGCGGCGTCGTCGCGCAAGCGCGCAGCACGTCTGCGAGCGCGCTGTCGATGCGCACCTCGCAGCCGGGCGTCGCGATGAAGCGGCGGATCGTCTTGCGCAGCGAGCGCGAGAGCGCGAATTCGGCGACCGGCAGCACCATGCGCGGATCGGGCGACCACCACAGGATAGGCTGGCCCTCGCCGTACCACGGAAAGACGCCTTGCGCATACGCCTCGGCGAGGCGGCGCGGGGTGAGCGATCCGCCCGCCGCGAGCAGGCCGGGGGCCTGGCTTTCGGCGCCCAGCGCCTGCGACAGCGGCGGCAGCGGCTGCTGCTCGTGCGCGAGCCAGGCGATCACGGCGGGCTCAGGGCGTCGCGGGCGCCGCTTCGGGTTGTGGCGCGGCGGCGCGCTCGCGCCGCGTCTCGGTCACGCCGTTGCGCACGGCGACCAACTCGGCGACGATCGCAACCGCGATCTCGGCCGGCGTGCGGCTGCCGAGATTCAATCCGATCGGGCCGCGCAGGCGCGCGATCTGCGCGGCCGAGAGGTCGAACAGCGCGAGCCGCTCGCGGCGCTTGGCGTCGTTGCGCGCCGAACCGAGCGCGCCGACATAGAACGCCGGCGACTTCAGCGCCTCGAGCAGCACGAGGTCGTCGAGCTTGGGGTCGTGCGTCACGGCGATCACGGCGCATTGCGCGTCGAGCTGCATCTGCTGGGCGACGTCGTCGGGCATTTCGGTGCGCAGGATCGAGCCCGGCACGTCCCAGCCGCGGTGGTACTCCTCGCGCGGATCGCAGCACGTGACTTCGAAATCGAGCGCCTGCGCGATCGGTGCGACGACGCGCGACAGCGCACCGGCGCCGATCAGCAGCATCCGCCAGCGCGGCCCGAACGGCGCGACGAGCGTCCTGCCGTCGAACGCGAAGCGCACCTGTCGCGCCGCGTGCTCGACCGTCACCGCGCCGCTTGCGATATCGAGCCGGCGCACGACAAGCTCGTGCTTTTGCGTGCGCGCCAGCACCTCGTCGATCCACGCCGTGTCGCGAAGCGGCTCCTGCAGCAGGCGCAGATTGCCGCCGCACGGCAGGCCGAAGCGCGCCGCCTCCTCGTTCGATACGCCGTAGACGACGATGGAAGGCGTGGCGGTGCGGTCGCCATGGCGGACGCGATCGATCAAATCGTCCTCGACGCAGCCGCCGGAAACCGAGCCGACAACCTGGGCGTCGGCGCAGATCGCGAGCAGCGCACCGGGCTGGCGCGGTGCCGAGCCCCAGGTCTCGACGACGGTCACGAGCCAGACCTCCAGACCCGCGGCGCGCCAGTCGCGCGCCTGGGTCAGGACTTGCAGATCGAGGCTGTCCATGCCCGAGGCGTGACGGTAGCCGCCGGTGCGGGCGTTTCGCTACGAGCGCCGCGCGCCTGCCTTCGGCGCCGGCTTGTCGGGGGCGGCCTGCTTCAGGCCCTCGGACATGCCGATCAGCACGCCGCTGACGAGCGTCGCGTAGCTCTCCATCAGCGCCTGCGTCGCGCGCAGCCCGGTCGCGCGGCCGTCGCGCAAGGCGCTCTGCGTTTGCGAAAGCATCTGCTCGACGGTCTCGCTCGCCTGCGCGCCGGTGCTCGTGCCCTTGACCTTCATCGATTCGAGCACATGGTCCCACGGGCCCTTGATCGGCGTGTCCAGCCCCTGCACGGCCTTGCCGACGGCGCCGAAGAACAGATCCTCCATCTTCTCGAGGTTGTCGAGCGCGCTCTTCATCTGCCTGCCTTGCACGTCGATGCCTTGGCTCACGAACTGCTCGAGCGCCATGCGCTGCGCCTCGACCGTCTTCAGCAGCGCCGCATCCATGCCGGCGAAGGCCTGGCCGAGCATCGCCTCGACATCGGGCATCGGCAGCTTGCTCTCGGCGGCGCCGGCAGAGGCCGCCTGCGTCACCGAAGCGAGCACGCTGCGGATATTGGCGAGCGTCAGCTCGCGCCCTTGAAGCGCCTTCAGCGTCGCCTCGCTGACCGCCTTGCGCAGTGCCGCGCCCTGCTTGGCGGTCGCCTGCGCGAACTGGGTGATGAGTGCATCCTGATCGATACCGGCCTTGATCATCGTCTTCTCCTTGGGGTGGGGATGGTCTGCGCGGGCCTCACTGCATGTGCTGGCCGCCGTTGATCGCGATATTGGCGCCGGTCACGAAGGCGGCTTCCTCGGATGCCAGATAGATGATCAGCCCCGCGACCTCCTCGGGCTTGCCGAGCCGGCCGAGCGGGATCTGCGGCAGGATCTTCGAGTCGAGGATGTCCTTCGGAATCGCCGTCACCATCTTGGTGCCGATATAGCCCGGCGAGATCGTATTGACGGTGACGTTCTTTCTCGCCACCTCGAGCGCGAGCGCCTTCGTGAAGCCATGCACGCCCGCTTTCGCGGCCGAGTAGTTGGTCTGCCCGAAGGCGCCCTTCGAGCCGTTCACCGACGAGACATTGATGATGCGGCCCCAGCCGCGCTCGGTCATGCCGTCGGCGACCTGCTTGGTCATGTTGAACAGGCTGTCGAGGTTGGTGCGCAGCACCGCGTCCCAGTTGACCTTGTCCATCTTCTTGAAGGTCATGTCGCGCGTGATGCCGGCATTGTTGACGAGGACGTCGATCGGGCCGAGCTTGGACTCGACCTCGGCCACCGCGCGCGCGCACGAATCGATATCGGCCACGTCGCATTCGACGGCGACGAAGTCGTAGCCGCGCCCCTTCATCTCGGTGACCCACTGCGAATGCTTGGTATTGCCGGGTGAATAGGTCACCGCGACCTGGTAGCCGTCGTCGGCCATCTTGGTCGAGATCGTCTCGCCGAGGCCGCCCATGCCGCCGGTGACGAGCACGGTTCTCTTCGGGTGGGGCATCTCCATTCTCCTCGAGGTTGTGGCAGGGATTCGATCTTAGGACAAAGCTCGTGCGAACCGAAGCGGTTTGCGCGGCGCGATCCGGCATCCGGCTGACTCTGCTCAATGCGTCCCGGTCGCGCGCCGACGCCAGCGCGCGGCGTGCGTCGCGCCATCGGCGCCACCGTCAATCGAGCATGATCATGCCGCGCGCGTTGCGCCCGCTCGCCAAGTCGTCGAAGGCCTGCGGCGCCTCGTCGATGCGGTAGCGCTTCGTGATCAGCTCGTCGAGCTTCAGGCGCCCGGCCCTGTAGAGCGACAGGATGCGCGGGAAGTCGTCGCGCGGGCGGCCCGAACCGAAATAGCTGCCGGTGACGGTCTTTTCCTCGAACGAGAAGGTGCTCGTTCTGAGTGTCGTCTGGTCCTGCGGGCGGGCGATGCCGACCATCACCGCCGTCCCGCCCTTGCGCAGCGCGCCGTACGCCTGGGCAAGGAGCGCGCCCTGGCCGACGCACTCGAACGCATAGTCCGCGCCGCCGCCGGTGAGCTTGCGCAGTGTCTTGACGACGTTGTCCTCCGTGCCGGGGTTGACGGTGTGCGTCGCGCCGAAGACGCGCGCCATCTCGAGCTTGGCGTCGCTCAGGTCGACGGCGACGATCATTGCCGCACCGGAAAGCAGGCAGCCCTGGATCGCATTCAGGCCGACGCCGCCGGCGCCGAAGACGATCGCGATCGACCCCGGCTCGACCTTGGCCGTATTGCACGCCGCGCCGACGCCCGTCATCACGCCGCAGGAGACGAGCGCGCAGCAGTCGAGCGCCACCTCGTGGCCGATCTTGACGAGGTTGTCGACATGCAGCGTCGCATATTCGGCCATCACGCCGCAGCCCGAGAAGACGTTCAGCGGCTGGCCGGCCGCATCGCGCGTGCGCACGCTGCCGTCGGGCAGCGTGAAGAGCGTCTTCGCCGCCTGGTCGCACAACTGCGGCCGGCCGGTGACGCAGTAGCGGCACTTGCCGCACATGCTGACGAACGAGCTGATCGCCGCATCGCCGACGGCGAACTCGGTCACCCCCTCGCCGACCTGGACGACGATGCCGGCCCCCTCGTGGCCGAGGACGAGCGGTGGCGGAAACGGGATCGTGCCGTTCGTCGCCGACAGATCGCTATGACATACGCCGCAGGCGGCGAGCTTGATCATCACTTCGTTGCGCCGTGGCGCCTCGACGACGATGTCCTCCACCACCACCGGCTGATCGAGTTCGCGGCAGACGACCGCGCGGGCTTTCTGGTTCATGGGCAAATTCCTGATGTCGGGACATGGCGTAAGCGTGGCGCATGCCGTCAGCTCGTATCATGCCGGCCGGCGCCGCGCGGCGGCGTGCGGCGCATTCTTCCATGAATTGCGAGTCTCACCTTCAGACAGGACTACTCCGATGAGCATTGATTTCAAGGGCCAGGTTGCCATCGTCACCGGCGCGGGCGGCGGCGTCGGCCGTGCCCACGCACTCGCGCTCGCCGCACGCGGCGCGCGCGTCGTCGTCAACGACCTGGGCGGTGCGCGCGACGGCAGCGGCGGTTCGGCGAGCGCGGCCGAGGCGGTGGTCGCCGAGATCCGGGCCGCCGGCGGCGAGGCGATCGCGAACGGCGCGTCGGTGACCGATTTCGACGCCGTGCAGGCGATGGTCGCGCAGGCGATGGACGCCTGGGGCCGGGTCGACGTGCTCGTCAACAACGCCGGCATCCTGCGCGACAAGACCTTCGCGAAGATGGACCTGGCCGACTTTCGCCTCGTCCTCGAAGTGCACCTGATGGGCGCGGTGCACTGCACGAAGGCGGTCTGGCCGATCATGCAGGCGCAGAAGTACGGCCGCATCGTGATGACGACGTCGTCGACCGGCCTCTATGGCAACTTCGGCCAGACCAACTACGGCGCGGCCAAGCTCGCGCTGGTCGGCTTCATGCAGACGCTCGGGCTCGAAGGCGAGAAATACGGCATTCGCGTCAACTGCCTCGCACCGACCGCCGCGACGCGCATGACGCAGGATCTGATGCCGCAAAGCGTGCTCGACGCCCTCGGCCCCGAGGCCGTCGTGCCGGCGATGCTCGTTCTCGCCGCCGCAGGCGCGCCGACGCGCACCATCCTGTGCGCCGGCGCCGGCAGCGTCGAGGCGGCGCACATCACGCTGACGCAGGGCGCGTGGATCGGTCTCGACGGCCAGGCGCCGGAGCGGCTCGCGAAGGTGCTGAGCGACGTGACGGATCGCGAGGACGAGACGGTGCCCGAAAACGGTTCCGCGCAGGGCGCACACGAAGTGGCGCGCGCGCTGGCGAATACCGACAAGACGGCCGCCTGAGGTCTGGGGCGCGAGCCGCGGCGATCGCGTGCGCCGGAAGGTCTCGAGGCGCGGCGGCCGGCGCTCGGCGCGGATCGCCGGATCGAGACGCCCCTGGACCGGCGCGTCCGCTGCAGCCTGCGCTCAGCCGGTCTTGCCGATCCGCACGCGCCAGACCTCGGGGCCGGATTCGAGGTATTCCCAGCTGAACTGGCCCTTGTGCTCGGCGTCGAACTGGTAGTACAGCGGCTTGGGGTCGTGGTCGTTGATGAGGACGAAGCTCTTGCCGCCGGGCAGGCCTTGCCAGGTGGCGAAGATGGTGCGGTGGCGCTCCATCGGAATCAGTTGACGCACGTCGAGGTTTTCGCTATCGCTCATGGCTTTGTATCCTTTCGGTTGAAGTCTCGGCTGCCGAGGCAGTTTCGGTTGCAGTCATTTCCGCGCCCTTGCCGGGCTGCCTGGTATGCCTGGGACCAGTCAAGCTGTGCATCACGCCATTGAGCCGCTCGGCCTCGCGCGGCCAGTCGCGGCGCAGCGCCGACCAGCCCTGTGCGGCGAGCCGGCAGGCGGCGTCGATGTCGTTCGCATCGCCGCATTTGCCGATCTGCACCAGCGCCTGCACGAACAGGCGGTTGAGCTTCGCGAGCGCGGCGTTGGCATCGTCCGCGACCGGCGCCGTGGATGAGGTCGGATCCGGCATCGCGGCCTACTCGTCCTCGATGCCGAAGTGGTCCTTCGCCGCCCGGCTCATCGACTGCGGGCTCCACGCCGGATCCCACACCAGGTCGATGTCGACCATCTCGACGCCGGGCACTTCCTCCAGACGCTGGCGAACGCCGGCCTGGATCACGTCGGACGCCGGACAGCCCGGCGTCGTCAGCGTCATCGTGACGAGCGCGGCCGCATCCTTCATCGTCGCGCCGTAGACGAGGCCGAGATCGACGATGTTGTAGCCGAGCTCGGGGTCGAAGACGTCCTTCAGCGCCTCGAGCATCTCTTCGGTGGTCGGCGCAGTCATTCGGCGGCTCCGACACGAATCAGCACCCGGTATTCGCTCGGCCCGAGCTTGTCGCAGTGCGCGAAGTGGCCGCGCGACTGGAGTTCGGGGTACAGCAGCAGCGGCTCGCGGTCGTACAGGCATTCGAGCACCTCGCCGCTGGCCATGCCTTCGACCGCTTCCATCGTGATCACCATCGGCTCGGGCGGCATGAGGCCGCGGTTGTCGATCTTGTGACTCGGCTCGGGCCAGCCGGTGGCATCGTCCTGGCCGGGCTTGGATGCGGCCGCCGGCGGCTGCGGCGCCGCCGATTGCGCCGGTGTGAAGATCACCTCCCAGTCGCCGCCGTCGAGCGCCTTCGCGCTGTGCGAGTAGCCCTTGTTCTTCATCACCGCGAACAGCGGCTCCGGCTTGAAGGTCGCCAGCAGGCGCAGACCCTGTCCGGCCTGCAGCTTCGCGATCGCCTGCATGATTTGCGGGAACGGCTCGCCGCCGGCTTTCAGGATCGGGCGGACGTCCAGGGTCTGGGGTGCAATCGTCATGTCATTCTCCTTGCGTGGAAGGGGGTGCGGAAATCGCGGCCGCGGGCGCGGCGGCGGGCGCAGATGCCGGCGCGCCGGGCTTCTTCGGCTTCAGCGCGGCGAGCGCCGCGGGGCGCGACAAGGTCGGCTTCAGGTTCGGATCGGGATGCCGCGCGCGCCACAGCTCGACGACGATCGCGGCGGTCGCGAGCAGTTGTGCGGCGACGGCGATCTGGAACAGCACCCTGCTCTCGGCGGCGAGCGCGAGCGACGCGATCGCGGTCGTCGCGAAATAGGCGATGAACCACGGTTTGGCGCGCGGCTCCTTCACCAGGTCCTGCACGCGCGGCACCGGGCCCTTGCCGAGCTTCTTGCCGAAGACCTCGAGCCAGGTCATGAACGGCACGATCTTGTAGAGCTGGCTCAAGCCCAGCCCGGTCAGTCCGCCGAAGAGGAAGAAGTAGCCGACCGCCGCCGCATACCGGCCGAGCAGGCCGAGCGGCGCGAGGACGAGGCCGATCAGGATCGAAAGCGCGAGCACGGCGAGCGCGATGGCGGCGGTCACGCTGTTGAGCTCGAGCAGCTTGCGGCTGCGGGTGCGATAGAACTCGACGATATCGGCCAGATAGCACACGACGCCGACCGCCGTCGCGGCCACGCCGATCCGGCTTGCCCAGACCGCCGCCGGCCCGCCCTCGAGCTGCACGAGCCCGCCGAGGATCAGCAGCGCCAGGCCGCCCGCCGTCAGGTAGAGCGCGGCATACGTGCTGCGCCGCGGTTCGTCGGGCGCGAGCATGAACATCGACAGCAGCCGGTAGCTCACGCCCATCACCGTCAGCGTGAACCAGCCGCCGAGCCCGGCGGCCATGTGCAGGCTGACGCCCGAGCCGCTCAGGCGCAGCAGGAAGGCGGGGCGGTCGGGCAGCACGAAGTTGAGCGCGAGCGCGATGCCGAGCAGGGCCGCGAGCAGCAGGAAGACGAGGCTCACGGCGACGAATGCGGCGTGCAGCGGCAGCGGGCGGATATTCCAGATCGTCAGCGCGATGTCGGCGCCGCCGAGCACGAAGCCGATCAGCACGAGGCTGCCGCCGATCGGCAGCCAGACGGCGCGCTGCGCGTCGGCCGCGCCGAGCTCGACGAAGCCGAACAGCATCGCCGCAAGCCCGGCGCCGATGAAGACGAGGCCGGCGAGCGGCAGGCGCTGGCTGTAGAGCTTGGTATTCGTGATGACGGGGACAAACTGGTAGAGGGCGCCGAGCATCAGGAGGCTGAGCCACCCTATCGTCGTCAGGTGTACGCCGACGAGTGTGCGCGGCGCGCGCAGCCCTTCGAGCGGATCGGAGTAGCCCGTCACGAGCAAGACGAGCGCCGCGAGCAGCGCGACGATCGCGCAGCCGAAGTGCAGCATGGTCCAGCGCGAAACTCCCGATGCGATCTGCATTTCAGTGGCTGTGTGCGAACATCGACAATAAGATGCATGTTACGTGCATCTTAAAGACTTGTAAAGGCCCTTCGGCGGCCCTGGTCGAGCCCGGGCCGGGAACGGGGGACAAACGGCGCCGCGTCAGCGCCCGAGCTTGGCGTCGGCCGCCGCGAGCAGCGCGCGGTTGCTCGGGTTGCGCTGCAGGAAGCTGTCGCGAAACGGCTCGGGGACGTTCGGCAGCGCGACCTGGCGCACCCATCGCGCGCCCTGTGCGAGCGCCATCAGCGCGTCGTCGCGGTCGTCGTTGGCATCGAACACCTGGGCCGCGATCCACCACGCCTCGCCGAAGTACAGATCGACCGGTTGCAGCGCCGGCATCTGGCCGACGATCTCGCGCATCGCCTGCGCCGCCTGCGCCCGCTCGCCGGCGCGGCTTTGTGCCTGCGCGCGCAGCAGCCGCGCCTTCATCGCGACGCCGGCAAACTCGAGCTGCAGCGCCATGCGCAGCACCTCGTCGTAGCGTTCGAGATCGACACCGCCGTCATGCCAGCCGGCGCGGTCGAGCAGCGCGTGCATCCGCACATGCGGATCGCCCCCGCCTTCGAGCAGCGCGACGGCTTCGTCGATCCGCTCGCCGCCGGGCTGGCCGAGGGCGCGCGCCAGCCGCGCCGCGACCGCCACGCCGCGCGCCCGGATGTGATCGATGTTCGGCGTTTCGTAGGCCAGCGCCTGCTGCGCGCGGGCGAACTGCCCGAGGTCGATCAGCAACTGCGCCTTGTGGTTCGATGCGAGGGCGGTCCACACCGGCTGCTTGTCGCGCTCGAAGCAGGCGATGGCATTGTCCAGGTGCCGAAGGGCCTGGCCGTAGCGGCCGAGGTGGCCGTTGTAGAGGCCGACATAGGTCTCGAGCACGGCGCCTTCGGGGCCGTCGGTTGCGCCGAGCTGCGCCTGCAGCGCGAGCGCGCGCTCGGCGAGGGCGAGCGCCTCGGCGGATTGTCCGAGGTTGCCCTTGACGGTCGCGAGATTGGACGTGAGTGTCGCGAGTTCGGCGATGTCGCCGAGCGCGGAGGCGTTCTCGATCGCCTGCTGCAGCGCGAAGCCGGTGTCGCGCAACCGGCGCACCGAGTTCAGCACGTAGGCGTAGTCGGCCCAGAAGTTGCCGCGCTGCTCGGGCGTGCCTTCGGCCTCGATCAGCGAGCGGTACGGTTCGATGACGGCGAGCGCCTCGGCCGTGCGGCCCGCCTGCGCGAGGCCGACGGCGTGCAGCCGCGCGGCCTGGAAGCGCGGCCACGGCGACGCCGATTCGCGCGTCAGCTCGAGCGCCTGCGCCGCCGCCGCGATGCCGGTCGCTGCATCGGCCGCCATCAGCGCCGCCGTCGCTTTCGCGGTGAGCGCGGCGGCGCGCTCGGCGTCGGTCGCGGCGGCGGCGAGCAGGGCGTCGATCGCCGCCTGCGCCTGCGTCACGCCTTGCACGACGATCAGCGCGTGGATCGTCTCGCAGCGCGCGTCGAACGCGCGCTCGCGCCCGCCGCCGCGGTCGAAGGCGTCGGCGGCGAGACGCCAGTACTCGATCTCGTGGCTGCGCTGCGAGGCGCGCCGCGCCCGGGCGGCGCTCGCCGCGTAGCGTTCGCCCGCGCGCTGCCACTCGCCGGCGCCGGCCCAGTGCGGCGCGAGGCGTTCGGGCGCCGCCTGATGGTCCTCGAGGTAGGCCGCGATGCGCCGGTGCAGCAGTTGCGCGATCGGCTGCGGCACCGAGGCGAGCGTCGCCTCGAGAATCAGGTCGTGCGCGAAGCCCTGGTCGCGGATGACCTGCGCCGCTTCCAGCTCGCGCCACGGCTCGGCGATGTCTAGCGGATGCGTCTCGAGGACGGCGGCGGCCAGCTCGGCGTGAAAGTCCACCCCGGCGAGCGCCGCCGTGCGCGCCAGCCGCAGCGCCGGCGCCGACAGCTGCGCGAGCCGGCGCGCGACGAGGGCGCCGACGCTGACGGGTTGCGGCAGTTCAAGGCCGGTGTCGGCCGCGGCGCCGTGCTCGGAGATGACGAGATCCTTCAGCGTCTCGAGGGCGAACATCGGGTTGCCGCCGCTGTGCTTGAGCAGCGCCGGCGCGAGCCGGGCCGGGTCGAGTTCGGCGACGGCGAGCGATTCGATCAGGGCGCGAAGCTGTTCGAGGTCGAGCGGCTGCAAGGTGACGGTCTCGACCCGGCCGCCCTCCTCGAGCGCGGTGCGCAGCGCGCTCGCCGCTTCGCCGGCGTCGGCCGGGCGCTGCGCGAAGCCCCAGCGCAGCGCGGCGAGGGTGTCGGCGTCGAGCATCGACTGCAGGAACTCGACGCTCGCGTCGTCGGCGAAGTGCAGGTCGTCGACGATCAGCGCCTGCAAGCCGGCGCGCGCCGCATCGGCGAGCGTGATCTCGACGCTGCGCTGCAGCAGCAGGCGCTGCGCCTGCCCGCCGACGGCGACCGGCGCGCCCAGTTCGGGCAGGATCAGCGCGAGTTCGCGCGTGCGCGCCGCGGCGAGCTCGAGACCGGTCGCGCCGAGCATCGCGCGCACCAGCCGCGCGAGCAGCGCGTACGCGATGCCGGCGTCGCCCGGCCGCGCCTGGACGACGACCGCCCCGGCGCGCCCGGCGGCGAAGTCGTGCAGCAGCCGGCTCTTGCCGATGCCCGCTTCGCCGACGAGCAGGAAGACGCGCCGCGCCGACCACGCGCCCGCGAGCCGCCGCAGTTCGCCCTCGCGGCCGATCAGGCGCGGCGGCCGCAGCAAGCTCGCTGGCACGACGGCGCGCTGCGCCGGGAGGCTTGCGCCGGCCTCCTCGATCGTCGCCATCAGCTCGATCGTCTCGGCCGACGGGCGGGTGCCGAGTTCGTCCTTCAGCCGTCGCTCGAGGCGCTCGAAGGCGGCGATCGCCGCCGAGCGGTCGCCGCGCAGGTAGTGCAGGCGCATCAGATGGCGCCAGGCGTGCTCGGCAAAGGGGTCGGCGTCGATCAGGCGCTGCGCGTAGACGAGGCCGCGCGCGACGGCGCCCGCCTTCTCGCACGCCGTTGCCGCGGCGGCGAGCGCATCGTTGCGCCGTTCGCGCCACTTGCGGCGCTCGGCGCGCAGCCAGTCGGCGAGGTCCGGGCTGTCGTCGAACTCGAGGTCGCCGAGCAGTTCGTCGCGGCCGGCGTTCTCGTCGTCGAGGATGGCCGCGAGCGTCGGCTCGATGTCGGTCGTGACGCGGGCGTCGAGTTGCCATTGCGCGCTGTTCGCGACGAGCGGCGCCGCGGTGTCGCGGCGCAGGCGAAACAGGCGCTGGCGAAGGCTGTTGTCGGCCTGCCTCGCCGTCGCGCCGGGCCAGAGCAGGGCGGCGAGATGGTCGGCCTTCACGGGCGCCGACAACGCGACGATCGCGAGCAGCGCCGCATCCTTGGGCCGCAGCACGAGCGTGCGGCCGTCGTCGGTGCAGACGAGGCTCGGCTGCCCGAGCAGCTGAAGTTGCCAGCCGGCGTCCGATGCCGGCAGGCGGGGTGGGGTGTCGGTTCTGGCCATGCGGCGAGTTTCGGGCCGCGTCGCAGCGCGGGCAAGCGGCGCGCGGCCGGCCGCGGCGCGGCCAGTCGCTACCTGCCCGGCCCGGCGCTGCCCGCGCGACGCGTCATCGCCGTGCCGTCGTCCTCACGCCCGGCGCCGGCGCACGACCCAGCCGACGATGCCCAGGCCGGCAAGCATCAGGGCGACCGTCTGCGGCTCGGGCACGGCGGCGACGGCGCTCACCGTGAGCGTCACGTCGTTCGGGTTGTAGATCGCAGTGAACTCCGTGCCGGGAGCGAAGCCGTAGACGCCGATCGAGTCGAACAGATGACTGGTGGCCTGCGACGCAAACGTCATGACGACGAAGCTGTCGCCGAGCACCGGCGTGTAGCCGAGGTTCCAGACGCCGAGTTCGCCGGCCAGCGTCACGTCGTCGCTGACGGCAAGGGTGTCGAAGCTCGCGAGGCTCGCGAGGTCGAAGTTGATCTTTCCGGTGGCGAAGTTGACGAGGCTGCCGGTGACATCGAGGTGGCCGACGCCGCCGATGCCGGGGTCGATCGCGCCGCCGTCGTTGACGATGTCGCCGCCGGCATGGGTCGCGATCGTGCCGTTGCCGGCGAGGGTGCCGGCGTTGGCGAACACGGCATTGCTGCCGAGGAAGGTCGCGCCGGCCGCGGTTCGGATCAGGCCATGGTTGGTCAGCGCCGAAGTCACGTTCATCGTGCCGGCGTCGACATTGGTCGTGCCGGTGTTGTTGTAGACGACGCTCATCGTCGTGGTCGTGGCGTTGAGCTTGTTGTAGCTGCCGGCGTTGTTGAACGCGTTGGTGCCCGAGTAGCCGTAG